>NZ_JAKREY010000040.1:0-7889 GCF_022348265.1 Alteromonas sp. Cnat3-28
CGAATAAGATTCACTATGCGACAGTGGAAAACTGCACTCAAATGGTACAGCTCCATAGTCGACGGGGCCTGGACCGCAGGCACATGGAATTAAATTCGTGGGGATCCCTCAGGGTCAGAGTACATTTCCGCTCCCAATGCGATCTGTCGAACTGGTTCTTAAACCCAGTAAGCAGAATGTTGAGTTCATGCTACCTATTACATTACACCAGCATGAACATGTATTTGTTTTAGTTTGCTTTTATTAGCGGAGTCGTTATGAATAGGCTGCGTGAGCTGTCCAGCCAAGTGATGGATGTTTACCAATCTCTTTCCCAAGAATTCAGTGCATATCAATCTAGCCAGTCACTAAACTGTGTTGAGAAATGTGGTGCATGTTGCAATAACCCCGACATTGAAGTGTCGCCATTGGAGATGCTGCCTTTAGCACTTCATCTATTTGATACAGGACGGGCTGAACAGGAGTTTGACGAGCTAGACAACTACAGCGGCTTCGCCTGTAAACAATATCAACGCCTAAGTTTGGACGGTAAAGAAGGCTACTGCGGAATTTACGAATACCGACCTGGCATTTGCCGTATGTTCGGTGCAGCAGGTTATAAAACCAAATCTGGCGAAGCCACACTTTCGGTGTGTAAACCAATTAAGCAAGCTGTACCAGAGAAGTATGCGGCCGCGCTGATTGCTATACAGCCACAGCATTTAGATATCTTCGAAAAGCGATTAGTGGATGATATAGCCGCAAATAGTGAGGTTCGAGTTACATCGACAAAGCCGCCAATGATCGCAGAAGGCAGACAAAAACTTGCTCAATTAGATTATGAATTAGGGGAAAGACTTATGCCTATTAATGACGCACTACGTTTTGTGTTAGAAAAAATTCTAACACTGAGTTTTTATGCTCAAGATATAGACGGTGGTGTTGCTGCTTAAATTAAGTGGGGGCAGAAAATGTACTCTGACCCTACCATTAAGTGCACTACGTTAGAATTCCGCGAGCGGCTTCTACGATTGCCTCACTAATAGTGTAGTCAGCACGGCTTTTGCCAGTAATGGCATAGTATCTCTCATTTAGTGTGCTTGCGTTACCAATACAGTGCACGTCATATTGCTCTTCTACGTGCTTTGAAATTGCCGATGGTGCGCAGAAAACACCGAAGTCTTCGCTGCCAAAAAGTTTAAGCAAAGCAGTATCGTCAAATTCGGCTACAACTTTGGGGTACAGCTGTTCTGTCTCAAGCCAACTTGTAAGTGCTTGCCGTATTCCTGATGTATTACCCTGAATTAGCAACGGCATTTGATTTAAACACTCTGGAAAAGTCTGTTCTTCAGTAAGCGGTGCTTTAGCAAAGAAGCTCAACGAACTTTCGCCTAAGAAAAAGCTATTGGCGCTTATTTGTGTACCAGGGGCTATGCCTCTGTCTGCTAGAATGAAATCGATGGCGTTAATGGCGAGCTCTTTCAACAAACCGTCGAAGCTATCCTCTTTTATCACGTATTTAACCTGTGAAAACCTACGCATGGTGGCATGCACAAAGTCGTAAAAAAGCACTTTTGGAATACCATTAGTAATACCTATCACAAATTCTTTCGTATTCACTTCATCGCTATTGTTAAGTATTTCAGCTAGTTGATTACCTTTATGAAATATTTCGCTGGCATACTGATAACTTACTTTACCTCTCGCGTTTAGGTATAGGCGCTTATTTATTCTATCAAAGAGAGAATAACCTAGCTGATTTTCGAAGGTGCTTAGTTGCCCGCTTACGGTTTGCGGGGTAACGTGGAGTAATTTAGCGGCTTTCGCAATGCTACCCTCACGGGCAACAAGATAGAAATAATATAAATGATGGTAGTTTAGGTGATGCATACTTTAACAAGCTACTCGATTATTAAGGTATTAGGGGCAAGAAATGTACTCTGACCCCATTTTTTTCGATGAACTATTAAGAATATAACAGATTTATTCTAACTGACTATTGCAATACACTATCTAGCGTTGTTTTTGTACGATTAAAAGCGGCGCGTCACTGATTTTTAAGCTAGCGGTATATTGAAGACATAACTATGGCTAAACCAATTGATTTACGTAAAACGCGAAAGACCTTATTTTCGCTATTGAAACCAGAGGCTGGCTTTTTTTGGGTTGCTATCGCATACGGCGTAGCAATAAGTTTAATGACCCTTGCGGTACCTATAGCGGTTCAAACGCTGATTAACAGTATCGCCAATATCGGTTCAACTCGGGCAGTTATCATATTGGCCGTCATTCTATTTCTTACTTTATTTATATCTGGCGTATTTAGCGCGCTTCGTATGCGAGTGATGGAGTTCTACGAGCGTAAAGTGTACGCTCGACTCACCGCAGACTTAGGGTTAAAAACTATTCTCGCGCCCCACAGTTTTTTTGAAGGTCGACAAAACGTTAGCATTACACAGCGCTACTTCGACATAATGACTTTTCAAAAGAATATGCCGTCTTTAATGATTGATGGTTTCGCGCTTGTACTACAGATGCTGGTAGGTTTCACACTAGTATCATTCTACCACCCAGCGCTTTTCGCGTTTAATGTGGTGCTTTTACTTACCATGTATGCGGTTTGGAAAATTTGGGGGCGTGGTGCTAAGCGCACGGCTATTGAATTGTCTAACGCGAAATACGATTCTGCAAAGTGGCTACACGATATTGCAATTGCTCACGAATTCTTTAAGTCAGCTGATCATGTTGAATACGCAGGGCGCAGCACTGAAGGTTATATCAGTAACTATGTGAAAAAGCACAAAAGCCACTTTCACTACACCTTTTCGCAGGTGGTTATGTTTCTATTGATGTATGCCGTGGCGAGTGCTTCGCTACTTGGTATCGGTGGTGTTCTGGTTGTACAAGGCGAGCTTTCTATTGGTCAGCTAGTGGCTGCTGAGCTTGTGATGTCTGCTGTTTTCTTTGGGCTGTCTCGCTTTACCCAATATTTAAAACTTTACTATGAGTTATATGGCGCTGCCGAGAAGCTGGGTGGCGCTCTTGACATGCCGCAGGAAGAGCTCAATACGTCGGAACAGATACCAGCTTCTTCTAAATTGGTGTTTAACGATGTTGAACTTAAACATGGTAATGATGCGTGCCACCTCAATGTTATCTTCGAACCTGGCACTAAGTATTTTGTTACTACTGATAAAAGTTGGGTGCAGAAGCAACTGCTAGGATTGCTGAAGCAATATGACCGCGTTAAATCGGGCGACATCTTGTTAGGAGAGCTTAGTCTAAACGATTACGACACCCATGAGTTACGGCAGGCCGTCACCATTCTAGATCGTTCTTTAATTATCGAAGTTTCTGTAGAGCGCTACTTAAAGTTGGCACATCCTCAGGCAACCATCGCGGATATTCGCGCTGCGCTTGAGGAAGTAGAAATGACCAAAGTGATAGATAGCTTACCAGAGGGTTTGCAGACTAAAGTATCCGTATTAGGGGCACCGCTACAGCCATTGGAGTTTTTGTTGCTTAAACTTGCCGCCGCAATTATTGGTAAACCTAAGCTGCTCATTTTGAATCAGCACTTCGACGCAATACCGGTAGAGTTGAGGGCGCGACTTCTGCGACGCTTAAGTAAATATGATTTTACCGTCATGTATTTTACCAATATGCCACTGACAGATTGTTTCGAAGGTGTGTTGCATCTGCACGATAACGCAACGGCAATGTTAAATGAGTATTCAAATGGTGAGTCACCGATTAGTGCTGCTAACGCAAGTGAGAGCAGCACGGCTTCAAAGAACAATAAGGAGGGTGAGTAAGTGAATCACGCAGAACGTCGCTTTTTAGATAACATCACTTCATTGCCTTCATTGAAAGTGCCAAAGCTTCATCGTGTAATTACCGGAGTTATCATCTTGTTGGTGTTGGCAGCTGGATTAATTTTGTATTTCACACCATGGATCCAAACGGCTTATGGCACCGGTATGGTCGACTCGCTCGATCCTAAAGACAGAACCCAACCAATAAATGCGTTAGTTGATGGACAAGTAAAGCAGTGGCACGTAAGGGAAGGCCAACAAATAAAAGCCGGCGAGCCAATCGTTACGTTAATCGATATTGATGCGCAGCGACTTGAGAAGCTGCGATCTCAGCTTTCAGCAGCGAACTTAAAGAATCAAGCTAATGAAACAGCAGTAAGAAATGCTGAGAACAACCTGGCGCGTCAACAGTCTCTGCAAGAGCAAGGGCTGGTTTCACGCAAAGAAGTAGAACAGGCCGAGATAAAAGTGCAGGAACTGCGAGCAAAAGCTGCCGCCTCTGTTTCGGAAATTAATGAAGTAAGCATGATTTTATCTCGTCAGTCGACGCAAACTAAATATGCACCCGTTGATGGTACGGTTGTTCGGTTGCTATCAGGCGGTGTGTCTACGTTCGTAAAGTCGGGCGATATTCTTGGGCAGTTTATTCCAGCAGATGCGAAACGCAGCGTTCGCGTTACCGTGCGAGGGTTAGACGCACCGCTGGTTAAGCCTGGTGCAAAGGCGCGCTTGCAGTTTGATGGCTGGCCTGTTTTTCAGTTTAGTGGATGGCCGGGTAGTGCAATAGGTACCTTTGGTGGTGAAGTTGTGTATGTAGAGCCTGTTGCTAATGCTACTGGCGATTTTAACGTGTGGATTAGACCTGACGAGTCTGATATTCCTTGGCCAGCTGAAAGTTCTGCGCGTTTGGGAAGCCGGGTTAAAGCGTGGGTGCTATTAGAAGAGGTGCGTCTAGGTTACGAGATGTGGCGACAGTTGAACAACTTCCCGCCATTGCCAACGCAAGAGCCTACTACCGGTGGAGCCAAGGGGGCTGGGGCATCAATATGGTAATTCGAAGGTTTACATTAGCAGTGCTTGCAACTGTTGCGGTTATTAGCACTCATGTTTCTGATGCAGCAGCGCAAAACAAAAATACTAGGCAAGCACCATCAATCGATGCACTTATCCAGAGTATGGTGAACTATCACCCCTACGTTAGGGCGATAAATGAAGGAAACTATCAAGCTGCCGCCGATTTAGAAATAGCAAGAAGCAGTTTTGATCCGTTTATAGAGCAGAAAACCAGTAGCCGCGTTAGCGGATATTACGATGGTACTAATTTAACGCAGCGCTTTTCTAATCCGTTCGAAGACTTTAATGGCTCAGTTTATACCGAGTACCGTATATCAGACGGTGATTTCCCGGTGTACGAAGCCGATTACGAAACCTTGTCTGGCGGCGAGGCTAGTGTGGGCATTGCCATCTCCCTACTTAAAAACAGAGAACTGGATAAGCGTAGAACGGAGTTAGCCAATGCAGGGCTAGCGACTTCACAATGGCAAGCGTTAGCGACAAGTTTAATTAATGACTTTGTTTACAAGGGGGTTAGTGAATATGTTGCGTGGTACGAAAGCGCATTGCAGGTCAATGCCGTTACAGAGTTGCTAAACACCGCAACAGAACGTGAAAGAGCGTTGGTGACCCGCGTAGAGAAGGGAGATTTAGCCAATGTTGTGCTGACAGAATTTAAAGCCAACATTTTGCAACAGCGCCTTTTGCTTGCCGAGCTTAAGCAAAAGCGAGACGCACATGCTCAAATGCTTTCTTTTTATTGGCGTTCACCTAAGGGAGATATGTTGATAGTAGATGAAGCGAACCCGCCGAAAGATATCAACTGGCCTTTCTGGGTTGGTAACGGTCAGCTTATGACTCTTCGCAATGCCCTTCGTAATCACCCTGAACTTGATGTGATGAAATTAGAACAGCAGGTGGTAAATAACAAGACTGCGCTGGCTAGTAACGCGTTATTGCCGAAGTTAGATTTAAAAGCATCGGTTGCAAGAGATATAGGTTCTGGTCCGTCAAATTTAGACGGTACCGAAACAAAAGTAGGTCTGTCGTTTTCCTACCCTTTAGGAAACAGGAAGGCGAAAGCTGAACAAGCCCAATTACAGTCAAAGCAGAGAGAGCTAGAGCACAAGCTAACCTCTACTGAGCAAGCGATAACTCAGCGTTTTGAACAAGCGCTAGTTTATTGGGGGCAGGCGAAAGACATTGTTGCTCTTCAAAGTGAAAATGCGGCGCTAGCGAAAACCCTTTCTAAAGTAGAAAAAACACGTTTCGATGCAGGTGACAGTGATATGTTCGTGTTAAATGCCCGCGCACAAAATGAAATTAAGGCCCAAATAAAAGAGATAAAAGCGAAAGTGGACTTACTAAAGGCAGAACTAACCCTTTATAAAGAAGCCGCTATGTTGCATTCCCTTAACAACTGAGCTCTTTTGAAAACATCAAGTTTAATTGTGAAGTAGGCTTGATTGCTATCGCTTGCTGCTTGTTGTTAAAAAGCAGGTAAGGGTTGAAGATACTAGTACAGCTATAAACAAAAACGGCGTATTGAGTAAATCAATACGCCGTTTTTTTTAAAATCAATTAGTAGGGGGTTAATTGCCCAGTGCACTATTAAAGTCGTCTTCGCTTAGTCCGGCAGACATAGCGTACTCTTTTAACTTATCCTGAGATACACCCGCGTGTTGCGCAGTATTTAAAATACGCATTACTTGTTCACGCTGCTGCGCAGATTCTTTCACCGCCGTTTCAACTACCGTTTCTGCTTCGTTAGGAAACACGGCCAGAAGCGCATCCACTACATACTCACCAACAAAAGGAACAGCATTCAATGCGCTTGTCATGATATCGACAATCTTATTTGGATGTTCTTGCGACAATGTCTGAACAATACTGTCTGCTGCGTCAGGTTGAGTAAGCACGGCAACGCGTACAATCTCATCTAGCTCTTCAGGTGTTGAAACCGCAGCAGCCTGCACAACAAAGTCGACATAAGTCGGCTCTGCTTTTATCGCTAACTGAACAATGTTAGGGCAGCTACTTACTTCTTTCTCAATAGCCAGCTGTACAATCTCTTCAGTAGACGCAGGTTGAGCAGAGATAGCAGCAAAAATGATCTCTCTGTATTTGTCTGGATAGGTATCTAAAGCAATATCCACAATAGACACAATCTCTTGCGGATAATGACCAGCGATTGAACTGATTGCTCGGCCAACCGACATAGTTTGGTTTACTTGACGTCTTAAGAAGGCGGTTTGAAAATGATTTGACTGGTCAGCGCTTTCTACATTCGCTGACGCGGGTAGCTGAACAGTATCATTTGAGGATACTTCTTGTGCCATTGCTGTATGACTAACATGAGTTGCTAGTATTGCTGCAGACAGCAGTGTAAGAGTTCGTAACATAAACCCACCTTTATAATTATTGCGTAGTCAATTTCTGACACCACCAGTATTAATACATTTATAAAGAACACAAAGCATAGGTCATTTACGCTTATATACATTCTTATACGTATTCCTTTACGCAAGCCTTAATATCTATCGCTAATATTAAGCATTAATATAATAACGGCAGGATCAAATACTACTTTAAGAACTACTACTTTATAGGATCTGAATTCCTATCCTATTAGTAATTAGTCCATATTGTCTACTAATTATCACATTTGAGCGAAAAATAGACGGTTGGTTCAGTTTTTTCAACTTTTTCAAAATAAGTGTTGACGTGAGCGCTCATTTCCCTAAAATGCGCATCCGCTTCGGGGGAAAAGCAAAACAGCAAGCCTCCTGAAGTAAGTCTCTACTACCTTTATAGACCAGTAAAGACGGGAGTTTAGAAGAAACGCTTCAGAAAATAAATTTTCAAAAAGTGTTGACAACGAAAACTTTCAGCGTATAATGCGCACCTCACTCGAACAGGGTGAGTCACTAAGAAGCAACGGCTTTTAGTGAATGTTCTTTAAAAATTTAGACAAGACAATCTGTGTGGGCACTCGTTAAGAGTGTCACAACGACGATTCATATTTCGATATATTTAATTGAA
>NZ_JAKREY010000041.1:0-7614 GCF_022348265.1 Alteromonas sp. Cnat3-28
CGACGCTACATCGCGTTAAACGAAACGCATTGGTCGCTTTAAGAAGGGTAGCGAGAGCGTAACCCTTCATACACTAAGTCGCTAAACTCTGGCTTCGTTAAATCTAGGGCATCCATTACTTCTACCAGGTGCTCGTTGTCTTCACGACCTTCCCACACTTTTACGTAAGTGCCTTCTTTATAGCCGTTATCTTGGCGGAAAAAATTAAGTACATTTTTACCTACGTACTGACGATACAGTTCGTCAGCTGACATTTCGCACTGGCTTACGATGAACATGAATAGTGGCACGCTAAAGCGTTTGGCGGCGCAAAGGCCCGTCATGAGCTCTAAATTATCAAGAAGCGTCAGATTTGACGCGTCGTAGTCCTTTCCATCGAAGGTTACTAGCGTTTTGCCACTTGCTAATTCAGAAGCAATACTTTTTGCAGATTCAGCGATATCGCCTTTATATTCAATAATGCAGGCACTTAGTGCAAAGTGCCAGATATCCACCAATTCCATTTGAAGCTGTGGCAAGTCTTTTTGCTGTGCTTTCCACCATTTCCAGCCGTGATGCTCAATTTGCATTAACTATTGTGTTTCGAATTCGTAAGGTCATATTTTTATGAGCATTTACTGCTAAATGTGAATTTGTTATTAGCTAACTATGAAAAAAATAAAGTTAGATAACTATGAATATCAGAAATCAAAGCTTGCTGATTTGGATGTAATAATCGATGACGAGGGAGTCATTGTTTTTATAGCTCTGCTATACAGTATTCATTTAAAAAGAACAAATGAGATTTATTTAATTACTAGACGTGATAGGCGTGAAGGTTATAAGACGCACTTTGAGCCCTCGCCGGTCAGCTATTTTTCCGCAAAGTCTTGCATAAGTTGTTTGTTTCGTTTTGTCCGCAATATTGCATTAGCTTTGATTTCGACTTGTGCCACCCGTACCAATGTGATCGCTGCTTGAGTCCGGGTACGCAAATCTGCTAAATGCGGGCACGGATCTTTATCATAATTGACCCGATCAATATCGAAAATAATCCAGTCCGTTGCGTTAAGAACCATTGGGTTCGCTGAAGCCGGACTTGTTCTCCAAGTAGTAGGCTCTGCTCACTTACTGATTCCAACTGCAAACGCAGGATACTGCTCTGTTCTTGCCAGTAAACGATGGTAATCAAACCAACAGCCGTGGCAAATAATCCTACCAATGCTCGTATCAGATAACGTCGGAACAAAAAACTCTGGTACCACTTAGAAAATGTCTCGCTAGACTCCTTTGCTAGAAGAACCAAAGTATCTTTGTCTTGCGAGAAAATGGTATCGCGCATCGCTAGCAATTGTTGAGTGAATATGGAAGAAAGCGCCTCAATCCGCTTACTAACAATATCGGGTAGCCAATTCAGCCAATTCACTACCTTTGAAAATCAGCGAGGCATAAAAGGCTGTAAAGACTACGAAGAACAAAAACTTCAGCTAACTATCTCTGTTAGAAGCTGGTTGCTTGATGTCAACAACAATACAAATGGTTTATATCTGAATTCCCACTGAAAAACCATGTATGTGTTTTCAGTGGGGGAATTCCGAGACTGTAAGATCTTCTGTGTAGATGGCTGTTTATCATAGTGATAAACAGACACTGCGTATAATCATAAACTGACTGATGACCGCTTTCCAATCTCTTATTGGCTTTGTTCACTTCTTCGATATCTGGTGAATCACCAGATGCAGGACTTTCATCATCGATTTAAAGCGTTCTAGAACTAAGGATTTAACCAAGAGTTAATGTAAACCTTTACTAAAATAGTGATTTACCAGACTCTCGTTTTGACATTTATATTCATCATTACCGCTGAGGACCGAGTTGTGGCAATTTAGTGCGGTCTGACGATTATCTCAATTCTTCAGCAGAACTCATCTCAAAACACATTTGCCCTTCTTGCATCAGCTCTGATAACACATATTGTGGGGCATAATGATGGTCTGCTTCGTATTCTTCGTTCTCGTGACTTGCAATGAGTTTTGCCATCGCACAAGTAATAATTTCCATGCTGTGGCCAGTGAAGCCGGATCTTGGTTCAAATTGTACGCCGATGTCATGTCGACCAAACTGAGCATCTGTAGAATTCGTTGTTATGAAGCGTACTTTCTCCAATACCTCTCCACCATGATATAGCCTGAAAACTATGGGGTATTGATTGTCTACTAATCTGTTTAAACGAAGGTGAGTCCAGTTTGTTACTGGAGAGGTGTTAAATGTTGTTACTGAGATGATATCTCTAGATAAATAGCCTGCCTGCTGCGCTAACCCCCCACCCAATGAATGTCCAGTTGAATATATTTTTACATTTGGATTTGTTGTTTTTAGTGCGTTTATCAAGCTAGGCAAGAGCTTTCTAGATATTTCATATTGGGTTGGCTCAAATCCAAAAAACGAAGAAAGATTAGATTTCCAGTCATCAATGAACTCGCCTGTGCGATTTTCTGTTCCTCTAAAGGCGATTACAGCCTCTTCAATTTTTCCTATAGAGCTGTAAAGTACGAACGTGTCATAGAACAACCCATTGTCACTGTAACAAACAGGCACATTTTTGTTTATGGGTCGCCATCGAGACCAATACATTCCAGTATCTGAAAACGGGAGTTTAGGAGGATTGTATGAGTCCGAGTCAATAATTTTTGTATTGGTCAGACATTCATCAATATCTTCACGGTCCTCTCCTAAATGGCGTTGATAAACGAGCTCTGAAAATAAGGCCATTAGTCCGAAGCGCTTTGCTATAGATTGAGAATACTCATCTTCATAGAACGGGGCTGTTGTAATGGCATCCTCTTTGTCATATTCGTCAGAGTAAGCCTTCCAAGTTTTTATGGTCCCACATCCTTGTAATAACAATATAAATGACAGAAGAATTATTCCTTTCATTATCTTATCCCTTGGTTGTTTTTCTGTTCATTCGTCGGTTAAAAATTTCTAAATTTTCTTCAATTGACAACCATCTGGATTCTCGTCAATTAATTCAGATGCCCAGAGCAGGCATTTTGTCTTTTCCTCATTTTGAATATAGCCATCAAAGCTATGTGAATGATAGTTTTCATACTTAACTCTCTGGATTACTTTACTGTTTTTATTAAGCTTTTTCTCTATCTCTAGGTAGTAAAGATCATCGGTTCCTAGAGATGTGTCACCAAAGTTTCGAGAGTCCACACCAAATTTCTTTATTGACTTTTGGAGAGCGGGATCATTTTCATTAAATCCAATAAAAAACTGGCTGGATTGCTTTATATTATCAGGCATGTCACTAAATAAATGTCCGGTACCTACTGCAGGAGCAATGCTAATTAAATTCACCTTACCAATTTTATACGGATTTAATTCTTCAAAATGCGGAACAATAATATGGCTATCATAAACAGGATCATGTAATGCGCTTAAAGCAACACCGGCTCCGCGACTATGAGTAATGATTGAAATGTGAGAATTGTCGGGCAGGTGATTGAACAGCCTTCTTAATCCTACCTGACCGGCGATATTTGAATATGTAAGCGAATCAAACCAATATGCAAGAGGCAGAGGAAATGAAAAAGGACCCTTATATAACCCGTCCCAGTAAATCTCGACAAAAATGAAATGGGTTTTGGAATGTAACCTCATAAACGATTTGATTTTTTCATAAGAATCACTTGCCTCTTCGAATGAATTATTGAAACCGTGAATTAAGAATACAATCTTTGAACCTTGGTGACGCTTAGCCTTAGTTACAATTTGTGTTGCTATGTTTGAGTAACGTTGGTCTATTAAGTCATCGTTGTAGGGATGAGAGTTGTTTTCTAGGAAGTTTTTAATACTAAATGCGTGATTGAAACCAAAATATTTTTGCTCAGGCATTTTGGTTTCCGGTGACGAAGGATAAATATCACCGTACTGATCAAAAGGCACGCGAATTGTTGAGGGATCAGAAGTAGAAGAATAGTTGTCAGGAGGAGTTGAATGTAAGCCGGCACAACCAACCAACATAAGGAACAAAAGCGCGATAATTAGTTTCATACTACCTCCATGTTATGAATTTTGTCAGTAATAAATTTGATTTTTTTTAAAACCACTGATAATTATAATGTATAGCTGATTAATATTTAAGCTGCAAGGATGCTGGGAAAATGAAAAAGCGCAACAAAAATAATATATTTTTTATCTACTTTCTTTTCATACTCTGTTACTCCGACAATTCTTCTGCTGAGCTAGCCGAAAGAGAGAACTTCATCGCTGATCTCTATTTTGGGGCCGCATACGATAACTTTTCAGGGCCAGTGGAGGAGTATATTAATTATGGTGATGAAGAAACAAAATGGCGTTTCAGTGGTGGGGTTATATTTGATTATAATCTAATTTCCAGAGATGAGCTTTCGTTATGGGTTGGTGGTAAGTCACTTCGGGGGGTTAGAAGCGCTGAGGTGGATTGTACTGTGTCAGATCCTCCTGTAATTTGCAGTGACATCAATTTGACTGAAGATAGTGTGGAAAGAGGGAAGTATCTTTTACGTAATGCAACTTCTTATGAAGCAGGTATAAGCTTCAGATTAGAATGGGACGCAGGATTTTTGAAAAATGCTGAGGCGCCTGGTTCATTATATTTGAGCTACGAGGTGGCTGGAGTTGCAGTGGATAATGACGATGATGATGTCGCAGATATTAACAGTATTAATATTGGATATATCATTTCGAATGGTAAGTTCCGAGGCAGTTTTTTAGAGTACGGAAGAGGTCAGAACGACATCTTCATTGATGACTCTCATGGTCGGAGTAAGATTAAAGCCCGAATAGTATTGAACGAATTAAGCTTGTTTGGATTGACGGAGTCTCTTCCTGCTAGATTTTTTATTCAGACGAATCTTGATGCTGATGGCGGAGATGGTGGAGATAGTATTCAGACATACGTAGGGTTCAGTATGTCTTTTAGTGAATTATTCGCTAGTAAATAGCAGCTAGTGATAGTTTTTCTCGGTAAGACCTTTTGGTACAGGGATATAACTTGGTATACAAACAGACCCCAAATGAAGTCATCATCAGGAGCGATGATAAAGTATATTCGTTAGAAGATATTTTTTCCGGCAGTGTTGATAGTTATTTAAAACACTGTTGGGAATACGCAGTCTTGGCAGAACATGTTTATATAAAGTTTAGCCCCGATGAGCAATTAGAAAAAAATCGGACAGTCGAGCAATGGATACATTTGTCATCAGTGGATGAAATGTTTTCCAACCTTTTGGGCACAAACTGTATGACGGCGTCGAAAAGTTACTTAAAAGGACTCAAATTTCAGACATTTTACCGGGAAACTGAGAAAAGGATTTTAGTTGCATATGTTTTTAGAGGTACGCGTTTTAAAATGCTGGGGGATTGGTTTTCAAACTTCCATTGGATTTATCGGTATATTCCTTTTGTCCCAAAAGATTATTATCAACAAGTACTAGACCTGTTTTCAGAGCATGTTGCTAATGTCGAAAACTTTTTTAAAACTAACTCCAAAACATTGAAGCATATCACTGTGGGTCATTCATTGGGGGGAGGGTTGGCACAGCAAGCTGCATATAGTGTAGAACAGATTAAACTTTCCTATGTGTATGACAGTTCTCCTGTTACAGGATATTTTTCATTGGGTAAACGATGCAGATTACTGTCCTGTAAAAATATGAGGATCTATCGGTTTTATGAACATGGCGAAATTCTGGCTTATTTACGCGCCATTACTCAGATTCTCTATTTGTTCAATTTTAGACCCAATATCAGTCCCTTAGTGGTTGAGATACGAACAAATTTATCTAGCGGTAATCCTGTAAAGCAGCATGGCATAGATATATTCCGGGCAATTGGTAACGTGTTTAAGTACATGAAAGATGAAAAAAAACTGTCATCGTTGAAACGTATGGCTGATGAGCTAGAGAAACAAGTAAAATAACGATGTTTAATGAGGAGGAGTAGGAAGTATCCAGACTAGCACATCAAAGGTGTGCAAGAACGCTTTATAACAGAGTGAGACTCGGGCCGATAAGTGTTTACTTCACCGAAAAAAGTAAAATCTTAGAAGGTTATCAATTCTGACATTTTGCTATTGTAAGGATGTATGAAACCTTTAGATGTAAAATTCGAATCAGTTCCTTAGAATCGGTATTAGCTTGGGGAAAATACATTCCAAATTACTATATACTGCCTCAGCGTATGCGCGTGTTTGATATGATAGTAGATCTTGAACTAGTCGGTGAAATGTTTTCCCCGATTCTCCACCTTAGTGCTAGTCCATCGCCGGAGAGTTGTTTGGCGTTTACAACCGATTCAACGGGTAACAACTAGATATAACTTGAAACTTCTCGAACTAGCCCATTAATCGTAGAGGTTATCGATAGCCTTAATTCACACAACTTATGTTTCTCACTTGTTAAAATCGTAGCTTGTGTTTATATTTTAAACAAATCACTCAACATGGAAGTCATATGGAACTTAATTCGTCTGAAATACAATCTTTTGTTCATTTAGCGCTAAAATCTAATGGATTTGAATACGCTGGTAGCACTATTCCTGTCGACAATTACATTGATGTCGACAGATTCATTGAAATAGATGGTGAATACATCATCTATATTTTAGGGCTACTTCAGGATTCTGTAGGGTGTTATGCAAAATTGAATGGTGCCTCGCCGAAAGAAGTTACAGCATTCACTCGAGATGATCTCGATAGAGTTATCTATCAGACTGCAAAACGTGTTGCTAAATCCAGTGATGAAGTATTACCAAGAACGATCAGGCAAACAATAAGAGCCATATGCCCTTGCGATGACTCAGATAGATAGCTACTCGTGAGGGGGAATAGTGAGTGAATTCACGAGGCAAGAAAAAAGATATACAACGATATTAGACTCCCTGAAGGTAACAATACTTTTTCCGATCGGAATTCTAGCTTATACGCTAGAGAAACTAGCACCTAAAATTAGTCTTATTTATAGCTGCGTTTACTATGGGATAATAATAGCCTCAGCGATTGGTATAGGATGTGCTGCAATAGCGATGGCGGCTTCTGCAGCTGGAATTGTGAGAGCACAAAAGAAAGATCAGCAGACATTGGTTGAAGTAAAATCTATCGTTACCAAAACTGCTACCATACATTATTACTGTTTAGCATTGGCAGCAGTTGCATTATTATTTACGCTGGTTTGGTACTCAGAGGTTATCTACAAAGAGGAGTCAAAAGTGGTGTTAAAGTGCGAAGTAACTAAAAGTGTTCCGCAACCTTCTTCTGACAAGTGGAAAATTGAAATCATATGCGACGAGTAAGTAGTAAAATCGATAAATTTGACTTTGCAATTCCCCACCTGATATGGATGATTTGATGACAATCATTTATACGTCTGGCAGTACTGGTCAGCCTAAAGGGGTGGTGCACAGTTACAATACGGCTTGTTGGGCTGCGCGTCGCTCGCTTGATCAATTGGGTATTAACCAAGACGATCGCACAATGAGCTACTTACCACTTGCGCATATTACAGAGCGTGTACTGGTCGAGCTTTCAAGCTACTACAGTGGTGGCAAAATTCACTTTGTAGAAGATTTAACTACCTTCCAACGGGATGT
>NZ_JAKREY010000042.1:0-7090 GCF_022348265.1 Alteromonas sp. Cnat3-28
CTTCGAAGGCACACGAACTGCGCAATAATCCATGCCCTCAGCCCAATTCTCTAGTTCTGCATCAAAACTGAAAAGCTTGCCTACTAAAGATTTATCTATCATCGTCAATTCTCAATAAATGCATAACGCCCGCTTAACAGGCGCAAAATGCTTGGCTAAAATTAGGAACGAAGTGACGCAAGCCAAGCTTTTTGCGTCCTTGTTGAAGCGATTGTTAGGCAAACGGCCCCGATTTAGGCACTTGGCACCTTTAGCTCATAGCTCGTGTATTTTTGACCAAACATTGTACTTTCGAACACCCGCGATGCCATTTTTTTAAGAAATTTGTATTCAGGACGGGTGTTAAACAAATGCAAAACAACATGACTGTGACCCAACCCTGAAGCCCATACCATCATGTCTTTGAACACGGCAACACCAACACCCCAATAGGCTTCATTCAAAACTATTGCGAGCTCATAAGATTCATTTTCAAACTGGATTCCGCACCAACCAGCAACAGCCCCATTTACACGGACTCCTCTTACTTTACATCCGTCAGTTGAATCAACGCTAACCTTACTAGAAATCCATTCTGCTAAAGATTGGTCATTAAACTGGTTGTGCGTTACCAAATGCTCACGAATCTTGTCCCTATTTAAGATTGAAAGCAATTCACCCCGATCAAGATCCTGCAAATTTGTATATTCTATTTTTGTCATAGGTGGACTTAATATTGCCTAACTTTCCAATAACGGGCGCAAACATGTGGGGCATAATGGCGCAGCCGCCCCACGTGTATGCGTCCCAGCGAACGTAGTGAGTGAGTTTATTGGGTTGTTATATGCCTTGTTTATTAAACCTGATGACATCTTTGTGTAACCCATAAGACATGCTCAATCCAAGCGTGTCGTTAAAATAGAACTGAATATATCCATTATTGAGCCTAGCTTCCCAGTTACTGATATTGTCGTAGCGAGAAAGGTATAGATTTACTTTTTTCTGTCTCCCAAGGTTCCAAGACCTTCCAATGGGATCGTCGTACCAAGCACTTGAAACAATGCCATCCGTTTCATAAATAGCTACATTGTAAGCTGCATTTGAAACTTTATATTGCCTTTCCTCTTCGGACTCAAAAAAGACGGGGCTGCCAACCTTTTTTAATATAGCCAATCCATCTTCTATTGGAATGTCTAAAGGTACGTGAGGGCTTTTGAGTTTTTTAAACCAGATAATGTCCGTATTCCTTTGGCATATAACTTTTCAATAACGGGCGCAGACATGTGGGGCATAATGGTGAAGCCGCCCCACGTGTTTGCGTCCCAACGAACGAAGTGAGTGAGTTTATTGGGTTGTTATGTACGACACAAAACTACCGTCTAAACTCATTCAAATCAAAATGGTTTGGGGGTGGAAATAGAAAAGCTAAAATCGTGTAAATAACTACAGCGAAGCCAAAAGAGAGAATACCAAATATTACCCAACCAGCTCTAGCTCTTGTGGGTGACCATCCAACAAATTCTCCCATTCCTGCTGCAACCCCTGCTAAGAGATTGTTTTGTGACTTTTTTAAGCAACGAAATCTAGACATTAAACATCCTTTTAACTTAATTTTCCTACAAGTACATAACTTTCCAATAACGGGCGCAGGCACGTGGGGCATAATGGCGAAGCCGCCCCGCGTGTATGCGTCCCAGCGAACGAAGTGAGTGTGTTGATTGGGTTGTTATGTGAATTTGCTGATTTAATCTTGAAAGTCCTCGGGTATCTCTTCTTTGAAAAGATTGATTGCTTGTTCGACTAGTTCTAAATCTAGCTGATCTTGGAACAGACTAACTTCTCTTTTCTTTTTGGTGTCGTCCCGGAAGATTTCCATGACCATATTGTTACCTACATATATTTCGACGCCAATACCATCGCGAGCACCAGTGTCACTAGCTATAACGTAATGTTCTATTTTTGAAAACTTCTCACTCATGTAGAAACCCACGATTCACATAACGCTAAGCTTTGGGGCGCTAACATGGGGCTATAATCGCGAAGCGGCCCCTTGTTAGCGTCCCAGCGACCGAAGGGAGTGCCAACAGCGTTTTGTTAGGCGTACAACTGAAAGTACGCAGCTTTGCTGCCACCACTAGCCGATAAGGCCACTTATTTAAATTGTTGAAATAAAGATAAAACAACCCTGTGCGAAATGCCAGATGTTAACGGCATTGCTGGATAAAAGAGCGAGTTTAGAAAGCTGGTGATGCAGAATGTTGGCGTTGTGATGTTGATTAAACGCGCGTTTCTAAAGCCGTTGAAACTACCGAAAAAGCAAGCTGTAAAGATTACCTAGCGAAACAACCTTGATGCTGGAGTGTCACGATTAAACCCACTTTTTATGGTGTCAGTAAATGACGCCTAACTTTTAAATAAGGGGCGATAACGCGTAGGGCATAATAGCGAAGCGGCCCTGCGTGTTAGCGTCCCAACGAGCGCCAGCGAGTGACTTTATTTGTTTGTTATATGCGTGCATAAACAACCTTGAATTCAGTGCTCGTTATCTTGGTCTACTGAATGGGTTTATTTGAAAAGGGTTTTTACTATGTTTGCCTGCATTCCAAAACCCCCAAGCGAGTAGTGCAATTAAAACTGCCTTAGCACAGCCAAGCAATACAGCAATGATGTCTGGTAACGCAAGTAAGCTTTGAATAAATTGTGTTACTGCAAAAAAGCTACAAATGAACGAACCAAGCAGTGCGAATGCCTTGGTGACTGGACGAAAGGCGTTGCTTTGTTTATTCATTAAAATTCCTTTTTCAATTTCCTAGAAGCATATAACGCCCAACTAAGGGGCGATAACACATGGGCTAAAATTAGGAACGAAGTGACGTAGCCCATGTGTTAGCGTCCTAGCGAGCAGCGCGAGCGCCTTTAGTTTTTTGTTATGTTGCATTTGTTAAAAAGAGCCACAATACTCGAATTTTCCACTACTTGAGCTAGCGATCTTGGTGTAACACCATGGTTATTAACTGTATCTGGATTAGCGCCATAAACCAATAATAGAGAGATAATGTCATTATTATTGTTGGAATAAAAAACAGCTTTATGAAGAGCGCTATTACCGTTTGATTCAAGTAAGTCTGTGTCAGCTCCATTTTCTAGTAAAGCTTTTACAGCAGTATACGATTGTTCCTGTACTGCAAAATGTAGCGCGGACCATCCATTAATATCCTGTGCATTAACGTTAATTCCCTTATCGACTAACTCTTTGATACCTGCTGGATGTTCTGCAATAGGTGAGTCGATGATCAGGTAATGAAGCTTATTCCTTCCGTAAGAATCCACATTTACCCCGCAACATAACTTTAAGCTAAGGGGCGCAGGCACGTGGGGCATAATGGCGAAGCCGCCCCGCGTGTAAGCGTCCCAGTGACCGTAGGGAACGGCTTGAGCGTTTTGTTAGCTGTACAAGTTGCCAAAATTAGCCTCCTGCCAATTTGAACAAGAAATAAAAGAATCCACAAAATAATAGAATGCCAGCTATTACCATGATGGTAAGTGCCTTTGATCTTGACATTGATTCAAGTAAACCAACTTCGGTTTGCATTCTAAAAAGGTCTGAGATGGAAGAGGATTCCTTCAGCTGCGGTTTAGAATTTTGTTTTTTCATACAACCTCCTGTTGTGAATTTTCCGGGTACAGCTAACTTTTAAATAAGGGGCGATAACGCGTAGGGCATAATAGCGAAGCGGCCCTGCGTGTTAGCGTCCCAGTGGGCTTTAGCCCACGACTTTATTTGTTTGTTATACCTACCTTTTGAGTAAAAACAACCTTGCTAAAGCAAGCGCTACGAAAATAAGAGCCATTGGCAAGCCATAAAAAAGAGCGATAAGCTCTGGATAGCTTTCACTCTGCTTCCCGCCTAAACGCCACAGGATTGGAGTAAATGACAAAAGAAGAGTTACCGTTAAAAATATAAAGGAAGCAAGAACCAACCTTTTTCCTTTTAACTTCCTCTTTGTATTTTGCGCTGAACTTTCCATTTCTTATTAAATGTTTTTTTCCTGATAAAGGGTATTTTGACGAGCAAAGGTATAACGCCAAGCTAAGGGGCGATTGCACGTGGGGCATAATAACGAAGTGGCCCCGCGTGTAAGCGTCCCAGTGACCGAAGGGAACGGCTTGAGCGCTTTGTTAGAAGCAGAGCCTGTTCCGTTGGCCTTTTTAAAACTATTGAAGCCAGCATACGATTGATTGTTAACGCAAACAAGTGAAACGACAGCGCGGAGATGTTTTTGATTTGACAGAAGCAAGCCGCCATTTGAATTAACAAACGCATTGGCGCTTGCTGATCCAAAATAAGAACTTGGCGATAAAGCGCCTAATGCGCAACCTTTGAATTTAAAGCGGCGACATTAAAACTACCAAAAGCCAGAGCGATGCTAGTGAAGAAAGATGAGGGTAGTAGCATTGGGATTTTTATACAGCCAAACGCAGTTTAGGCTGACGCCTTCTAACTTTTAAATAAGGGGCGCAGACGCGTGGGCTAAAATGCGAAGCAGCCCACGTGTATGCGTCCCAGCGAACGAAGTGAGTGACTTAATTTTTTTGTTAGGTGCGTTTATGAAAAATGACACAGACCTGCCTTCTTAATGTAAGGCGCTAAAGCCGCTATCGTTGAGTTGTCACGATACCAAACAATGTAGGTATAATCCCATTCCTCTGAGATAACGCATTCTAGTTCTGGAACTACAAACTGATAAAACTGTGAAGAGTCTTTATTCAATGATTGCTCATAGCTATCAAGAACAGCTGAAACGTTGGTAATTTTAGTTAGAGTTTCAGTGTTGCAATTTACCTTTTGAATTTGAAACTTACTTTCTAAAAGAACTAAGAAGTTGTGGAATCTTTGCCACTCATGCTCAGTTACCGAATCCAGTTTGTGTTGGTTGTTTTTACCAAGCCAACCAGACCATAAGGAAATGTATTCCTTTTGAAATTCCGACTTTACTTCCGAATCCTGAAAATATTTGTGATACATGGTTTTACTTGAAGCACCTAACGGCCCGCATAACGGGCAAAAATACGTAGGCTATAATACCGAGCGAAGCGAAGGGAGCCTACGTGTTTTTGTCCCAGCGAGCCCGCGAGCGAGTTTATGCGTTTGTTAGGTGCGTTTTAGTTTAAAAAGCCCTTCTTTTTTCGATAAATAACAAAGTGCCACAATTTGAGCGGCACAGATACCTAAAACCAATGCGACTGCGATTTCATAAGAAAATCCGATGTTAACAAGACAAATTATTGGCTCAGGATGAATCCCACCCATAAAAATGAGATGCGGCATTTTGAAGAAAACGGGAAACACTGTATAGCAAAGTATGTCGTAGAACAAAAATGTACCACTCGCTGCAAATGCTCTATAAACCCCCTTTGGCTTTACGAAGTAAAGGTATAATGTACAAAAAAGAGAAGCTAAATAGGTGGTGCCACTTCCCATGAGACCGACAATTGGCTGGAAGACATCTTCTTGGGATGTGCTGTTAGTAACTACTTTAAGCTCTGGGGTGAGTTTTAATGATTGAGAAAACTCAGGAAATTCAATCACAAACCTAGGTGTCTCTGGCATAAAGCTGACATAGGCAACCGAACTCCCAGGCCAGGCTGTAGTTGAAACGGTTGCACCAAAACTAGGGAACAGTTCAATACCGGGCCAGATATTGATAATTGGTGTCCCAAGCCCGAAGACTACTCCCGTATAAGCATGACCAGCTTCATGAATCAGAACAGACGCAAGAAAATAAAAAAACAAAAGACTGGCAAGCAACAAAATCCTTTTTAACATAAGTAGCTCAATCCTTTTAGCACCTAACTTTTAAATAAGGGGCGCAGGCATGTGGGGCATAATGGCGAAGCCGCCCCGCGTGTATGCTTCCCAGCGAACGAAGTGAGTGACTTGATTTTTTTGTTAGGCGGCATGCAGATCTATTGGCTGTACGTTATCCAAGTTGATGCTTTGCTTTGCCTGCCAGAGTTCATAGTTGTCTTGCATACTAAGCCAACTTTCAGGGCTGCGCCCTAATACCTTTGATAGCCTTAATGCCATTTCTGGCGTTACTGCACTTTTCCCCTTAACGACGCGATTGAGTGTAGAAGCGGCAACACCAAGATGTGTCGCAAGTGTCCGGCAACTTATGCCGTGTGGCTCCATGTAAATGGACTCAATAAATTCACCGGGATGTGGTGGGTTATGCATATTCATTAGTGATAATCCTCGTAATTTAAGATGTAAGCATTACCATCCGTGAACTCGAAAGTTACTCTCCAATTACCGTTAACTGATATCGACCAAATATTTGACCTTTCTCCTTTAAGTTGGTGAAGAGAAAATCCGGGCAAATTAATGTCATCGATATCTTGTGCGGTATGGATAGCAGCTAACTGCATGCGAAGTTTTTTCGCATGCTTAGTCTGTATACCTGAAGTTTTCCCTTTTTCGAAAAAGAGCTTCAGACCCTTATGTTTAAATGACTTAATCATAGGAAGAGTGTAGCGTATTGCGCAACGCGGTGCAACTTATCGCCTAACACCCGCATAAAGGGCGATAACACATGGGCTAAAATTAGGAACGAAGTGACGCTGCCCATGTGTTAGCGTCCCAGCGACCGAAGGGAGTGCCAACAGCGTTTTGTTAGGCGTACAAAGGAACGTACGCAGCTTTGCTGCCACCACTAGCCAAACAGACCGCGTGTTTAAATTATTGAATTTAAGATAAAACAACCCTGTGTGAAATGCTAGATGTTAACGCCAATGCTGGATAAAAGAGGGAGTTTAGAAAAGTGGTGATGTTGAATGTTGGCGTTGCGGTGTTTAAGAAAAGCACGTTGCTAAAGCCGTTAAAACAACCGAGAAAGCTAGCCGCAAAGACGACCTAGCGAAACAGCCTTGAAGTCGGAATGTCACGGTTAAAACCACTTTTTTATGCTGTAAGTAAATGACGCCTAACACCTAAATATGGGGCACAAACAGGCAGGCTATAATGGCGAAGCCGCCTGCGTGTTTGTGTCCCAGCCCGCCTGCGGGCGACATAATTTTTTTGTTAGATTTACTTACGTGACTACGCATAAAA
>NZ_JAKREY010000043.1:0-6496 GCF_022348265.1 Alteromonas sp. Cnat3-28
GTTTTCTTCGTACAAGCTTCTTTTTGTGCAGCCGCACTTCTATTTACAAGTTCGGGCTTATTGGCTTTTTACTTTTTTATGCCTAGTATGCTGCTAAATGGGGTCTTGGCGTGAGCGCACCTAACAACCCAATCAACTCACTCACTTCGTTCGCTGGGACGCATACACGCGGGGCGGCTTCGCCATTGTGCCCCACATGTCTGCGCCCGTTATTGGAAAGTTATGTTTACTTTGAGATTTGCTTATGGACAAAGAACAGAAGAAAAAACTCAAAGCTCGGTTCAAGCAAAATGAACATGAAAATTTAATAGCTTCACTACCGTTATCAATTGAAGTATTAAAGGAGCTCCTATCGTTTCTAAATAGAGAAGAGGCTCCGAATTGTGACCACACTCTCAGAGAAACAAAGGATTTTTTAATTAGCCGTAATTTAAACCCAGAAAAAATAATTCCTTGGTTAAATGAACATGGCGGTTTTTGTGATTGCGAGGTTATTTTTAATGTCTATGATGAGGTCGGTGATATTGTTGGTTGGCATTTAGAAGAGTAAACATAACAACCCAATAAACTCACTCACTACGTTCGCTGGGACGCATACACGCGGGGCGGCTGCGCCATTATGCCCCACATGTCTGCGCCCGGTATTGGAAAGTTAGAAGTACCGTATGAATTACGTTTGGCATTCCATATTTAACAAAAAAATTGATTCATCAGCCGCCGTTAAGCTAGTTTCAATACTCGAAGATATAGAGGCTTTACTTAACGATTCTGAAGATTCTATTTGGTCAGACATGGAAAACGTAAAAGTACTCTCAATAATCAGAAACTCGATAAAATCGCTCAAAGCATCTCGTAAAGCGAAGGTTGCGAAATTAGATTATTTATTTTTACCTACCGGCCCATTACAAGAAATATCAATGGCAAACGGTTGGTCCGACGAATATTTAGTTCTTGCTGAAAGGTTTGATGATGTATCTGGCAAGTACTTCTAACAAAACACTAAAGGCGCTCGCGCTGCTCGCTGGGACGCTAACATATGGGCTGCGTCACTTCGTTCCTAATTTTAGCCCATATGTTATCGCCCCTTAGTGGGGTGTTATGTTGCGGGGTAAATGTGGATTCTTACGGAAGGAATAAGCTTCATTACCTGATCATCGACTCACCTATTGCAGAACATCCAGCAGGTATCAAAGAGTTAGTCGATAAGGGAATTAACGTTAATGCACAGGATATTAATGGATGGTCCGCGCTACATTTTGCAGTACAGGAACAATCGTATACTGCTGTAAAAGCTTTACTAGAAAATGGAGCTGACACAGACTTACTTGAATCAAACGGTAATAGCGCTCTTCATAAAGCTGTTTTTCATTCCAACAATAATAATGACATTATCTCTCTATTATTGGTTTATGGCGCTAATCCAGATACAGTTAATAACCATGGTGTTACACCAAGATCGCTAGCTCAAGTAGTGGAAAATTCGAGTATTGTGACTCTTTTTAACAAATGCAACATAACAAAAAACTAAAGGCGCTCGCGCTGCTCGCTGGGACGCTAACACATGGGCTGCGTCACTTCGTTCCTAATTTTAGCCCATGTGTTATCGCCCCTTAGTTGGGCGTTATAAGGCGTCAGCCTAAACTTCGTTTGGCTTAATACACATCCCAGTGCAACTCCCCTCACCTGTCTTCATTAGCATCGCTATGGCTTGTGGTAAGTTTAAATCCGCCGCTTTCAATTCAAAGGTTGCGCATTAGGCGCTTTATCGCCAAGTTATTATTCAACGTCAACAAGCGCCAATGCGTTCGACAGTTTAAATGGCGGCTAGCTTCAGTCAGGTCAAAACCATCACTGCTCAGTCGTTTTTCTTGTCTGCGTTAACAATCAATCGTATGCTGGCTTCAACAGTTTTTAAACAGACCAAAGGAAATGGCTCTGCTTCTAACAAAGCGCTAAAGACCACTCCCTTCGGTCGCTCGGACGCATTTACGCGGGGCGGCTTCGCCATTATGCCCCACGCAACTGCGCCGCTTAGCTTAATGTTATGTGCCAAGGAGGCAAAGTTGAATTTCCCAGATGATGTTGATGGTGACGTTTTAAGAAGGCTCGAAGAATCTGGGTTCGATTTTCTAAAGCCAACCACAATAGATTTCAACGTCGATTTCGATTACTGGCCTCCTCATCCTGACGCTGTGTCAAAGTTAAAACAATTCGCTGGTGCAATTGAAATTTACGAACCGGACGGGGAATATAGCGGCTATATTCTATTTAACATTCACCAAATTCTCTCTTATAAGTTAGTAATTGATACGCAGGAGAATGTTACCTCTCTGGTGGCCGAATATGGTGGAGTTTGCGAATCTTGGGGTGTTTTGAGCTAATGGCACATAACAATCACATTAAGCCGCTCGCAGGCTCGCTGGGACAGTAACACGTGGGCTCTGTCGCTTCGCTCGGATTTTAGCCCACGTATTACTGCCCCTTATGTGGGGTGTTATATGCCAAAGGAATACGGACATTATCTGGTTTAAAAAACTCAAAAGCCCTCACGTACCTTTAGGCATTCCAATAGAAGATGGATTGGCTATATTAAAAAAGATCGGCAGCCCTGTCTTTTTTGAATCCGAAGAGGAAAGGCAATATAAAGTTTCAAATGCAGCTTACAAAGTAGCTATTTATGAAACGAATGGCATTGTTTCAAGTGCTTGGTACGACGATCCCATTGGAAGGTCTTGGAACCTTGGGAGACAGAAAAAAGTAAATCTATACCTTTCTCGCTACGACAATATCAGTAACTGGGAAGCTAGGCTCAATAATGGATATATTCAGTTCTATTTTAACGATACGCTTGGATTGAGCATGTCTTATGGATTACACAAAGATGTCATCAGGTTTAATAAACAAGGCATATAACAACCCAATAAACTCACTCACTACGTTCGCTGGGACGCATACACGTGGGGCGGCTGCGCCATTATGCCCCACATGTCTGCGCCCGTTATCGGAAAGTTATGTGCTGGAGTAACATGCAGAAAGAAAACGGTGATACGGAAATTGCTTTTTTGGCAGCGTTGGCATTGTGGTTAGTTACTATTGGTACGGGCTGGTTATCCAAGTTAGTTTTCGAAATGTGGCAAAATGGAAGCTCCATTGAATTTGTTAGCAGAAAAGCAAGAATCCTTAATCATTTTCCAACATCGTTTATTTTCTTTCTCTCTCTGGTAGTTTTAGCAATAATGGTCTTTTATGCAGCCAAGCAGACGCTTAAGTTTGTTACCTATTTGCGCAATTAAAATGCTGTTGTTTTTAAACGCACATAACAAACAAATCATGGCACTCGCTGTCGCTCGCTGGGACGCAAACATGTGCGCGGCTTCGCCATTTTTGCACACATGTCTGCGCCCCATATTTGAAAGTTAGGTGCCACAGTGATCACATGGCTGACAAGGAATTTTAGTTTATTAATCGGGGGCATTATCCTGCTGCCTCTAACCTTATTTATAAGTCTAATGTTTCTCGCATTTGGGGCAGGCTTCACTAATAATCCAACAGTTTCTAGCATTAAAATAGTCGCTATTGCAGCATCGTATTTATTGGTATTTACATTGTCAGTGTGGCAATCAGTCCGTAGTTACAAAAATTATGGCAATTACGGCTACTGGGATTTACTCCCAATTATTTACTTTTCGTTGGGTGTATTCGTAATGTTTATCCAAGGTAGTATTATGCATGTCACCTAACAAAAAAATTATGTCGCCCGCAAGCGGGCTGGGACACAAACAGGCAGGCGGCTTCGCCATTGTAGCCTGCCTGTTTGTGCCCCATATTTAGGTGTTATGTACTTGGAAGTTGAGAATGAATGCGAAGGAATTTGTAAAACTTTGGAAAAGCGAAATAAACTCAATAATCTCATCCTATCAAGATAAGAATGAGCAAACAGTTGTTTCTGAATTAATTCAAAAACTGGGCTTAACTCCCAATCAAGAAGATACTTTCTGGGAGATTGCCAAAATTATGTTAGATGAGACAGCGTATGCATTCTTATTAGGTCTAGATGGATGCGCACAGCTAGGTGGAGAACAGCAACACTTCAAGTTGTATGACGAAAGAGGCGTATTAATCTCAAGTTCTGGGGACATTGAGGCTGCCGCATACGAGACCTTTTTTGAAAAACGTACATAACAAGCGCATTAACACTCGCTGCGCTCGCTGGGGACAAAAACACGTGGGCTCCTGGTGCTTCGCTTGAAATTGTAGCCCACGTGTTTTTGCCCGTTATGCGGGTGTTAGGTTGCACTATGTTTAACGACCCTTGGAACCCAAGCAGTTATGAAGTCAAAGAATGGGCATATACGATAGGCGCAATCGAACCATGCCAAGATTGGGATTTGAGCTTAGCTTGGGTAGGATTCGAAGACGATTTTATTGGCTATGCTTCAGATGCTAGTTGTCCAAATGCTGACTATTTTCTTCACATACTCTATTTCATGGTAGGTGATTCAGTTCGAAGTAAGTTTAATTCCACACATGAGTCCTCTGTTAGAGAATTCATTAAATTAGGTTATGCTTCTAAAAACCATAAGGTTCGTTTGTGGGCACAAAGAGCGACAAATTTAATCAATCACCCAGAGGCTTTTGATTATGAAAGTTGGTGTGGTGGGCAATTGGCGAAAAGCGCAACCTAACAAAAAACTAAAGGCGCTCGCGCTGCTCGCTGGGACGCTAACACATGGGCTGCGTCACTTCGTTCCTAATTTTAGCCCATGTGTTATCGCCCCTTAGTTGGGCGTTATGCGTAAAAGGATTTAAACGATGATTGTCGAGGCAGTATCAGAATTCGGTCTAGCAATAGTAAGATTCATAAGCTATTGCATGACTGAGGTTGTAGTCGAGATATTGTGTCGTGGTGCGGGTTATCGTATATGTCGTTTGTTTTCGTCCAACGTTAACAGAGAAAGCTTTAGAGTATTCATTGTCGGTCTGATATTTTGGGGCGTCATGTTTACGTTGGTAACAATGTTCTTCAATTCTAGTTCGCAAGCACTGGAAATAGACAAGTGTTTGGACCGTGGCGGAAGCTTCAATTACCAAACCAACACTTGCAGATATGAATAACGTTCAAACTAGGTTGTACAAGCATTACGCATAACAAACCGCTGTAGACGCAAGCGGAGCTTGCTGGGACAAAAACACGTGGGCCGTCCTCGCTTCGCTCGTTATTTTAGCCCACGTATTTTTGCCCCTAAGCGGGGTGTTATGCACAAGGAGGTTTTTTTGCAGTTCAGTGACATATCAAATTGGCTAAAACTCAATACAAAACATGCTTTTATCCTATTAGTAGTGTCTTCGATATTCCTCTTCGGTAGCAATGAATTATTAAACGATTTAGGTCTACAAGAAGCAAGAGAGACACTGAAGACTTGGGTGGGAGTTATTTGGCTAATATCTATTGCAATAATTGTTGCCGATATCGTGGCACCAGCAAGTAAGTGGGTTATTAAAAAGCTCAAATGGCGTATTAACCTAAAAAAATATCAGAAGCGTCTGCACCAATTAAGCGAAGACGAAAAAGCCTTTCTTTCTTATTATTTGGCACATAACACAAGAACTCAACATGCTTCCGTTTCTAACGGCATGGTCAATGGATTGGTCTCAGCAATGGTTGTATACAGAGCGTCAAACATAGCCGATCATTACGATGTTTTTCCCTTTAACATCCAGCCTTGGGCACTGGAATATCTAATGGAGCACCCGGGATGTCTTGAGTAGTGCATAACAAACAACTGTTGGCACTCACTGCGTTCGCTGGGACACAAACTCATGGGCTCCCTCGCTTCGCTCGTTATTTTAGCCCATGTATTTGTGCCCCAAAGTTGGGCGTTATGTGCCAAGAGGATAATATGGAATACAGTCCTTTATTAGAAGTTCAAGATCAGACTTTGGTCATCACTCAGTCCACTTTATCCGAGTTAAAAAGTTTTAAGGATAGCGAGTTGTTTGCTGAACTGCCCGGTAGTGTTCCAAACGAAAAAGAGCGATTAACTAAACTGTTAGACTCAATTTTAGACACTCTCATTAATGGCCTTTTGCAAAATCCATCAAAACTTTGGGTCATGGAAACGTTTTTGCCAGTATTAGAAATCATGCAAATGCAGGACACTGAGGCGAAAGAACACTTTGGGGACCATTTAGAGATAATTATGGATATCCTGAATATAGAAAGCTCAGATGGCTTATTGAGCTACTATTTGTAAGGATGTATCGGATGGCACATAACAAAAAAATTATGTCGCCCGCAGGCGGGCTGGGACACAAACAGCCAGGCGGCTTCGCCATTGTAGCCTGCCTGTTTGTGCCCCATATTTAGGTGTTAGATTTACAAGAAACAACGGTGCTATGAATAGGTTGCGAAAAGGATTTTCTAAAGTTAGTAAACAAAGCTTGTTAAAGCTGTGGGGTTTAAGCTTTCTGTGTTTTTGTATTTGGTCAGTTTCTT
>NZ_JAKREY010000044.1:0-5214 GCF_022348265.1 Alteromonas sp. Cnat3-28
AATAGATAGCAGAGCAATCATAAACTCAAGTTTCTTCTTTTTTGGGAGAGATTCTACGATAGTATTTATATCGTTTTCGAGTGCAGCAGCAGATTTTCCATTCAATACCAAGTTTTCATCTACACTGACGCAACCAGTAATAAGTAAAAAAGATAGTGTAAAAAATAAAGATTTCATAAAATTCCTTTTTGAATATAACACCCCGCTTAGGGGCAATAACACGTGGGCTAAAATTGGAGCGAAGCGACTGAGCCCACGTGTTATTGTCCCAGGGAGCTTGAGACCGACTACAGCGGTTTGTTATACGCGATGCTTAAAAATACCTTCGTTTGTTGCCAAATGACATGCTTGGCTGTACAAAAAAGAAAGGTGCCCTACTATTGGCTTGAAAAAATCTGCACCACCATTTGGTAAATGAGCCATGCCTGTTTTTTTAATTGGTCGAATCACTGGATCTAATAACTCTTCAGTCAGGTCACAATTTACATCGTGTGCCAGTTCATTACGCAACTTATTTAAAGCTCCGACTGACTCCCAAAACCAGTTTAAATTTTCGTTCGATTTTAAAGCCCGCGCTAATTTAAAAACCTGACTAAAAGTTAGGGACATTGACATAACCGAATCACAGTCATAAAACGCGCTCGCGAGGTATTCTTTCAATTTTTCTTCTATCAACAAATGAGTCTTCAGAACAAGTAACTCGTATTTATCTTCTTTGTTGAATGCAAGAGATGCTTTTCTCAAGTGCTCTAAAGATATATCCATGTTACCTCTAGCGTATAACTTTTCAATAACGGGCGCAGGCACGTAGGGCATAATAGCGAAGCGGCCCTGCGTGTATGCGTCCCAGCGAACGAAGTGAGTGCGTTTATTGAGTTGTTATGTAGCTTACTCAAAACACCAATCCTTTGCTTCGATAAGTATTCTTGCAATCTCAATTGAATTTTGTGAAGCGTCACTTCTTCCCATTGAGTTTATCTCTAAACCAGCGAGATGTTTTGCTATTTTTTCTTCGTTGCTGTCCGATATGAGGTAATCAAGAACCTTGGGTACATAAGAGCGATATTCGTCTCTCGCAGCTGGGATTTCCTTGCAATCAAGAGGGTCCCATAGGTAAAACAAAATTTCATCTACGGCTTTGAAAAGCTGTTGTTCAGAATGCTTCATTTTGAATTCCCTTTGCTACATAACTTTTAAATAAGGGGTGTAAGCATGTGGGGCATAATGGCGAAGCCGCCCCGCATGCTTGCGTCCCAGCGAACGCAGTGAGTGACTTGATTTTTTTGTTATGTGCGTCCCTAAAATTACCTAGAATTTGCATTTAATCTGATACTCCTTTTCTCCAGTTTTCCATTTTGCTGACTAAACCTGGGTAGCGCCAGTCCATGATATAGATAAAAGGCGATAAAAAAAGAACAACCAAACCCAATAACAACAGAGATTCTCTAATAGAGCTGACACCCAATTGGTTAATTTTGGTTTGAATAATAGATAGGAAGAGCAGCATGCCGAAAATAAAAGGTAGCATTAAAAGGTAATGCTTAATCAAATTAGAAACTGTTCTTTGTTTAGCTATATGGCGAGTTTGAAGCCTGCAATGAAACTCTACAGTTAACGCATTTAGGATAGTTGCAATTACTGCTATTAAAGCTAATTCAAACAATTAAAATATCCATATCGTAGAAGCACATAACGCCCCACTTAGGGGCAAATACACGTAGGCTAAAATTGGAGCGAAGCGACTGAGCCTACGTGTATTTGTCCCAGCCCGCTTGCGGGCGACTACAGTGGTTTGTTAGGCATCCTTTCTACCTAAGAACTCTGAAACTAGCTCCCACCTATCTTCATAGGATTCGTATTCTGGAATGTTTTTCAGATTTACCTTACCCCAGTCTGCGCTTCGAGGGGCGGACGCTATTACTTCGACTGGGAATATAAAATACCGAGGTGGCAACACTTCTTTTTTACCGTCCTTTGACCCGCGATTGAGTAGAACTACAACAACGAAATCGCAATCGAAATTTTTTATTGGAAAACCAGCGGCACCAGTCCGCCAACGACTTTTGACTTGAATCATTGCCGATTTATTTGATTCGGGGTTTGTCGCCACTAAGTCATAGCCAGGCATGTTTGTGTATGTTTTATAAGAAGCAATCTTATGCAACAGCAATTGACCTAAAACCAGGAATTCTGCTCCTTCTGCTTCCAATCGAGTGTCTAATCTCGGCATGTTACTCCTTGGTGCCTAACGCTAAGCTTTGGGGCGCTAGCGCGTGGGCTAAAATCCGAACGAAGTGAGTCAGCCCACGTGTTAGCGTCCCAGCGACCGAAGGGAGTGCCAACAGCGTTTTGTTATACACACATCAACCGTGATGCCTGCGAATATGCGTAATCAACTTAGCATCATTGAATTCTAAGGTTACTATATTTACTGAGCTGTAGGTTATATCTTTGTCTAAATGATTCGGCCTTACTTTTCCTGACTCAGTCATTTTAATAATGGCGACATTTCCCCCAGTCATTATTTCGTTTATAACTATTGAACTGTAGTAAATTTTGTCACTCATTTTGGCAATTAGACCTTCACGTAAAGCGGACTTTTCCGTAATCGTTACTTTAAACTTCACATGTTCATCGACAAACTCATCTGCAATTAAATTAATAAAGGCATCAATATCCTGAATTGTAGTATCAGGTTGCTGTCGAGCATTTTTGGCTTCAACAAATTTTGTCGCTAGTTGCTCCAGTTCTCCCTCTGAGAGAGCAGCATTGGCAACAAACGAAAGAGGTAAAGAAACAAATAAAAGTATGAGCTTATACATAACCTTCCTTGTGTGTATAACTTTCCAATAACGGGCGCAGACATGTGGGGCATAATGGCGAAGCCGCCCCGCGTGTATGCGTCCCAGCGAACGTAGTGAGTGCGTTTATTGGCTTGTTATGTGCGATCCTCAATAGACTGCTTATAGCCGACTGTTTTATTTACTGTAACTTCAAATTGAACTCGCGAAACGCTTTTAGTTTCCCTACCGAGAGAACCCTCCACATTTGCATCGGCTACATATATTTTTGATGAAACGCCACTCACTACATCGATCTTTGAGGCTGATGTTACAGCAATATCAAATGAAACTGTATGAGGCTTTTTAACTTGTGTATTTTGATCGTTTTTTCCATTTTCCATTAGGTAATGTGACTCAACATCTTCAACTTTTGAGCTTAAGTCCTTATTAGCGTATGCAATACCTTTCGCAATTTGAACCAAACTTTGATGAACAAAATCTTGCAGCTCAACTTTTTGAGTTCCTCTATCTTTATCTCTAAATAGTTTTCTAAACATAATATTACTTCCTTGTTAAATGTATTATAGAGCACATAACTTTTAAATAAGGGGCGCAGACATGTGGGCTAAAATGCGAAGCAGCCCACGTGTATGCGTCCCAGCGAACGCAGTGAGTGCCTTAATTTTTTTGTTAGGTGCGTGTAGATACATCCTAGTTTTCCCTGCCAAGGTAAGCCCTGATTGATGAAATTAAACCTGCGTTATTGAATGTTAAAACGTCGACAACGTAAAGTACTTCTGTCTGGTTAACTATAATCTTGAGCTCTCCAGAGACTGAATTCTCGTTTTCCATAATATTTAAGATTTCGATTTCCAAACTTGAAGCATTGTTAAAATTCTTCTGAGTTTCTGATATGGCGATAGCTTTACCATGAACAGAGATTTTCCAATCTCTTAAATGAATATCGGGTGCAAAGAGTTTTGAAACCGCTTCGATATCTTTTTTTTGATAGCTAAGAAGATACGATTTAAATTTTTCTGAATTATTCATTTTCAATCCTTAGAAGCACCTAACTTTTCAATAACGGGCGCAGGCACGTGGGGCATAATGGCGAAGCCGCCCTGCGTGTATGCGTCCCAGCGAACGAAGTGAGTGAGTTTATTGAGTTGTTATGCACCTAAACCACCGTATATGAGAGTGTAACCGGTGAGCCAATAGAAAAAGAAGCTTTAGTGATAAAATTTGGCAGATCAATGACTCTTGAATCGTACTCAGTTACAAATGAAACGAAGATATCTGTATTCTCTACTTCTACATTATTAGAAGTTATAAAACTTCCTATAAATTCCAGTGAAGATGGTGTCAGAGGCACGCACACGACAAAACCACCTAATTTTTTATTAGGTCTACAAGATGAGGCTTCAAGGCTTGATTTGATTTCGTTGGATAATTCTTCTGTAAGCGAAAAGAATCTAAAGCTGATATTTAATTCAATGTCTGAGTCCATTCAATGTGTCCGTAGGTGCATAACGGCCCGCATAACAGGCAAAAATACGTAGGCTATAATACTGAGCGAAGCGAAGGGAGCCTACGTGTTTTTGTCCCAGCGAGCCCGCGAGCGAGTTTATGCGTTTGTTATGTTCGCCCACTTTCATCCTATTAAGCCGCTTTTGAGCATACGGTAATAGCCACTTGAAAAAGTGTTGTAAGCGACAAATAAGCAAAAACTTATAAGTAAAGCAGGTTTCAACCAGTCAATTCCTCTTAGTTGGTCATTATAAGCTAGATAAGCAAATAAAATTGCAGCGGCTATGAAGACGAAGCCAAAGAGAAAAACTGCAATAGCAAAAAAAGAATCCAACTGAACTTTTCCTTTTTAGAACATAACGCTAAGCTAAGGGGCGATTGCACGTGGGGCATAATAACGAAGTGGCCCCGCGTGTAAGCGTCCCAGTGACCGAAGGGAACGACTTAAGCGCTTTGTTAGAAGCAGAGCCTGTTCCGTTGGCCTTTTTAAAAACTAATGAAGCCAGCATACGATTGATTGTTTAAGCAAACAAGTGAAACGACAGCGCGGTGATGTTTTTGAAGTAACTGTAGCAAGCCGCCATTTGTACTAACAAACGCATTGGCGCTTGCTGACCCAAAATAAGAACTTGGTGACAAAGCGCCTAATGCGCAACCGCAGGACTTAAAGCGGCGACATTAAAACTACCAAAAGCCAAAGCGATGCTAGTAAAGACAGGTGAGGCTAGTTGAACTGATTGTTTGATTAAGCCAAACGCAGTTTAGGCTGACGCCTTCTAACATTAAGCTAAGCGGCGCAGTTGCGTGGGGCATAATGGCGAAGCCGCCCCGCGTAAATGCGTCCGAGCGACCGAAGGGAGTGGTCTTTAGCGCTTTGTTAGAAGCAGAGCCATTTCCTTTGGTC
>NZ_JAKREY010000045.1:0-3196 GCF_022348265.1 Alteromonas sp. Cnat3-28
AGATAGGGCATTCATGACTGTTTGGCCTCAGTGAAGTTTGGCGATTGATCTGATCACCAAACGTCATGAATGTTCCTATCTTTTTTATCTTATTGATATCGCAATATTATTTGTGGGGATACCTCAGGGTCAGAGTACTTTTCTGAGTAGTAAACTAATGGGGTCAGAGTACTTTTCTATTTAATGTACTCTGACCCCCCAAATATACTTCGACAGGGTTATTTTCGCTTCATGTTTTCAAAAAGTGAAGGCTCCCAAGGCCGCATCGCCATTAAAATACCAATGTGCTGGCGTTCTTCAATTGGTAGGGCATTATCTTCGCTGCTGAGTTTAGCTGCTTCTTGTCGCAGTTGTTCAAGACGGCGCTGAATAATGGAAATCGAGGTCTGAGAATAGCGGCCGCGTAAATAGAAACGAAACATCCATGGCTCGTTCTTCTTTGGAGCCATAAACTTCACCATTACTTCCTGCTCCATAAATTTTTCTAGCGGACCACCAGGGATCCAGCGAAAGTTTTGCGCAATGAGCAGCTTGTAGCGGTTATTCGGTAACAGCTCTATAAGCTTAAGTTTGTCTAAGGTTGTCATTAGCTTAATGCCCTCGACCTCAGAAATATTGTAGTGCTTGATGATTTCCGAGAATCGCCAGCCATCACGCACACATACGGCTGCAAGCAGTAGCTTGGGATTGGCAAGTAACTCCATTTCTTGTTGCTCAGATAGCTGGGAAATTTTTTCCTGCTGCTTTTGCGACAGGCTAAAAAGGTCGCTCAATGACAAATTTAGGCATTCACAAATCTGTTCCAGCTTGTCGAGGCTGAAAGCCTGTAGAGAGAAATTTCGTTTTACGCTGGCCTCGCTTACGTTCAGTTTCTGTGCGATCTGTTTGTAGGTAAATCGCTGCTCTCGTAAACATTGTTTAAGCGTGTCGTAAACAAGGTTAATTTGGCTCATGGTATTAAATATTTATACTTGTGGTGTAATTTAATACTACATCAGCGGTTGTGGTTTACGAAATTTATTCTTGGTTCTAGTGTAGAACATGTTCAGGCACATCTCGCCTTTACATACTAGGAGCAAGTGATATGAAAAATTCGCGTTCAACATTGATGTTAACTGCACTATTAGGTAGTGCGCTTCTTACCCATTCTGTAATGGCAGATGACTCTACCGACCACAGTGGCAAAGCCAGTAAACATAGCGCACTTGCTGCATCTGAAGGCTTAGCAACGACGGCGTCAGTAGCGAGTGCCGTAGTCGCTGTTCCGGTGATACTAACCGGCAGTGCTGTAGTGGCAGGTAGCGCAGTTGCTGAAAGTGTGATTGACGAGAGTAGCCGCAGTATTCACGGAGCTAGTCATCATTCCTCCGTTGATAATAACCAGCCGTTAGTGATTACCGAAACAATCATTACTGCAGACCCTGCGCCAAACAAAGTCGTTGCGACCACTAACACAACAACGACTACGACAACTACTACCACAACTAAACGCTAACGGTTAATTAATTGCTCGAACTTTGAAGCGCGATTGGACGCTATAAAAGTGGCTATAGTTTGGTAAAACACTGCTACAGCGAAGCGTTGTGCATCTAGCGCTTCATAATAAATCGCGAGCGCTTTAGATGGCTCTTATTCAGTGCAAGTCGAGAGAATTTAAGCAGGGAAGAGTATGAAAACATTTTTGTATTCAATAGCTGTGGCTTTGGTACTACTTACTGCCAACGCTAATCACGCTTTGGCAGGTAGTCAGCAGCACGGAAAACCTTCGTTTTCACCAGAAGCCATTGCCATTTTTTCTAAAGAAGTAGAAAAGTATGCGGCAAGCCAAGGAGCTCGTGCCTTCATTATTGCAAGGCGAGGCAGACCGATTGAAGACATGCCGGAGGGCATTCGCTTTACGCACACTGCTATTGCTATCTACTCAAGCATTCAGCTAGATAATGGAGAGACTGCTAAAGGCTATGCAATCCATAATTTGTATCAAGATGCTGATGAACAAGACGTGAGTCATTTAGTTACAGATTATCCTGTAGATTTTTTCTGGAGTGCTTATGCGCTCGAGGCTGGTCTGATTATCCCATCGGTTGCCGTGCAGCAAGCGCTTATAAGTATGTACAGCGAAGATAGAGCAAAATTGTTGCATAACCCACGCTATTCAGTGGTTGCTAACCCATTCAACAGTGAACGACAAAACTGTACCGAGTACACCCTAGATGTGCTGAATGCTGCGGTGTACTCCACCACAGATATAGCCCAGCTAAAAGCTAATGCAAAGGCATATTTTACGCCGCAAAAAGTAAACATGAGCCGCGCCAAACTTGGCTTGGCGAGTATGTTCAGCGACGGCGTGACGCTGTCCGATCACGGTCGTAAGGTGGAAACAACTACATTTGGAAGCCTTGCTCGTTACATGCAGAAATACGATTTATCGGAAAAGGCAGTTATTTTTGCGAGCAACGGTGAGACAACTATTATCGAGGAATTTAACAATGCAGACTCAGAATAAACCAACGAAAGCATTTCGAATAGCATCACTGGCAGCCCTAATTGTGGGTGTAGGCGCTTATTTTATCGGCCTTTACAATGCCCCAATGGCGCTTAATGAAAAAGGTTATTACTTCACTATTATGTTATTTGGCTTGTTTTCTGTAGTGAGCTTACAAAAAACGGTACGCGATAAAATGGAAGGTGTGCCAACTACCAAAGCGTATTTCCTTGCATCAGCTGTAGCTACTGCATCAGCCATCGTATTGTTAGTGGTTGGCTTATTAAATGCTGAGCTTTTATTAAGTGAAAAAGGCTTCTTCGGCATGGCCTTCACTCTAAGCCTCTTTGCCGCTATTACGGTGCAGAAGAACGTACGCGATAGCCAAACTGCAGATGAGTCACGCAACATAAAAAGCGATACTCAAAGCAGCGCTACTGAGCACGAAGACTCTCCCAAAGTGAAAGCCGCTTAAAAAATGGGGTCAGAGTCTGAGGTATCCCCACAAATAATATAACGATATCAACGAGATAAAAAAGATAGGAACATTCATGACGTTTGGTGATCAGATCAATCGCCAAACTTCACTGAGGCCAAACAGCCATGAATGCTCTATCTATTGTGAACAAAGTCGTTACGCTTGTCAGCTACAATATGCATAAAACTCGTCTAAATGCGGTAACGGCGTGCGTCAAAAGCCTACTTAATGGA
>NZ_JAKREY010000046.1:0-2601 GCF_022348265.1 Alteromonas sp. Cnat3-28
TGCGTATTCCGATTTACTTGAACACTCATTCCGGTTTTATTTGAACACCTCAGATCAACGCATCGTTGGCTAGTCGATTTTTACCTTAAGTGTTCAAGTGGCGTCAACGGTCGCCAGTGTTTTTCGCATTGATTCCCCTTTTAGTTTGATCCGGTGAGCGTTGTGCATCAGGCGGTCGAGGATGGCGTCAGCCAGCGTGTTATCGCCGATGGATTGATACCATTGGTCGGTGGGTAACTGGCTGATGAGGATAGTTGAGCTGCTTCCGTGGCGGTCATCCATGATTTCCATCAGGTCGTTGCGCTGAGCCGCCTTTAACGGTTCAAGGCCCCAGTCATCCAGGATGAGCAGGTTAAGTTTTGCCAGGCTTTTGAGCTTCTTGCTGTACGTGCCATCCGCTTTGGCTTGGGTGAGTTCCATCAGCAGACGACTCACCCGGTAGTATTTCACCGTGTGGCCTTTAAGGCAGGCGGTGTTTGCAATCGCGCAGGCGATATAGGTTTTCCCGGTGCCACACGGCCCGGTGAGTAACAGGTTTTGTTGCCGTTGTAGCCAGTCGCATTGCAGTAACCCTGTCATCACACTTTTTTGCAGTCCGCGCGGATGCTGATAGTCGATGTCATGGGCGTTGGCCGCGAGTTTCAGTTGCGCCTGTTTAAGCAGGCGCTGTTGCTTACGGTTGTCCCGTTCATGGATTTCCTGGTCGGTCAGCAGTTGCAGGCGTTCGGCGAAGCATAAGTCCTGATATTGGCCCGGTTGTTCCAGTTGCTGACTCAGGGCTTTAGCCATGCCGCTGAGTTTGAGTTGGTGCAGTTGTGACAGTGTGGTGGTTAGCATGGATTTTCTCCTTAGTGGAAGCTCTGTGGGCCACGGATATTCTCGTGGTGTTGAGGGAGTGTCAGGGTGTCCTGGCTGGATTCACTGATGAGCTTGTCCTGATTGCTGTTTAAGATGTCTTTGAGCTGTTGCAGGCGATAGAGCTGATGCTGATTAGCCAGTTTGCAGGCCGTATTGAGCCGCTGCGGCGGATGCTGACTGGCCAATCGCAATGCACCCAGACAGACGCGGAACGCCTGTTGAGGATGCGGTTTGCGTTTAAGCTGGGCTTTCACCCAGACAAGCACGTCATCACCGATGTCCTTGGCCCAGTTCATCAGGCTGCCTTCGCTCACCTTATGGTAATGCTGATGTTGTGCAGGCATGTGTTGCGGCGTGGTGGTAAAGCCATAACGGTCATTGCGTGGATGGCTGGCCACACGTTTGCCCTGGAAGTAGATTTCTACCAAGCGTGGCTTTGCGTGGAGTTCTACCCGTTCACTCACCAGTTGATGCGGCACCGAGTACAGGTGATTCTCGTACTGCACATGGTAATCGATGTTCACTTTAGCCTGGCGGATGTCGGTGTATTCATAGGCATGGCGCGGCAGTGGTTTTAATGCAGGCTTATCGAGTTCGTCGAACCACTGCTGACGTGTGCCTGTCATTTGTTTGAACGGTTTATTGTTCACCTCTGTCAGCAAGGCTCGGATACACTGGTTCAGCTCATACAGCGAGAAGAAGGTATGATGGCGAAGCCGGGCTAATATCCATCGTTCGATGATTTGCACACCCACTTCGGCCTTGGCTTTATCTTTGGGTTTGTACGGTCTGGCAGGCACGATGGCCGTATCATAATGAGCCGCTAGTTGCTGATAGGCTGGGTTGATATCCGGGTCGCTTTTACAGGCTTTGGTGACGGCACTTTTTAAGTTATCCGGCACTACTATGGCGGGTACGCCACCGAGATACTCAAACGCCCGCACATGACTGCCCAGCCAGTCTTGTAAGCCCTGTGTCCAGGTCGCTTCAGCGTAGTAATAACTGCTCGCGCCCATGGCCGCGACGAAGATTTGCGCGTGTCGGATTTCGCCTGTTTGTGGATTCACGACAGGCATGGTTTGCCCCGCATAGTCCACGAACAATACTTCACCCGCCCGGTGATGCTGGCGCATCGAACGGCGCTGTTTCTTCAGCCAGTGCAGATAACGGTCGCAGAACTGAGAGTAACTGTAACAACGATTAGGGTATTGCTGTGTGTATTCTTCCCACAGCAGCAGTTTGGTTACGCCTTTACGGCTCAACTGCTTGCGCAAGTCTGCCCAGTCTGGCTCCTGAAATCGCTTGGCATGACGGGTATCGGCTTGCGGGTAAAAGAGTCGGGCCAACTGGGTATCATCCAGTTCATCTGGCAACGGCCAGGATAAGTTCATGGACTTGGCTTTGCTGAGCAGTGTTTGAATACTGCCGACACTGACTTTGGTGCTGCGATGAATCTCGCGGATACTCAATTCCGCCGAGAAATGCAGCCTTAAAACCTCTCTGATTTTACGCATTGTAATCCTTTTCAAACCTAACCCTCACTCGCCAACGAAAAGTCAGTGGTTAAGTTATCAAATTAATAGTGATTTCAATGCGTTGAAATGATTCCGGTGTACTTGAACACCGATTCCGGAAATAAGCCCAAAACTGTACTAAATAAATCCGGAATCAGTGTTCAAATAATTCCAGAATAGGTGTTCAAGTGTTTCCAGAATCGCTGTTCAGATCAGGCCGGAATATGCA
>NZ_JAKREY010000047.1:0-1701 GCF_022348265.1 Alteromonas sp. Cnat3-28
TAGGTATCGTTAACTGAATACATAGGTTAACGAGGCAAACGAGGGGAACTGAAACATCTAAGTACCCTTAGGAAAAGAAATCAACCGAGATTCCCCTAGTAGCGGCGAGCGAACGGGGAGCAGCCCTTAAGCTGTTTAGAATTTAGTGGAATCCTTTGGGAAGAGGAGCGATACAAGGTGATAGCCCTGTACACGACGGATTCTTTACAGTGAAATCGAGTAGGTCGGGACACGTGTTATCTTGACTGAATATGGGGGGACCATCCTCCAAGGCTAAATACTCCTAACTGACCGATAGTGAACCAGTACCGTGAGGGAAAGGCGAAAAGAACCCCTGTGAGGGGAGTGAAATAGAACCTGAAACCGTATACGTACAAGCAGTGGGAGCCCTTCGGGGTGACTGCGTACCTTTTGTATAATGGGTCAGCGACTTATATTTAGTAGCAAGGTTAAGTGAATAACGGAGCCGTAGCGAAAGCGAGTGTTAACTGCGCGTTTAGTTGCTAGGTATAGACCCGAAACCCGGTGATCTAGCCATGAGCAGGTTGAAGGTTGAGTAACATCAACTGGAGGACCGAACCCACTAACGTTGAAAAGTTAGGGGATGACTTGTGGCTGGGGGTGAAAGGCCAATCAAACCGGGAGATAGCTGGTTCTCCCCGAAATCTATTTAGGTAGAGCCTCGGACGAATTCCATTGGGGGTAGAGCACTGTTAAGGCTAGGGGGTCATCCCGACTTACCAACCCTTTGCAAACTCCGAATACCAATGAGAACTATCCGGGAGACACACGGCGGGTGCTAACGTCCGTCGTGGAGAGGGAAACAACCCAGACCGCCAGCTAAGGTCCCAAAATATTGCTAAGTGGGAAACGATGTGGGAAGGCATAGACAGCTAGGAGGTTGGCTTAGAAGCAGCCACCCTTTAAAGAAAGCGTAATAGCTCACTAGTCGAGTCGGCCTGCGCGGAAGATGTAACGGGGCTAAGCAATATACCGAAGCTGCGGCAGCAAGTTTACTTGCTGGGTAGGGGAGCGTTGTGTAAGTGGATGAAGGTGAGTTGTAAAGCTTGCTGGACATATCACAAGTGCGAATGCTGACATGAGTAACGATAATGGGAGTGAAAAACTCCCACGCCGGAAGACCAAGGTTTCCTGTCCCATGCTAATCAGGGCAGGGTAAGTCGGCCCCTAAGGCGAGGCAGAAATGCGTAGTCGATGGGAAACGGGTTAATATTCCCGTACTTATATAATCAGTGATGGAGGGACGGAGAAGGCTAGGCAAGCTTGGCGTTGGTTGTCCAAGTGAAAGTGAGTAGGCTGAAGACTTAGGTAAATCCGGGTTTTCAAGGCCGAGACACGAGACGAGCTCCCAAGGGAGTGAAGTTGTTGATGCCCTGCTTCCAGGAAAAGCTTCTAAACTTATGATTATATGAACCGTACCCCAAACCGACACAGGTGGTCAGGTAGAGAATACTAAGGCGCTTGAGAGAACTCGGGTGAAGGAACTCGGCAAAATTGTACCGTAACTTCGGGAGAAGGTACGCCTCTGTTTGTGAACACTTCGCGTGGTAAGCAAATGGAGGCCGCAGTGACCAGGTGGCTGGGACTGTTTATTAAAAACACAGCACTCTGCAAACTCGTAAGAGGACGTATAGGGTGTGACACCTGCCCGGTGCCGGAAGGTTAATTGATGGGGTTAGT
>NZ_JAKREY010000048.1:0-1195 GCF_022348265.1 Alteromonas sp. Cnat3-28
TAATTCCGGCATGTCTTTTACGGCATCCAGCATCATCATTCTAATCAGGTTGTAGGCTACCAACAGCCCCCAGAGTTCCTGTCGAACCATCTCAGGTTTCTTACTGCGCAGTGTCAGTTTTGCCTGATGTAGTGTCTGTTTCATTTCTCTGAAGCCCAGTTCGATTTCCCAGCGTTGAACATACACATTGACAACTTCTTCGTAGGGAAACTGCATTGCATCGACCATTGAACTGAGCACGCGGTAAGACTTTCCATCTACTTTGTAGCGGGTCAGTCTCGCTTCAATGGTTTCGGGTAAACCATCAAATTTCTTCCTGGCTTGAGGAGAGGTTTTAAGCGTGATAACAGCATCATCCTCGCTGAGTTGATGTCTCACAGTATACTGTAAATCTTTACGGGCGGGGAGCATCCAGTGCGTATTAACGCCTTTAGTCATCCACAAGTACAGTAGCCCCAGCGAATAATACCCTCTGTCAAAAAGGGTCAGAGAGTTATCGGGAACCGAAGGAACAAGCCGCTGTGCAAGAGACATCTCTCCCACATCCCGGCTGTCAAATTCACTGGCCAACAGAAGGTGGCTGGACGTTTCCATCAGACTACACATGCGTACCTGTGGGTACGGATTATCACCCTTAGCATTCCGGTCACAACCAAATGCATCAAGGTTCTCAGCAGTATCCTGAGCACGGAACATTACGCCGTCAACCGCCAGTACATTTAAACCACACCACTGTTCAAAGGCATATTCAGTGAATGCCCGCTGTGCCATCAATTTGAAGACGTGACCGACAGCATCATCACCCAACCTTTGGCGGGCTTGTACCACTGCACTCGGAGCAACAAAGCGGTTTTTACCCGGAAGCGAAACATTGAGTTTATTCGCGATGTCCCAGACAGGATCGTTACGAAAAAGACTCATGCCGACAATGGTTAACACTACCGAATCTAAAGGCAAACGGCGACGTCTGACAGTCGCCACACCTGATAGCTCATAGGCTTGCTGAAGAAGTTCAGGGTCAACAAACGACATCAGTTTATCGATGGCATTTAAATCTTCTGCATGGCTGAATGTTTCATCGAGGTTTGTAAGTAAAGACATTAAAAAATCCGATACCAGAGACTGATATCGGATTTTGAAGCCTTAAAAAGATCGGTCAACCGATCATGAAAATTTTCTTAACTGATCGGCATTA
>NZ_JAKREY010000049.1:0-1116 GCF_022348265.1 Alteromonas sp. Cnat3-28
CTCTTATTTAGGGTAAAGTCACATAACAAACAAATTATGGCACTCGCTGCCGCTCGCTGGGACGCAAACACGTGCGCGGCTTCGCCATTGTTGCACACGTGTTTGCGCCCCATATTTGGAAGTTAGGCCTATAGAGGTAAAACATGATTTCAGAGGCAGATTGGAAACACTTCAAACAAGTTAAGGCAGATGCATTAGATAAATGCTGCCAGCAAGTTTTAGACGATGTGCGTAAAGGAATCGATGATCCCGAACTTTCAAATCATGCAAAATATCTTTATTTGTATAAATTGATGGAAAACAGCGACAAACGTATCGCCAACATATTCGATTACAACGCAAGGTCTAAAGCTATGCTGCAACTTGCATTAATGAAATCAGACGGCCTTCTAGAAGCTAAACAAATTAGTGGCTTCTCAGATGAGTTACAAAATTTTATTAATAGCCGTGACTAACTTATCAGCACGGCCTAACAACTCAATAAACTCGCTCACTTCGTTCGCTGGGACGCATACACGCGGGGCGGCTTCGCCATTATGCCCCACATGTCTGCGCCCGTTATTGAAAAGTTATAAGGCGTCAGCCTAAACTGCGTTTGGCTTTATAAAAATCTCAGTGCAACTGCCTTTGCCTGTTTTCGTTTGCGTCGCTCTGGCTTGTGGTAGGTTTAAATCCGCCGCTTTCAACTCAAAGGTGGTGTAATAGGCGCTTTACCTTCAAGCTCTTATTTTCAGACAGCAAGCGCCATTACACTTGGTAGCTCAGATGGCGGCTAGCTTCAGTCAAATCAAAAACATCTGTGCACAGTCGTTTTGCTTGTTTGTGTTAACAATCAATCGTATGCTGGCTTCAACAGTTTTTAAAAAGACCAAAGGAACTGGCTCTGCTTATAACAAGGCGCTTAAGACCACTCCCTTCGGTCGCTCGGACGCATTTACGCGGGGCGGCTTCGCCATTATGCCCCACGCAAATGCGCCGCTTAGCTTAATGTTATGCATTTATTGAGAATTGACGATGATAGATAAATCTTTAGTAGGCAAGCTTTTCAGTTTTGATGCAGAACTAGAGAATTGGGCTGAGGGCATGGATTATTGCGCAGTTCGTGTGCCTTCGAAG
>NZ_JAKREY010000004.1:0-273184 GCF_022348265.1 Alteromonas sp. Cnat3-28
TTAAGATTTACAACGAAATGAGGCCGCACCTTAGTTTGGATATGAAAACTCCTAATCAGGTGCACAAACAAAAAGGCCAGCTACTGGAGCTGGCCTAAAAACTGTCAACCTATCTTAGGACGGGTCATGTTTATTACCAATCCGTATGCATTTGTTATGTAAAACCTGACCTGAATGGTGAATTAAGAACCGCTCACGCTTTTTGACATAGAAGCTTAAACTCTATGCGGCGGCACCTCTGTTCGCATAACCCTTACACCTATCAATTCAACTTCCCCAGTATATCGATCCTCACCATTACTCGAAAACTCAAAGTTGAATACACTGTGCCAGTCAGGCTTTCCATATTTGAATGAAAATCGTGTTTTAGCTCTTGCCACACTCAGCAATTGTAAACCGTGTTTATCGCAGTATTGCTTTAGGTAAGTGTTTGTTTGCTCAGAAATGGCTCGAATGCGCCAAAACTGATAGCCAGTAAACCCAATAACCATCCACACCACTAACTCAAGTAACGTCATTTACTTTCTCGCTTGTGCAAACAATTGTTGAAATGCATTACTGAGAATCTGAGGGTTGGCTTTGGAATGCAGAAGTGTTAGCACTTGTCTGCGTAACTTCGGGATTTGAACTAAATCTGAAAAGAAGCCTGCGAATAAGGCGCCCTTATGACCCTCTTTTTCATCAACGTTTGCCGCCTGCTCTAAAAAGGCACTAAGCAGTAGTGGTTCCATTTGCTCGAAATGACGTGCTGCAATAACGCTTAAAATATCAAGTCTCTGCGACTTTTCGCTTTTTAATAGTTCGAGTAGTTTGTTGTTAATGGTCGGGTTAAAGGTACCCTCTGACGTGCCTCTTAACGCCGCTAAATTGATGTCGTCACTTTTATCTATCTCATCCAAATACGCCGCTAATAAATTTTCAGGCAGAGAAACGCTTTCACTCATTTCCATCAATGTGTTAAGGAAAACGTCCGAGTAAAGTGAGGTGTTGGTTTTAATTGCCTGCGCTAATACATCTTGTTTGGGGTGATGGCTTAGGCTATGTACAAAGTCGGCCACGCTCTGCATGGATATTTGCTGCCAATCAACAAGTTGCGGGGCTTGAACGTAGGCCTCAACTTTTTGCGCCTCTTCACTTAAAGGTTGGCTTAGGGTGCGTTTAACTAGTGCGTTAAATTGAGCAAGCTGCGATTGATTGGGAACAAACGAATAAGGATTGTCAGGCAGTGTTTGTGCGTTTTCAGTATCTTCAGCAACAGACTGACCTAGTGCATCAACAATAATCTCTAGAAAATGATTTCTTGCAGCGGCAACCACTAAACCTTGCTCATCAAGCGGCAGTTTCACAAACCAAATATAGTGTTGCGTAGAAGCATTTTTATTCCAAAAGACGATGCCGAACCACGCGTGCTGCTGACGAGGGTAAGGCGCGTAAGCACTGCCGTTTTCTATTTCTAGAAAAGTCTGACTATCTGTGGGTTCAAGGCGACGACCTAAATCAAAAACCTGGTATTCAGTGCCTGCATGTAACAAAAACTCGCTGATAGAATTAATACTGTTAGCGCTCATAACTCGTTCCAAAATACTGCTTTAATCAAAATTTGTCAGTGGGCAAATCTATCTATGGGGACTTCTATGAGTGACCGCCAACAAATACGAGTAATGGTATCACAGCAGAAGAAATTCAACGATAAGACACGCAGACTTATGTTGACCTTTAGCCCCTGCTATACTGCGCGCTTCGAAAGTAAAGCGTTTTTGAATTGCGGAGAGGATGTGATTAAAACGAATAGCACTCATCACATAGCATTAACTAAAGCATTGATACAATTAGAAACAGACATGTATCAAGATGGTATTTGGCCAAATGAAGAGCCTGCGGAACAAGACCTAAAAAATGCTATGGAAAGTGCGGTTCCTTTTGCGGTCGATTGTTTAGCGTTTGAGAGTTGGTTGGCTTTTATTTTTATTCCCAAAATGCGCGTCTTGTTGACGCAGGAACAGCCTCTTCCGCCTATGCAAATTACGCCTGCAGCGCAAATATACCTATCATCGGCGAATCAGCGCACCCTGTCTCAGCTTCAAGTTATTGATAACATTGCCAATGGAGACATTGGGTGAGCAAATACAACGCACTATGAAGAACGATTTAAAAGGCCAATTAACTGTGCATTCAGATGAGCAAATAATAGGAAAGGCAAGCGCTGGTGAGGACGGTCGTGTTAACGCTCTTCATTTACCTGTGTTGTACCAAGATGAACACATCATTGCGATTGAGAAGCCGCCAGGCCTATTAGTACATAGAAGCCCGATCGATAGACACGAAACTGTGTTTGCGGTGCAGACACTCAGAGATCAAATAGGCCAGCACGTATACCCAGCTCACCGATTAGACCGACCCACGTCAGGTGTGCTGGTGTTTAGCTTTAGCTCAGAAATTGCTGCAAAGCTTGGGCAGCAGATGATGGACAAGCAGGTAATAAAAACGTATCACGCTATCGTTCGCGGTTTTGTGCACCATACCGGATATATCGATTACGCCCTAAAATACCGCTACGACAAAATTGCAGACAAGCATAAGCGCCCGCAGCAGCCGCCACAACCTGCATCAACTATGTATCAGTCAGTGGCAAAATTCGAAGTGCCTGAGCCTGTGGGCAAATACCAAAGTGCACGATATTCGCTAGTTAAGCTTTCTCCTAGTACCGGTCGTAAACATCAGCTTCGTCGGCACATGGTTCATATTCGTCACCCCATTATCGGCGACACGACCCACGGGGACGGCAAACAAAACAAATTCGCCAAGCAGCACTTTAATTTTAACAATTTGGCCTTAAGTTGTACTCAAATGGGCTTTTCTCATCCTATCACTGGAAAGTGGGTAACGATTAATTCACAGATGCACAGTGAAATGCGACTATGGCTCGAAAAATTAGCGCCGTTTTGCGTTTAGGTTGATAAAATAGTAAGAATTTCCGCCTGTCGACAAAGGCGACGATCATTGGTTTAAGAGGTAAAAATGGCAACATTGAAAATTATTGCGGGTACGGTTTACGGCAATGCGCAACACGTAGCTGAGCAGGTGGAAGAGAACTTAGCTGAACAGGGCGTGGATTGCTCACTAGAAAGCGACCCGTCGGTTGCAGATTTTACTGATGCTGACGCACTTTTGATCATTACCTCTACAACAGGGCAGGGCGATATACCACCAAACCTTGAGTTTGTGTTTTCAGATCTGAAAGACGAATCGCCAATGCTAACCGGCAAGCCATTCGCGGTAGCAGCGCTAGGCGATAGCAGCTATGGCGATAGTTTCTGTGGTGCGGGTAAACAGTTTCATGCGTTACTGACCGAGCTACAAGGTAACGCAGTTGCCGATATGTTAGAAGTTGACGCGATTGAAACCCTAGAGCCCGAAAAAGACGTAGTAGAGTGGGTTAACACCATTAAAGATAAGCTGTTGGCTTAAGTCTTAGGAGTGTCCTGATTACGAAAAGAAAGAGGCGTATAAGCGCCTCTTTTAATTTGTGAGTCTTTCAGCATGTGGCTCGGCTAATTGAAATTAACCCGAGCCGTTAGCGACAAGCCAGAAGTACTGCTTATTCTACGCCGCGAAGTAGCGCGTTGATACCTACTTTCGCGCGGGTCTTCGCATCTACTTTCTTCACGATGATAGCGGCGTAAAGGCTGTATTTACCATCTGCGCTTGGCAGGTTGCCCGCCACTACTACTGAACCTGCTGGTACACGGCCATAGTGAACTTCACCGGTTTCGCGGTCATAAATACGAGTGCTCTGACCGATGTAAACGCCCATTGAGATAACAGAACCTTCTTCAACAATCACGCCTTCTACGATTTCAGAACGCGCGCCGATAAAGCAGTTATCTTCAATAATGGTGGGGTTAGCCTGAAGTGGTTCTAATACGCCGCCAATACCCACGCCACCTGAAAGGTGAACATTCTTACCAATTTGCGCGCACGAGCCTACTGTCGCCCATGTATCAACCATAGTACCTTCATCAACAAACGCACCAATGTTTACGTAAGAAGGCATAACAACCGCGTTCTTACCTACGAATGTACCCGTACGTACCGCTGCTGGTGGAACAATACGCGCGCCGTCAGCCGCAAACTGTTCAGCAGTATAGTTTGTATACTTAAGCGGTACTTTGTCATAAAATTTACTTTCGGCGCCTTCAATCACATCGTTGTTGTGAAGACGGAAGAAAAGTAGAACAGCTTTTTTAAGCCATTGATGTACTACCCATTCGCCAGCAATTTTTTCTGCAACGCGCGCTTTACCTGTGTTTAAAAGGTCAATAGCTTGTGCTACTGCATCTCTTACTTCATCAGGTGCAGATGAAGGGCTAATGCTATCGCGATTTTCGAAGGCGTCTTCAATGATGGCTTTCAATTCATTCATGGTATTGTGATATCTTCAAGTTGGTCGAGTTTGAACAGGATACGCTTTTTAAGGTTCACCTGTTGTTCTTGGGTTAATGCTTTGCCAGCCTCATTGCTGACGATAAAAATATCTTCGGCTCGCTCGCCAATGGTGGCAATTTTCGCAAGCTTAAGCGTCATATTAGTATCAACGAATGCGTGACCAATTTTAGCTAAAATGCCCGGAGCGTCTAGGGCTTCTAACTCAATAAGCGTGGCTTCATCGTTGATATTGAAAAAGCGTACCTTAGTAGGCACGTCAAGTTGTTTCATTTGCCGAGGCAATTTACGCTTATTTTCGTGCGAACGCCCCGGCTTTTCAAGTTGGGCAGAAATAGCATTTTCAATGGACGCAATGCGAGACTCTGAGCTTATACGACTGCCGTCATTTTCAAGAATAAGCATGCTATCGAACACATAGCCATCTCTGGTCACGGTAACGTGGGCGTCGTGAATTGAACAGTTGCGACTGTCCAGCACTGACGCGACTTGCGCAAACAATGCTTTTCTATCTTTGCCGTAAACAAACACCTCAGTGCCACCTTTCGCACTGTTGTCATTTGCTTTTACTAACAGGCCATCGTGCTCTGGTGTAAGCCATTCATTCTGAGCTTTAATAATTTCGTCAGTATGCCACGCGATTTGAGTAGGCTTAAAGCGAACAAAGTAATCGTCGTCCAGGCGGGCCCACAATGCATCAATAGCAACAGGCTCAATAGCGCGCTCTTGCAAAATTTGCCTTGCTTGGTGTTTGTGAGTAGTTACTCGCTCGTTCAATGTTACTTGACACTGTAGTCCATTATCCAATGCCTTTTGCGTCATTAAATATAATTCGCGAAGTAAAGATGCTTTCCAGTCGTTCCAAAGATTGTCATTGGTGGCACGAATATCGGCAAGGGTGAGCGTATAAAGCAAATTAAGGTGATTGTGGCTTCTTACCGCGCCAGCAAACTCGCTTATAACGTCAGGGTCATAAATATCGCGGCGTTGGGCTACCACTGACATCAGTAGGTGGTTTTCTACAAGCCATGCAATCATTTCAGCATCGTCGCTGGGAACATCGTGTTGCTGACAGAACTTTGCTACATCTTGGGCGCCTAATGTGGAATGATCGCCATTTCTACCTTTGGCGATATCGTGGAAAATAGCAGCGATGTAAAGCACTTCTGGTTTATCAAGGTTTCTGCAAATTCTGCCGCAGCGTGGGAAGTCTTTATTTGCCTTTGAGAAAAAGTAGTTAACATGCTTCACTAATCGGTGAGTGTGTTCGTCCACCGTGTAGGCGTGAAACAGGTCGAACTGCATCATACCAACAATGGCATCCCATTCAGGAAGGTAAGCTTGTAAAATGCCGTATTGATGCATGATGTCCCATGCAAAATCAAAGAACTCAGGCTGTTTCATTAAGCGCATGAATTTTTCGCGGCACAGCGGGCGCTCAACATAGTATTCTGCTTCAAAAGCGCGGTGAGCGTTGCGCAGCTGACGTATGCAAATCGTACTGAGGCCTTGTACTTCTGGCGTGTTAGCCACCAAATGCAGAAAGTCCAAGATTGCTTCGGGAGAGGAGAACACGGTTTCGTGTCGTGGCGATATCATGTTATCGAGCAGTTCGAAATCTTCGTTTATGATCACGCTTTTCTGAACGCTTTGGTTCAGCATGTCGTACTTGAAGCGCTGAAGCAGCATTTGGTTTAGCTCAGACACCCGCGCCACGGTACGGAAAAAGTCCCGCATCATTTTCTCGACAGATGATTTGCCTTCTTCACCATATCCCATCATTTTTGCGACGTCAGGTTGGTAATCAAACAGCAGTCGGTTTTCGCTTCTGCCTGCAATCAGATGCAGTGCACAGCGCATTTTCCAAAGGTGCATGCGACAAGCAATTAACTCACTGTGCTCTTGCTCGGTAAAGTAGCCGTGGCCAACTAAGTTCCAGCCGTCGTATTCTTTAAAATGCTTTTTCGCGACCCAGCCAATAGACTGAATATCTCGCAAACACCCTGGGTTTTCTTTGATGTTAGGTTCAAGGTTATAAGCGGTACCGTTGAATTTGGCGTGGCGTTTTTTTTGCTCGTCATACTTGGCTGAGAAAAACGCTTTGCTCGACCATGAGTTTCGACCGTTAACTTCATCCCACAATTTATCAAAGGTGGCTTCACTGCCGCAAAGTAATCGGCTTTCCACTAAATTGGTCGCAATCGTAATATCGTCTTTTGCTAGCTTAACCGTTTCTTTGATAGTGCGAACTGACTGCCCAACATCTAATTTGATATCCCATAAAAGGGTGATGAACATGCCAATTTTTTCTTGTACATCGGGCTTAAGTTTCTTTTTACTAACTATGAGTAAATCGATGTCTGAATGAGGTTGCAGATGACCACGGCCGTAACCACCAACGGCGCAAAGCGATAATTCGTCGACGGTATCTAAACCATAAAGTTGCCAAAGGTGACAAAGCAACGCATCGACGAACTGTGCACGACCGGTAACGAGTTGATTAACCGGCGTAGCGTCGAAGGACTCCGTTATCCAGGCATAACTGGCTTCCACGCACGATTTAATGGCGGGGATTTCATCAACAGAGCTAATTGTGTCGATATTCTTTATCAGTGATTGCAGCGTCAAAATACACCTTTGAAATAGACTTCTTTTTAGACGCTAAGAACAATAGCATGAATTGCTAGTAGTTCGCAGTAGCAAATTAATGCATAAGTTAGGTTGAATTGTGAATATTTATGGTTTTTTGTTATAGGTGTGTAGCGCAGTAAATATGAGGGGAGTGCGAACACGATGCCGAACTTTGATAGTTGGAATTTGAGCTAACGAGCCAATAAAAAAGCAGCCGCGAATTCAACGGCTGCTTTGCATAATTCGATAGACTCAATCTTCTGAAATCATATTTTTAACGCGATTATTCGAAACGTTATCAATATTGTCGAAGTCGATTTATCCGTGAGAAATGGTGCGTTCCAAGGTTTCTTCTTCGCGAAGCGTAAGAATCTCAACGCCGGTTTCAGTGACCAATAGGGTGTGCTCCCATTGGGCGCTTAAACTTCTGTCTTTAGTTACCACAGTCCATTGGTCTGGTAGCACTTTTGAGTAGCGCTTGCCTGCGTTTACCATAGGTTCGATGGTAAAGCACATGCCTGGCTCTAACACATCACCCGTCCCTGGCTTACCGTAGTGAACAATTTGTGGTTCTTCGTGGAAACTAGCGCCAATACCGTGGCCGCAGTATTCACGAACTATTGAATAGTTATGCGCTTCAGCATGGGTTTGACAAATATGACCGATATCGCCAAGACGCATGCCCGGTTTCACTTGCTCAATAGCTTTGTACAAGCATTCTTGGGTAACGCGAATTAGGCGTTCTGCAAGAATAGAAGGCTTACCCACCACAAACATTTTTGACGTATCGCCATGATAGCCATCTTTAATAACTGTCACGTCGATATTAATGATGTCGCCGTCTTTCAGTTTCTTGTCAGAAGGAATACCGTGGCAAATACAGTGGTTTACCGACGTACAGATAGACTTTGGAAAAGGCGGGTGGCCGTAGTTTAAAGGCGCAGGTACCGCTTTTTGCTCATTTACAATGTAGTCGTGGCAAATAGTATTTAGCTCATCAGTGGTAACGCCTTTCTTTACATAAGGCCCTATCATAGTAAGCACTTCGGCTGCCAATTTACCGGCTACGCGCATTTTTTCGATTTCTTCTGGGGTTTTGATAATAGCTGTCACAGCGCCTCTCAAATCGTTTGAAACTAGTTTGATGAAGAATTTTGATTACTTACGCATTATAACACTATTCAGGTCATTCTTAGTAAGGTGATGATATTGCTGGTTTTTATTTGATAAAGTCAGAGGTGTAAAGCGACCTTATCAAAGGTTCTATACTTTCTTTAACCTAAATACTTCAAATTGTCGCTTTTTACCCTCAAAACTTGAGGCTTGGGTGGTATTGTGGTATAAAGCGCGCGCCCTGACGGAAAGCTCATTTTGCCACGTGCACTTGGCACCGTTTTAGAGGGTAAATTTATTTTACTAAAACACACATATACCGACACTTCGTATCGGGGTGTTCAGTTCAATTTAGGTTGGTCTGAATCGATACAAGGGGTATATGGAGGCCTAACCCCAAGAGGAAAATAAAATGGCTAATGTTTCTATGCGTGACATGCTGAAAGCAGGTGTGCATTTCGGTCACCAAACTCGTTACTGGAACCCAAAGATGAAGCCTTTCATCTTCGGCGCTCGTAACAAAGTTCATATCATCAACCTTGAAAAAACGGTTCCACTTTTCAACAACGCACTTAACTACCTTTCAGGTGTTGCGTCTAAGAAAGGTAAAATCCTTTTCGTTGGTACTAAGCGCGCAGCTGGCGAAGCAGTTAAAGATGCTGCTCTTAAGTGCGACCAGTACTACGTAAACAAGCGTTGGTTAGGTGGTATGCTGACTAACTGGAAAACAGTACGTCAGTCAATCAAGCGTCTTAAAGATCTTGAGCAGCAAAGCCAAGACGGTACGTTTGAGAAGCTAACTAAGAAAGAAGCACTTATGCTTCAGCGCGAAATGGACAAGCTTGAAAACAGCCTTGGCGGTATCAAAGACATGGGCGGTCTTCCAGACGCGATCTTTGTTATCGACGCAGATCACGAGCACATTGCTGTAACAGAAGCTCGTAACCTAGGTATTCCTGTTGTTGGTGTTGTTGATACTAACTCTAACCCAGACGGTGTTGATTACATCATCCCTGGTAACGACGATGCTATCCGCGCTATCCAACTTTATTTGGATGCTGCTGCAAACGCTATCAACTCAGGTCGCGAAAGCAACCTTGAAGTACAAGCTGAGCAAGACGACTTCGTAGAAGCAGCAGAGTAATTCTGATTGCTTACTGTCATATCTTAATAATATGGCAGTACTACAATACGAAACGTATTGAGAGGGGCGACATCGCCCCTTTTACCTAACGAATTTATATTTAATGCTGAGGAATTGAAAAATGGCAGTGACTGCAGCACTAGTTAAAGAACTGCGCGAACGTACTGGCGCAGGTATGCTGGATTGTAAAAAAGCCCTGGTTGAAACGGATGGTGACATTGAGTTAGCCATTGAAAACATGCGTAAATCAGGCCAAGCGAAAGCGGCTAAAAAAGCAGGCCGTATCGCAGCTGAAGGTGTAATCCTTACTAAGGTTGAAGCGGGTCGCGCGACTATGCTTGAACTAAACTGTGAAACTGACTTCGTAGCACGTGACGAAGGTTTCCTTAAATTTGGTAACGAGCTTCTAGAAGTAGCAGCTGCTAACAACATCAACGACATCGAAGCGCTTAACGACGCAGACATGAACGGCGTTAAAGTTAGCGAAGCGCGTGATGCACTTGTTGCTAAAATCGGCGAAAACATCTCTCCTCGTCGCGTTATCAACGTTGAAGGCGATACACTAGGCGCGTATGTACACGGCGGCCGTATTGGTGTTATCTCTATCCTTACTGGCGGTGACGAAGAGCTAGCGAAAGACGTTGCAATGCACGTTGCAGCTGCAAGCCCGCAGTTCGTTAAGCCTGAAAACGTTCCAGCAGAAGTTGTTGAGAAAGAGAAAGAAATCCAAATCGAAATCGCTATCCAGTCTGGTAAGCCAGCTGATATCGCTGAGAAAATGGTTGCAGGCCGCATGAAGAAGTTCACTGGCGAAGTGAGCTTGACTGGTCAGCCTTTCGTTAAAGATCCTTCAATCTCTGTTGCTGAGCTTCTTAAGAACAACAGCGCAGACGTAATCAACTTCGTACGTTTCGAAGTTGGTGAAGGTATCGAGAAGAAGACTGAAGACTTCGCTGCTGAAGTAGCTGCTCAAATGGCTGCTGCTAAGAAATAATTGAGTGTTTATCTTTTGCATTAAGCAATAGTTAGATAAACTACAAAGCACCTCTTAGGAGGTGCTTTTTTATAGCTGAACGTCTTTAGTGTTGCCATTGCAATGCGTAAGTGTGAAGCTAGGCGAGATTAAGTACGCGCCTGCCTGACAAACGAAAGCGCTTTGTCCTATGTTTTTTACATCAGTGGCTTGTTGAAAGACATAGGACAAAACGGGTTTACGAGGACAATTCAAACTATGAGTATCACACCAAAATCAGCATACCGACGCATTTTGTTAAAGCTTAGTGGTGAAGCCCTAATGGGGGCGGAAGGCTTTGGCATAGACCCTAAAGTGCTAGATAGAATGGCGCAAGAAATTAAAGAGCTGGTTGAACTTGGTGTTCAAGTTGGTCTTGTTATCGGTGGTGGTAACTTGTTCCGTGGCGAAGGCTTAGCAAAAGCGGGAATGAACCGCGTTGTTGGCGATCACATGGGAATGCTGGCTACCGTAATGAATGGCTTAGCCATGCGCGATGCGCTTCATCGTGCATTTGTAAATGCGCGAATGATGTCAGCAATACCGCTAAACGGTGTTTGCGATGCCTACAACTGGGCAGAAGCCATTAGCCTTCTTAAGTCAGGCCGTGTTGTTATCTTCTCTGCCGGTACAGGCAACCCTTTCTTTACCACAGACTCAGCGGCTTGTTTACGCGGTATCGAAATTGAAGCCGATGCGGTATTGAAAGCGACAAAAGTTGATGGTGTTTATAGTGATGATCCGGTGAAAAACCCAGAAGCAACGCTTTACGAAGAACTGACTTATCAAGAAGTACTAGAAAAAGAACTTAAAGTGATGGACTTGTCAGCGTTTACTTTGGCGCGCGATCACAGCTTGCCAATTCGCGTATTCAACATGAATAAGCCAGGTTGCCTGAAGCGTGTTGTGATGGGCGAAAAAGAAGGTACTGTTATTCGCCACGCTGACAACGATTAATTAAGAACAATAGGATACAAATCGTGATTGATGAAATTGAATTAGATGCGCAAGAGCGCATGGAAAAAAGCCTAGTTTCTCTTAAGGGCCAATTCAGCAAAATCCGCACAGGTCGTGCGCATCCAAGCCTTCTAGATGGCATCATGGTACCTTATTACGGCGTAGACACGCCGCTAAAGCAAGTGGCTAACGTAGTTGCAGAAGACAGCCGTACGCTAGCGTTAACTGTATTTGATAAAAGCGCTATTCAAGCAGTAGAGAAAGCGATTATGCAGTCTGATTTGGGTTTAAACCCAATGAGTGCAGGTGGTTCAATTCGTATTCCACTTCCTCCTCTTACTGAAGAGCGTCGTAAAGACCTTATCCGCGTTGTTCGCAATGAAGCGGAAGGTGGTCGTGTCGCTATCCGTAACATCCGTCGTGACGCGAACGGTGACATCAAAGATCTTCTTAAAGAAAAAGAAATCAGTGAAGATGAGAGCCGCGCTGCTGAAGAGAACATTCAATCTATTACTAACGATTTCATTAAGAAAGTTGACAGCATGCTTGCTGACAAAGAAAAAGAACTAATGGAAGTATAAGTAAGTATTATGATTGGAAAGCGTTTAAGCGCAGCCAAATCGACAAAAGCAGAGGTGCCAGCAGAATCTGCTGGCCCGAAGCACGTTGCAATCATTATGGATGGCAATGGTCGATGGGCGCAAAAGAAAGGGAAAATTCGTACCTTTGGTCATAAAGCCGGGGTAGAGTCTGTTCGTTCTGTTGTGCGCTTTGCACGTCAAAACGGTATTGAATCACTTACGCTATTCGCGTTTTCAAGTGAGAACTGGAAACGTCCTGAGGAAGAAGTCAGTGTCTTAATGGAGCTGTTCAATCTTGTCCTCAATAGCGAAGCAAAAAGACTACACAAGAACGGTGTACGTCTACAGGTTATTGGTGATGTTGAGGCGTTTGATGCCAAGCTGGTCGAAAAAATTCGTAAAGCTGAAGACATGACCAAAGATAACAAAGATTTGGTCTTAAATATCGCCGCAAATTACGGTGGTAGATGGGACATTGTAAACGCGGCTAAGCAACTTGCTACGCAAGTGAAAAGCGGCGAGCTTGATGTGGAAAGCATCTGTGAAGACGCACTGAATGCGCACATTTCAACAGCTAACCTTCCTGAGTTAGACCTTCTTATTCGCACAGGTGGCGAACACCGTATTAGCAACTTCTTGCTGTGGCAATGTGCCTATGCAGAGTTGTACTTTACCGACGTACTATGGCCCGACTTCAACGAAGACGTGTTTCAATTGGCCGTAGACGATTTTAACGTTCGCCAACGTCGTTTCGGTTTAACCGGTGAACAGGTAGTCACAGCCGATGGTTAACACCATACAGGCAATTATCAGGCTTGCCCTGGTAACGATAGCCAAGGGCAAATTATGCTAAAACAACGAATAATAACTGCATTAATTCTCGCGCCACTGGCGCTTTACGCTATTCTTTTTCTTCCTATTTTTTGGTTTGAAATAGCCATTGCCGGTGTTGTCGGCATCGGCGCTTATGAATGGGCGAATATGTCGGGCGTATGTGAACGTCCTAAAAAGCTCATTTATATGGCAGGTGCCTTTGCCATATGTATAGCCTTGTCTCTTATTGTTGATGCCAGCACGATTTGGTATCAAGGCCAATTACATGGTTTATACCGTGCCATATTAACGGTTGCCGTATTATGGTGGATAGCGTCTTTATTTATGGTGCTAGCCTATCCCAAATATTCCAAGTTCTGGAAAGACAGTCGCAGCGTTAGAACCCTATTTGGGGCACTTACGCTTATACCCACATGGGTAGCGGTTGTTGCGCTTCGTACGAGCTTGCACGATGTTGATCCTTTCTACGGTGCTTCACTCATCTTCTATGTGCTGGGGATTGTTTGGGCTGCAGATATAGGTGCATTCTTTGTTGGCGTAAAATTCGGACGCCATAAGCTACGCCCTAACGTATCGCCAGGTAAAAGTTTAGAAGGCTTGTTAGGCGGTATTGCAGCTTCATTCGCTATTATCGCTTTTGCGGCCCTTCACTATCAGGTAGAGCCTTCGCGTATTTGGCTTCACCTTGCTATCGGCGGTATTACGGTGGCTGTTTCCGCCCTTGGCGATTTAAACGAAAGCATGCTTAAGCGTTGTGCGGGCATTAAAGATAGCGGCAAAATTCTCCCTGGGCACGGTGGTGTACTCGATAGAATCGACAGCTTAACCGCGGCATTCCCTGTTTTTGCGTTCTGCTATGTAACCTGGATGGCGTAATGCAAACAGTAACAGTGTTAGGGGCCACAGGCTCCATTGGTTGTAATACACTCGACGTAATAAACCGCCACCCAGACAAATATCGCGTATTTGCTATTACTGGCAACTCACAGCTTGAATTGCTTATGGAGCAGGCCCAGAAATGCGCGCCGCGCTATGTGGTAATTGCTGATGACGCTAACTACAAACTAGCCTGTGAGTTAGCATCCCAGTACGGTGTGGATGCAGAAATTCTCTCCGGAGCCAAGGCACTGGAAGAAGTATCAAGTGCGCCTGAAGTTGATGCTGTAATGGCTGCAATTGTTGGTGCAGCCGGCCTTTTGCCTACACTGGCGGCGGTAAAGGCGGGCAAACGGGTTTTGCTTGCGAATAAAGAAGCCTTAGTCATGTCTGGCGCTTTATTTATCGAGGCTGCGAACCAAAGCGGCGCTGAAATTCTTCCTATTGACAGCGAACACAACGCCATATTCCAGTGCCTACCGCACGATTATGAATACGGTAACTTTGCCGCATCCGGCATTCGTAAAATTTTATTAACGGGCTCAGGTGGTCCGTTTAGGGAAAGGCCGCTAGATAGCTTTTCGTCAATTACAATCGATGAAGCCAGTACACACCCTAACTGGTCGATGGGCAGAAAAATTACAATCGATTCGGCGACCATGATGAACAAGGGGCTGGAATTTATTGAAGCCTGTTGGCTATTTGGCGCTGGGGTTGATGATATTGATGTGGTGATTCACCCGCAGAGTATTATTCATTCTATGGTGCAATATGTTGACGGTTCGGTCATCGCACAAATGGGCAACCCTGACATGCGTACCCCAATTGCCTATGGTTTGGCGCATCCAGAGCGAATCGAAGCGGGCGTGACGCCACTCGACTTTTCAGATATCTCAAATTTCAGTTTTCAAACACCATGCTTTGAGCGTTACCCAAATTTAAAGCTGGCTATTGATGCGTGTAAGGAAGGGCAGTGTGCAACAACACGAGTGAACGCGTCAAACGAAGTGGCAGTCGAGGCCTTTTTAGAAGGTAAGATCCAGTTTTGCGATATTGCCAAAGTTAATGACGCCACGTTAAATGCTATGCCACACGTATCGGTAAGTTCTATTCAACAAATACTAGAGCAAGACAGCCTTGCAAGAACAAAGGCTAACGAGATTATTCGAGGTAAATTCCAGTGCTAGCATTTTTATGGAGCCTTGGTGCATTCATTGTAGCCCTAGGTATTTTGGTTGCCGTACATGAATGGGGACACTTTTATGTGGCTCGTAAATGCGGTGTACAGGTAGAGCGCTTCTCAATTGGTTTTGGAAAGCCTATATGGCGTAAAACAAGTAAATCAGGCACAGAATATGTCATCGCTATGATCCCATTAGGTGGATACGTGCGCATGCTCGATGGACGCATTGATGACGTACCGCCTGAGTTAGAAGACAAAGCGTTTAACAATAAACCCGTTTTGCAGCGCATGGCGGTTATTGCTGCTGGCCCTGGCGTTAACTTTATTTTTGCGTTTTTCGCACTGTGGTTGATGTATCTGGTGGGGCTGGAAACGGTTAAGCCAGTAGTTAAACAGGTTGAGCCAGAAAGCATCGCAGCTATCGCTGGTGTGCAACCTGGTGATGAAATTATTAAAGTTGGCGACAGGAATACGCCTGATTGGGAAGCGGTAAACCTGGAAATAGTCTCAAACATTGGCGCCGAAAAAGCCAATATTACGGTTAAAAATTCGTCAAATGTTGAAAAAGAACTGACTTTTACACTGGGTTCTTGGAACTTTGACCCAGATAGCGAGTCTCCTTTAAGCAGCTTAGGGTTAACCCCTTATCGTCCAGATGCAACGTTAACAGTTGGGTTTGTAGGTGAAGGAAGCGCGGCTCAGCAAGCGGGTCTAAAACCCGGTGATGAGCTTCTTGCATTAAATGGCGCTAAGTTGTCATCGTGGGAGCGATTAGTTGACGTTATTGTTGAAAGTCCCGGCGAGAATATCTCGCTTGATATACAAAGGGATGGACAACAACTGACGTTAGATGCCACGATAGCGCGCCGCGATACACCACAAGGGCAAAGTGGATATCTCGGTGTAAGCCCAACATTTGAGCCTTGGCCAGAAGGGTATGTGTTTACGCATCAATATGGCATTATAGAGGCTATTGGGAAGGCGCTAGATAAAACATGGCGTCTTATGACACTCAGTGTCGAAATGATAGGTAAGCTCATCACGGGCGACGTGTCAGTGAAGAATTTGAGTGGTCCTATCTCAATTGCTCAAGGTGCGGGAACAAGTGCTGGGTATGGACTTGCGTACTTTTTGAGTTTTCTTGCCTTAATAAGCGTAAATTTAGGCATAATAAATTTATTACCCTTGCCCATGCTTGACGGTGGTCACCTCATGTTTTTTATCGTGGAGTGGATCACAGGCAAACCTGTGCCTGAAGCGGTTCAGGAATGGGGTTACAGAATAGGTGGCGTGCTTCTGTTTATGATCATGGGTATCGCAATTTTTAACGATATCGCTCGCATAACCTGATACAAATCAGGAAGTACAAAACAGCTAATACAAAACGCGGCCAGGAAAAGAAAAATAGATGAAGTTAAAACAGTTAGTAGCAGCCGGAGCCATTCTTTCCAGTGCTAGCTTTGCCAATGCTGCGGCGCAAGACAGTGAATTTGTCGTTGAAGACATTCGCGTAGAAGGTTTGCAACGCGTTGCACTTGGTGCAGCCTTAACCTACTTGCCCGTTCAAGTTGGCGACGAGCTTAATACATTCAGGGTAACGCAGCTTATTCGCTCGTTGTACTCTTCAACTCACTTTGAAAATGTTGAAATTCTCCGTGATGGCAATACGCTTGTCGTGCGTGTCGCTGAGCGTCCTACCATTAGTAATATCATCTTTGAAGGCAACGATGATATTAAAGATGAGCAACTTCAGGAAAGCTTAGACGGAAACGGCGTTCGTATTGGTGAGCCGCTCGATAAGACCGTACTAACCTCTATCGAGAATGGCCTGAAAGACTTCTTTTACAGCATAGGTAAATATAATGCTGACGTGACGGCTATTATAACGCCGCTACCGCGTAACCGTGTTGACTTGAAATTACTTTTCGAAGAGGGCGACGCGGCTGAAATTGAACAAATCAATATTGTAGGTAACGAAATCTTCTCAGACGAAGAGCTGATGGAGGCTTTCGAGCTGCAATACGATACGCCTTGGTGGGATTTCCTGTCGGAAACTCGCTACCAGCAGCAAACGCTGCAAGGGGATATGGAAACGCTGCGTAACCATTACTTAAACCGTGGTTACCTTCGCTTTAACGTTGACTCTACACAAGTTTCAATGACACCTGAAAAGTCAGGTATCTACATCGCCATGAACGTAACAGAAGGTGAGCAATACACTATCTCTGAAGTTGAGCTGGTAGGCGATGTACTCGGGCACGAAGAGTATATTGAACGCGTGCTTCCGCTTACTACGGGTGAATTGTATAACCAAGCAGAAGTAACGTATACAGAAGAATTTATCAGTAAGTATCTTGGTCGCTTTGGGTACGCTTACCCAACAGTAACTACGGTTCCTGAAATTAATGACGAAGACAAAACGGTTAAGCTCACGCTGTCCGTTGACCCAGGCAAACGTATCTACGTCAACCGCATTAAATTTAACGGCAACGTAGTAACAGCCGATAGTGTTCTGCGTCAAAATGTCAGCCAGATGGAAGGTACGTGGCTGTCGAATAACTTACTTGAGTCTTCAAAGAACCAGCTTTCTCGACTTACTTATATGGAAGAGGTTGAATTTGAAACGGTACGTATCCCGGGTTCAGAAGATAAAGTAGACGTTAATTTTAACGTAAAAGAACAGCCATCGGGCTCGTTTAATGCTGGTATCGGCTATGGTGACAGAACGAAGCTAAGCCTACAGGCGGGTATCCAGCAAGATAACTTCTTGGGTACAGGTAAACGTGTGGGTCTTAACCTAAGCACGGTTTCATATCAGCGCAGTGCGCAAATCACGTACAACGACCCTTATTTTACCATTGACGGTATTAGTTTGGGTGGAAGCTTGGGCTATAGTGAGTTCGACGGTTCTGACTTTAACGTTATTCAGTACAACTCTAAGCGCTGGTCTATTGGTGCGAACATTGGTTATCCAATCAACGAATTCAACCGTATTAACTTCGGTTTGACCTACAGCAACGTAGAGCTATTCAACCGTGGTTACTACGAGCAAACTGAGCAGTTCTATAATCAGTTTACTAACGGTGAAGATCCTGATGCGGCTATTAAATATGATAGCTTCTTGGCAAGCGTAAGCTGGAGCAGAAGTACGCTTAACCGTGGTCTGTTCCCTACTGCTGGTTCGTCTCAGCGTGCGTCATTCAGTATTACCACGCCTAACTCAGACGTTAACTACTTCAAGACAGTATTTGACGGTAAGTGGTACTTCCCATTATCTCGTAACCAGCGCTGGTCTTTCCTAGCGCGCGTACGTCTTGGCTACGGGAATGGTTACGGTGATATTAACGGCAATGAGCAAATATTACCGTTTACAGAGAACTTTACGGCAGGTGGTTCTGACTCACTACGAGGATTCGAGAATAACACGGTAGGTCCTCGCGGTGTATTCCTAGGCAATACGGGCACTATAGTTGGACCTGATGGCGAAGTGTTCCCGGGCGATCCAGCTGATGCGCAGCTGTCTTGGTCGACGCGAAGCCTAGGTGGTAACGCGATGGCACTTGGCGGTATCGAGCTTATTGTTCCTACGCCATTTGTTGAAGAAGAAATGGATAACTCAGTTCGTACAAGTTTGTTTGTGGATGTGGGTAACGTGTGGGATACTGAGTTCGACTATGACTATTACCGTCAGTTTGACATAGCATCTACACAACGCGGTGAGCTATTGGACTATTCTGATTGGAGCCTGTATCGTAGCTCGGCAGGTATATCGGTCCAATGGGTATCACCAATGGGACCGATGGTATTCAGCTTCTCGAAAGCGATACAGCAACGTGATGGTGACGATGCGAGATTCTTCACTTTCAACATTGGTCAAACTTTCTAAGACATTAAAGCGAGCGCGTTTTTAGGCGCGCTCTATAATAAGATTCACAAAAGGAGTTCCCTTTGAAACAGTTGGTTAAACATATCGTTGCAGGAGCAATGTTGGGTAGCGCTTTAGTTAGTACATCTGTAATGGCTGAGCAGAAAGTTGCAGTTGTCGATGTGCAAGGTATTTTCCAAGCGATGCCTCAAGCGGCTGAAATTCAAAACGCTATTCAGGCTGAATTTAAAGATCAGCTTGAAGAAGTGAATCAACTGCAGCGTGATGGTCAGTTCTACGCAGAACGTCTTCAGCGCGACGCAGCGACAATGAGCGATGCAGAGAAGAAAGAACTAGAACAAAAAATCTTGTCAGTACGTGAAGAGCTAGCTAAAAAAGGTCAACCTTTGCAGCAAAACATTCAACGTCGCAGCAACGAAGAGCGCAACAAGCTTCTTGGCCTAATTAAGCAAGCTATTGACTCTGTTGCAGCAAAGCAAGGTTATGACCTAGTGCTTAACGCTGGTGCGGTTGCGTTTGCAAAAGAAGAGCACGACTTATCTGAGCAAGTTCTTCAGCAAGTAAGCAAAACTAACTAATAACTGCACTAGTCAGTTGTAAAATTTATCAGACCAACTCCCCAAAGGTGTTGGTCTGATTTGTTTTTTGCGCTTAACAGCGTATGGTTGCCGCCGTTTTTAGTTTTTACGGCGAGTTTGACCAGAATGCCAATCAATCATCTGTATTGGTATAAAATAGTTGTAGGTCATGCTTGTATACAGGAGAAAGTTTTTGGCCAATTCACTTAATACCATCGAAATTCAGGAAATATTGGAACTGTTACCTCATCGGTATCCATTCCTACTTGTTGATCGTGTAACAGACTATGTTCTGGGTGAGTCTGTAAAGGCTTATAAGAATATCACTATCAATGAGCCGTGTTTCATGGGGCACTTCCCTGAACAGCCAATTTTCCCAGGGGTATTAATTCTTGAAGCTATGGCACAAGCTGCCGGTGTTTTAGGATTTAAGACAATGGGTAACAATGATAAGTTATACTTGTATGCAGGGATTGATAACGCACGCTTTAAGCGTCCTGTTGTTCCAGGTGACAGGCTTGAGTTTGATGTTGCTCTAGTTAAAGAGCGCAGAGGGATTTGGAAATTTAAAGGCACTGCAAGCGTTGATGGCGATATCGCTTGTGTTGCAGAGTTTATGTGTGCGATGAGAGAGATAGCTTAACGTGATCCATCCAACTGCGGTAATTTCAGAAAGTGCAACGATTGGTGAAAATGTCACCATTGGCCCATTTTGTGTGGTAGACGACAACGTCACCATAGGCGATGGCTGTATTCTGAAATCACATGTGGTGGTACGCGGCCCAACGCGTATCGGTAAAAACAATAAATTTTATCAGTTTTCTTCAATTGGTGAAGACTGCCAAGATAAGAAGTATGCGGGCGAGCCTACTGAACTTGTCATCGGTGACGATAACGAGTTTAGGGAAGGGGTAACCGTTCACCGAGGCACTATTCAAGACAACAGCATTACCATAATCGGTTCTCGCTGTTTATTTATGGCCAACTCTCATGTTGCCCATGATTGTGTTCTTGGCAACGACATTATTATTGCAAACAGTGTTGCGATTGCTGGCCATGTTCACATGGACGACCACGTCATTGTTGGCGGTGCCGCAGGTATTCACCAGTTCTGTAAGATTGGAGCTCATTCGTTTTTGGGGGCTGGCGGCATTATTCTGCGCGACGTGCCTCCCTTTGTTATGGTCAGCGGCCAGAAAAACATTCCTCAGGGTATTAATTCTGAAGGGCTTAAGCGTCGTGGCTTCAGCAAAGAAGAAGTTATGGCCATTAAACGCGCTTACAAAGCAATATACCGTGAAGGCAATACCGTAGACGAAGCCATTGAAAAACTTGCCGAACCCGCACAGGAGTTCCCTGGTGTGGCCCTTATGGTGAAGTTCTTACAAGACTCTGAGCGAGGCATTATTCGCTAATTATGTCTACGCCTATCCGTATCGGCATGGTTGCCGGAGAGCCCTCTGGTGACGTGCTTGCCGCCGGAATGGTTGCAGAGTTAAAACGCCAATACCCTGATGCGGTTATCGAAGGTATTGGCGGTCCAAATATGATAAACGCGGGTTTTCATAGTCTGTTCGATATGGAAACCTTGTCGGTTATGGGGCTTGTTGAAGTTCTCTCCCATCTACCTGCCATCTTGAAAGTTAAAAAGCAGCTTCTTGCTCACTTCGAGCAAAATCCGCCAGATATTTTTGTGGGTATTGATGCGCCTGATTTTAATCTAAGAGTAGAAAAAGCGCTTAAAGCACGCGGTATCAAAACCATGCACTATGTGAGTCCTACTGTGTGGGCGTGGCGTGAAAAGCGCATCCATAAAATAGCGAAAGCGACTAATCGTGTGTTGGGTTTATTTCCTTTCGAGCAGCAGGTTTACGATAAATACCACGTTCCCTATACCTTTGTGGGACACACAATGGCTGACGCTATAGCAATTGAGCCCGACCAAAATGCGGCGCGCCAAGAATTAGGTGTAGATGGTAATGCTTCCGTATTGGCTGTACTTCCAGGCTCACGCAGAGGCGAAGTAGAAACGCTACTTCCAGTATTTCTGGAGACCATAGAAGCTATTCATGCTAAACGCAGCGACATTCAATTTCTTATCCCTGCTGCTAACGAACATCGTCTTACGCAAATAAAGGCACTCTTGCTGGAAGCCAATAAGGCAGAGGAACGTTTACCCATTCAGGTAACGCAAGGCACATCGCGAGATGCGATGATAGCTAGCGATGTTATCTTGCTTGCATCAGGCACGGCTACCTTAGAGGCCATGTTATGTAAGCGCCCCATGGTGGCCGCTTATTTACTCGCACCACTCACGTATAAAATTATGCAGCGCTTGTATAAAGCGCCTTTCTTCACGTTGCCAAATCTATTGGCTAATGAAGCTATTATTCCTGAATTACTACAAGAAGAAGTAAATGCAGAGAATATGAGCAATCAGCTACTCAACTTCTTCGAAAGTGATAATTCAGCCCTTATTTCCCGTTTCACCGACCTCCACCATACGCTAAAATGCAACGCTGATAAAACAGCAGCAAAAGCTGTCGTGGAGGAATTGTTTGCATAAGTTAATTGCCGGCGTTGATGAAGTAGGTCGTGGCCCGTTAGTCGGTGATGTGGTCACCGCCGCGGTCATTCTCGACCCTGAAAATCCCATTGAAGGGCTAACCGACTCTAAAAAACTGAGTGAAAAAAAGCGCGTAGCGCTTGCCCAAGAAATTCGTGAAAAAGCACTCTACTGGAATATAGGTAGAGCTAGCCCTGAAGAAATAGATAAGCTTAATATACTGCACGCTACCATGCTCGCTATGATCCGCGCCGTGGAAGGCCTGCCAGTAAGGCCTGACTTTGTACGCGTAGATGGTAACCGGGTTCCTGCGTGGAATTTTGAGTCTGAAGCGGTAGTGAAAGGCGATAGCCTGCACGCAGAAATTTCAGCGGCTTCCATTATTGCCAAAGTAGAGCGAGATAACGATATGATTTCGCTTCACGAGGCCTACCCGCAATATAACTTTGCTGGGCACAAAGGTTACCCCACAAAAGCACACTTTGAAGCCATCGCTGAATATGGCATCTTAGATTGCTATCGAAAAAGTTTTAAACCTGTAAAAGCGCTACTCGAAGAGAAATAAAATCATGTCATCGCCATTTATTCATTTACGTGTTCACAGCGACTTTTCGATGATGGACGGCCTGAATAAGGTTAAACCTATTCTAGGTAAAGTGGCCGCGCTTGGCATGCCTGCCGTGGCGATCACCGACCAAATGAATATGTGTGGCTTGGTAAAGTTTTATTCCGAGGCACATAACTTAGGTATTAAGCCCATCATCGGCACTGATTTTTGGGTTACTAATGAAGTCTTTGGCGATGAACCTTTCAGACTAACCCTTATTGCGATGAATAATGAGGGATATAAGAACATTACTATTCTTATCTCCAAGGCCTATCTTCGCGGGCACCTCTCACACCGAGCAGTCATTGATCAAGAATGGTTGGCAGAGCACAGTGAAGGTGTGATTGCGTTATCGGGTGCACAGCATGGTGATGTTGGTGTGGGTTTAATGAAAAACAACGCCAAAATTCTCGATAGTGCCCTTGAGTTTTATCAAACTCATTTTCCCGACCGCTTTTATTTAGAGCTTATCAGAACTGGTAGGCAAGGTGAGGAAGATTACTTGCACCTTGCCGTGGAGCTTGCTGAGCAGCGCAGCTTACCCGTGGTTGCCACCAATGAAGTGTGCTTTATTGACCGTGAAGGCTTTGATGCTCACGAAATTCGTGTATGTATTCACGATGGCTACACGCTTGATGATAACCGCCGCCCTAAACGATACAGTGACCAGCAATATCTGCGCACTGCTGAGGAAATGGTTGAGTTATTTAGCGACATTCCTGAAGCCATAGAAAATACGGTTGAAATTGCCAAGCGCTGTAACGTTACCGTACGGTTAAACGAGTACTTCTTGCCGCAATTTCCAACCGGCGGCATGACCACCGAAGACTTCTTGGTTAAGGTGTCTGAAGAGGGGTTGGAAGAACGACTAGAATTTCTATTCCCAGATGAAGAAGTGCGCAAAGCGAAACGTCCAGAGTACGATGACCGACTTCGCATTGAGCTTGAAGTTATCAACCAAATGGGTTTCCCAGGCTACTTCCTTATTGTAATGGAGTTCATTCAGTGGAGTAAGGATAACGGTATTCCAGTAGGGCCTGGGCGGGGGTCCGGTGCGGGCTCATTGGTGGCCTATGCCTTAAAAATTACTGACCTAGATCCGCTTGAATTCGACTTGCTATTCGAACGTTTCTTGAACCCAGAGCGTGTATCCATGCCTGACTTCGACGTCGACTTCTGTATGGATAGACGAGACGAAGTAATCGACCACGTTGCTGAGCTTTATGGGCGTCAGGCGGTATCGCAGATCATTACATTTGGTACTATGGCGGCAAAAGCGGTAGTGCGCGACGTAGGCCGCGTACTTGGTCACCCATACGGCTTTGTAGACAGAATCTCAAAGCTGATTCCACCAGATCCAGGCATGACGCTTGAAAAGGCGTTTAAAGCAGAGCCACAGCTACCAGAAGTGTATGAAAGCGATGAGGAAGTGAAAGACCTTATCGATATGGCGCGAATACTTGAAGGGGTTACCCGAAATGCCGGTAAGCACGCCGGTGGTGTTGTTATTGCGCCAACCACAATCACAGATTTCTCGCCTTTGTATTGTGATGACGAAGGTAAAAACCCCGTAACCCAGTTCGACAAAAACGACGTTGAAACGGCGGGCTTGGTAAAATTCGACTTCTTAGGTCTTCGTACGCTGACTATTATTCAGTGGGCAATAGATATGATCAAAGAAGGGAAGAACGTTGATGTCGATATCAGCGCTATTCCTCTTGAAGATCCTAAGAGTTTCAGAACCCTACAAAACGCCGAGACAACTGCGGTATTCCAGCTGGAATCTCGCGGTATGAAAGAGCTAATTAAGCGCCTTAAACCTGACTGCTTCGAAGATATTATCGCACTGGTGGCCCTGTTCCGTCCGGGCCCGCTGCAATCAGGCATGGTAGATAACTTTATTGATCGTAAGCACGGACGTGAAGAAATTTCCTACCCCGATGCTGAATATCAGCACGAGTGCTTGAAAGAAATTCTAGAGCCTACCTATGGCATTATCTTGTATCAGGAACAGGTAATGCAGATAGCCCAGGAAATGGCGGGCTACTCACTGGGCGGCGCTGACTTGCTTCGTCGTGCTATGGGTAAGAAAAAGCCTGAAGAAATGGCGAAGCAGCGCGGCACGTTCGCCGAGGGTGCGAAGGGCAATAATATTGACCCGGACCTTGCGATGAAAATCTTCGACTTGGTAGAAAAGTTCGCGGGTTACGGTTTTAACAAATCTCACTCTGCCGCTTATGCCTTGGTGTCTTACCAAACCCTGTGGCTGAAAGTGCATTATCCTGCGGAATTCATGGCTGCGGTAATGTCGGCGGATATGGATAACACCGATAAAATCGTGACGCTTGTCGATGAATGTGAGCGCATGGGCATCGAAATACTGCCGCCAGATTTAAATGCGGGTAAATACAAATTTACCGTTGATAGCGAAGGTCGCATTGTTTACGGTATCGGTGCGATTAAAGGGGTAGGTGAAGGCCCGATTGAAGCGATTATTGAAGCGCGGGAGACCCAAGGGGCATTTAAAGATCTTTTTGATTTCTGCGCCAAGATAGACATTAAACGGGTAAACAAGCGAGTGCTAGAAAAGCTAGTATTAGCGGGGGCAATGGACAACTTAGGTCCGCATCGCGCTAGCCTTATGGCGAGTTTACCCGAAGCCCTTGCCGCCGCTGGACAGCACGCAAAAGCCGAGTCGTTTGGTCAGTCAGACATGTTTGGCCTACTGACTACCGAGCCAGAAGACGTGAAGCAAGCGTTTGCCGACGTCCCTGAGTGGCCTGAAAAAGTATGGCTAGAAGGTGAAAAAGACACGCTGGGCTTGTACTTAACCGGCCACCCCATCAATCAGTACGCGGAAGAACTGCGTTACTACACCGACGGTCGTTTAGTTGATTTAAAACCAACCAACAAAGATCAAATGGCCAGTGCGGTAGGACTGGTACTTGGCGTTCGTGTGATGACGAACAAGCGGGGGCGTCGCTGGGCCATAGTGACACTGGATGATAAGAGTGCCAGAATAGACGTACGTTTCTTCCCCGATATGTACGAACAGTTCGAAAGTGTGTTAGAAACTGACAGAATATTGCTTATTAAGGGACAGGTCAGCTTTGATGATTTCTCTGGGGGCAATACAATCACCGCCCGTGATGTAATGGATATTGTTCAGGCACGAGAGAAAAACGCGAGAGCGCTGGCACTTAATATTGATACCCAACTGCTTGAACCGAAGAAAATGAGTCAGATGCAATCTATCCTGCAGGCATTTAACGGCGGAAGTTGTCCTGTTCAGTTAGCGGTAACCCATCCAGACGCTGAAGTAATCTTAGCGTGTGGTGCAAGATGGTACGTTACCCCTGAAGATCAACTTTTGCACGATCTCAAACAATGTTTGGGAGACAAAGCCGTTTCAATTCTCTACCATTAAGGGTAAGAGTTCGATAGATTGGACATCTCGCGTTTGCATAGACGAGCGTAGTACGAATAGGACATGAAATGAGTATACAGTTTTTGGACTTTGAACAGCCCATAGCCGAACTAGAAGCAAAAATTGAAGAGCTTAGGTTGGTGAATCAAGGTGGCGAGTTTGACGTTGGTATTGAAGAAGAAATCAATAAGCTTCGCGGTAAAAGCGCAGAGCTGACTAAAAAGATCTTTTCTGATCTTGGCGCATGGCAAGTTTCTCAACTTGCACGTCACCCAATGCGTCCATACACGTTAGATTACATTCCTCGTATTTTTACCGAATTCGACGAGCTTGCTGGCGACCGCGCGTTCGCTGATGATAAAGCGATTGTTGGTGGCCCAGCAATGCTAGATGATCAGCCGGTGATGATTATTGGTCATCAGAAAGGGCGTGACACCAACGAAAAAATTAAGCGAAACTTCGGTATGCCTAAACCAGAAGGCTACCGTAAAGCTTTGCGTCTTATGAAGATGGCTGAGCGCTTTAACATGCCTATCATCACTTTTATCGATACGCCGGGAGCGTATCCAGGTGTTGGTGCTGAAGAGCGTGGCCAAAGTGAAGCCATCGCGAAAAATTTATTCGAAATGGCCGAGCTTACTGTTCCAATTGTGTGTACCGTAATCGGTGAAGGTGGTTCAGGTGGTGCACTAGCGATTGGTGTTGGCGATCGCGTTAATATGCTTCAATATTCTACGTACTCGGTGATTTCACCAGAAGGTTGTGCGTCTATTTTGTGGAAAAGCGCAGAAAAAGCCCCACTCGCTGCTGAAGCGATGGGCGTAAGTGCGCCACAAATTAAAGAGCTAGGTCTGATTAACAGTATTGTTGAAGAGCCTTTAGGTGGTGCGCATCGCGATCATAATGGCATGGCGGCTAATTTGAAGGCCGTCATTAAGCAGCAGCTTAACCAGCTTAAAGAGCTAGATAAGACTAAATTGATGGAAGAGCGTTACCAGCGTTTGATGTCGTTCGGTTATTGCTAATTTCATTAGGAAAACCAGCATAAAATTGCAATTAGCCGCTATGTCCACCTGCGCTCTATCAGTTTAGACGCTTGATATAAAATTTCGCGAGCAGTGGCTTAATTCATGTTGGTTCATGTGATGTCGCATAAGAACATGGGGGTTGTTTACCATAGGTAACCAACCCCTTTGTCTTATTAAAAAGTGTCTTATTAGAAAGTGTGGTATTAGAAAGCCAGTGCTTAGCCAAATACAAAGTTAAACCTCAGTAAAATATAGCGTTGAAAGAATAAGGTATTACCGGTCTGTGACCCCTCTACAATCCCCAACAATCGAACATATCGTCAACCGCATCGCGACATCTCTCACCGATGTAAAGCTACCACGTCAAACGCCACTCGTCGTTGCTTACAGCGGTGGTGTGGATTCGACCGTTCTGCTCCAAGCCGTTATTGCGTATAGGGAACAGTTTGATAGCCCAATTCATGCTGTACATGTACATCACGGTTTAAGTGATAATGCTGAACAGTGGGCAAAGCACTGCGAATTACAGTGTCGTCTTGAAGACGTAGCATTTCATTTGTATCGAGTTGATGTTGATACGGGGTCGAGAAAAAGCCTGGAAGCAGAAGCGCGTAAGGTTAGATACAACGCACTGTTAGAAGTGTGTACCCAAATAGGCGGTGTATTGCTTTTAGGACAACATGCCGAAGATCAGCTTGAAACCGTATTGCTTCAGCTTAAACGCGGTGCTGGTCCTCAAGGCTTAGCGGGTATGGGAGAAGTCCAGTACCGAGGTGACACCTTGATAATGCGCCCTATGCTAGCACTAGAGAAAGCCGAGATTGTGGCTTATGCCGAAGAGGAAATATTGCAGTGGGTTGAGGATGAATCTAATCAGCAAAATAGCTTTGATAGGAACTTCTTAAGGAACGAAATTATACCTCACTTGCTGGCGCGATGGCCTAAGTTAACCAAAACCGTGGGGCGCAGCGCCGAGCTTTGCGCTGAACAAAGCGCACTAGTCAGCGATTCTGCCCAAAAATATTTTGAAGATTGTAAACGCACAGATCTCAGGCTCGACGGGCAACAACTCGCTGCATTGTCGTTACCGTGGCAGGCTATGGTCATTCGCGCGTGGTTTCGAGCTCAAGGCGAGCTGTCGCCGTCAAAAGCACAGACAGACCAAGTTCTCGCAATGCTAAAGGCAAAGCACGACGCAACTCCTGAAGTGAACTTTAAATGGGGCAGGGTAATACGGTTTGACCAAGACCTTTATTGGGTGGTGAACGCTACTCATGAAGTACCGCAAAACCTAGAATTAGCTCCCAACCAAGATATCGCGCTTCCTTGGCTTAGAGGCCATATTCGAATTGCAGTGCCAAAAGCGCGAGAAGAAGATACCGTTTCTCTGCAAACCAATGCTCGCAACCTTAAAGTAAAGCCAGAAAATGCGAACGTATCTAAGTTGCTGAAAGAATGGTTTAAGGTATGGCGCGTGCCAAGATGGGAGCGAAACGGCGTGCCGGCAATCTTTATTAACGACGAGCCTATCGCACTGATTGTTGAAGGACGTTGTGTTTACCTGCAGCGCAAAGCGCCAGATATAGAAATAACCTTTAGTCTCGACTGAATCTATGTAGCACTAAAAGTGCCTTTTTTTGAAAGGGCTAGATACTCTTGTTAATGGTATCCATGGCAATAAAGTGCAAAAGCGGCATTGCTTTGCCGCCATCCTGATAAATTCGAATCGCGACGTTACGCTGCGTGATAGCTATTTTTGCCAGAATTTTTCACGCGATACAGGGCGTTGTCAGCACGGTCAAATAGGCTACTCATCGTATCGCCGTCGCGATAAATCGCGCCGCCAAGGCTGGTTGATACGCCTAAGCGAGATAAGTAGCTAGAGCTGTTGATACTCATCTGAATACGCTGGGCTGCACAAGCTAGCTGCTGTTGCGACTGACAGTCTAGCAAACAACAAAACTCATCGCCGCCATAGCGAAATGCTTCGTCTTCATCCCGCAGAACATTAGATAAATGTGATGCAACATGGACAAGTACTTTGTCACCTTCGCCATGACCAAAATTATCATTCACATACTTAAAGTTGTCTAAGTCGATCACCAAAAGTGCGAAAGGATCATCGTGTCTTTGCGCCCAGCCGAGTTGTCTTGTCATTGACTGCTCAAAGCCCGCTCGGTTACCTAAGCCAGTTAACACATCTTTAGTCGCCATCTGTTGCACACGCATTAATGAAAGAGCGTGCTTTACTTGTTTTCCAAATAAATCATGCAGTTGGAATAGACTCTCCCGTTGCGATAACGACAAGGGTGAACTAATGTAATAATAGACATGAGCTTGATCGCCATTAACGGCATTGGCACCTTGTAGTGGTAAATCAATGAGTGTTGACGATATCTTTGCATTACCATACACCCAACGCGAGTCAAAGTCAGACAAGCTAAACCCGACAATAGGTAACAACGTGTTTAGCTGCTGAAAATACACGCCACCTAACTCTTGTAGTTCAAGAGTAGAAAGTAGCTGCGTGATAAAGCCTGATAATTCACTAAAAGAGAGTGATTTACCTGTGCTCTCAGCAGGGTAAAAATTGTTATGTTGTGTGCTATCGTAGACTGACGTTGAAAAATCCACAGTAGTGCCCCTATACAAAATGCGTTGATATGCAAAGAAACAAGTGTCAAAGCCCTGACGTTTCTGTGGCCACATCTGCATTTTCGCGGAATTTATGGCGATCACAGCGGCAAAACTTGCCGGATCTGCATTTACACAGGGGATTTTGCAAACTAGATGCCAACAAAGTGTTTCAGGCACTAGTCTTTAGTTTAAAGCGTAAAATCGCGTGATTTATCGCGCTTGTTTTACAAATGGAAGTTTATGTAGTTTTAGGAGGTAGTGTGGGGACGAGCTTTTTAAATATCGTGATATTGATGTTCATATCGGTATGTGCGGTCGCATTATTTAAACGCATTCATCTCCCTCCAATTCTTGCTTACCTCTTTGCCGGCGTGCTCGCTGGTCCACAATTACTTTCCGTGTTTGCACACCCTGAAGAAATGCACCTGCTCGCTGAAGTAGGCATAGTGTTCTTACTCTTTTCACTAGGTCTTGAATTTTCGTTACCTAAATTGTTGGCAATGCGCTCTTTAGTATTTGGCGTGGGACTCGGGCAAATGTTATTCACTACTGCAGTGTTTACCTGTGTTCCTCTGTTTTTCGGCATTCCAATGAGTGCGTCCATCATTATTGGTGGTACGCTGGCGTTAAGCTCAACCGCTATTGTAATTAAGCAAGCTACTGAAATGGGCATTCTTAATAACAGGCGTACACAATTAGCGGTGAGTATCTTACTCTTTCAAGACTTAGCGGTGGTTCCGTTCCTAATTGCTATTCCTCTTTTAGCCCAGACTGGTGAAGTAAGTATTGCGCTAGCTTTAGGCGAGGCGTTGCTTAAAGGTGTGTTTGTCATTGCGTTTCTAATGTCAGTGGGTAAGTGGTTACTACCTTGGGTGTTTAGAGAGGTAGCAAGAACAAGGACTGACGAGCTGTTTGTTCTGACCACTATATTGATTGCCTTATTGGCAGGAGGGCTAACTTATTACTTCGGGCTATCCATGGCGCTAGGCGCTTTCTTGGCGGGTATGATGTTGGGGGAAAGCCAATACAAGTATCAACTTGAAGCCGACATTCGTCCGTTTCGAGATATTTTAATGGGGTTATTTTTTGTTACCGTGGGTATGCAGTTAGAACTCACTGTACTGTGGAACAGCCTGTTTGAGATTGTTTTTGGCGTTTTTGCTTTGATGATAGCTAAAGTCATTTTAGTAAGAGGCGCATCTCTATTAGTTAAAACCGATGCAATAGATGGCTGGTCTGCTGGGGTTAAACTTTGTCAGATTGGCGAGTTTAGTTTTGTAATTGCTGCGCTTGCTACGACACACGGCGTGTTAACGTCAGAGCAGTCATCGCTGATTGTGTGTATGGGTGTAATCAGTATGGCGTTAACCCCGTGGCTTATGAATAACAGCGTCACTATAGCAAGGCGTATTGTTAACAAGGATATCTCGTTTGATGACAATGTGAGCTTTGGTAATGCAGAACCGTTAACCAACCACGTCATTATTTGTGGGTTTGGCCGCGTTGGACAGTCGGTAGCTCGCATGCTGAAAATGGAAGGCATTCATTTTGTTGCCATAGATATGGATCCTGTCAGAGTACACGAGAGTCGAAACGCGGGAGAGCCCGTCATCTTCGGTGATGCGAGTCAAAAAGATATATTGATTAATGCCAATGTAGAAGGTGCCAAGCTTGTGCTTGTTACGTTTGATCAAGTCGATAAGGCCAAGCAGGTGATAACGCAGACCCGAAGCATTACGAGCACTACAGATGTTATGGTGCGTACCAAACGAGACTACCAACTTGAAAGCCTATACAGCGCGGGTGCCAATCAAGTCGTGCCAGAGCTGCAAGAGGGGAGCTTGATGTTGGTATCGCAGGTGCTGCATTACGCCGGCGTGCCGATGTCTCGCATTTTGAAACGGGTTCGTGCTGAGAGAAAAGGTCGCTACGATCATATGCACGGCTTTTACCCGGGAGAAACAACAGAGATCACCTACGGTACAGAAGACAAGTTAGAGTTTATCCATGCTGTGGTGTTGTCCGAACACGCTTCCTGTATTGGCAAAGCTATAAAAGAGATTGATTTTTCGAGAATGCGAGTAGCGATTAAGGGCCTAAGGCGAGATGGAAATGAAGTTAAAGACCCAGACAAAGACGCTATTTTGCAAGCTCACGACGTGCTGGTAATTGCAGGTAAGCCCCGTCGCGTAGAGCGGGCGGAACGCAAACTATTAGAAGGGAGCTAGCGCGCAGTTAAACGTAGCATTATTTAATCTAGCGCGCTGACGGGGAAACGAGCGCTAAGCGACGCGGTCGTTTTCCAAATCCGCAAATTGCTTTTTTAAGTCGTAACGCTCGTCTGTCACAATTTTCTCTAAAACGGAAACTCGCTCCTTAAGTTCTGCAATTTCCGCTTTGTAAGCATCTGTTTCTTTGCTGTTCAATTTCTTTTTGCTTTTATCTTTTGCACTATCGACAATGGAAACTAATGCCCAAGCACAAATGGCTACTATTGCAATCGCGGTCATATTCACGGTGGTATCCCTCACAAATGGCTTTAAAAGAGTGTAGGTGAAAATGTGGCCTATTGCCTAATTCACCTAGTATTTAGTCAAATACTTATTGGTAAAATTACTGCCTCGTTTACGGTACTATAGCGGTTATCTAACTTGGTTTTCAGTAAAAAATGTAACCAGGTAAGTCCATCACTTCAGCAGTGTTATAATGAGAGTTTGCAATTAAGTTGCCAAGTGACAAAAGTCATTACTTTCTAAAGAGTTAGGATGTTTACTTAGGTCAATACAAAATAATTGTTAACTAATTTCACCAAGTAAAGTAGCAAAATTGACGAATGAGTGACCAAAATAGCAACCTTTCAACATCGAGCTTTGACCTTGCAAATAAGCAAACCCAAGAAAAAGCGGCCGAGCAAGAGCCGTTAAGTGAAATTTCAATGGAGCAGAGCGCCACTGAAGAAGACGTCATGTGGATGAGGCATGCGTTAACGCTTGCCGATAAGGCTGAGTCGATTGGTGAGGTACCGGTCGGTGCTTGTGTGGTGTTAAACGGTGAGCTTATTGGCGAAGGCTTCAATACCCCGATAACAGATAACGACCCCTCTGCCCATGCAGAACTGCGAGCCGTTAAAGAGGCCGCTTCCAAAGTGCAAAACTACCGTCTTATTGATGCTACGTTGTATGTGACATTAGAGCCCTGCTCTATGTGCGCAGGTATGCTGGTACATGCACGGGTAAAGCGGGTGGTGTTTGGCGCAAAGGATGCGAAGACAGGCGCTGCGGGCTCGGTCATGAACTTATTGCAACATCCTGCGCTTAATCATCAACTTGAGGTTGTATCTGGCGTATTAGCTGACGAATGTGCTAACAAATTGTCAGATTTTTTTCGCAAGCGCAGGAAAGAAATAAAGGCTGCCAAAAAGGCGAAAAGACTGCTAGAGGGTGATGCTTCAAGCTAATTTATAGCGTTGCCTGAAGTTGTGCTTATTAGTGTTTTCGCCCATTTGGTATGTACCGGTTACATGGTCAATCATTGTGAACCAGATGGCATAGAGGTGGCTTAGCCAGGCGTACGGGTTAACTGAGTGAACATATCGCTGGTAACAAAAAGCTTGCGGCGCTGAAGTACTTTTTGGTGACAACGCTTGAGCATAAGTCTGCGTCTGTTGTTGTTTTTCAATTTTATTCCTTTTTTCATAAATCGATTTTTTTTCATTTGTTCTCCTTTCTCGCGTTGTGGCCACTTTATGTTTTTCGTGACCACTTTTCTTCCGTTGTGCACAGCTCTCTTTATTTGAACAAGTCTCACGTTATTCGAGAGATGTTGTCATTTAAGAGTTGCAGCTCTTTTGGAGCTTGTCATCGTTGAGAAAATAATTATTACTGAGAAAGTAAGTCAGTGTCTGACTAACTTCTTTTTAGGGTACAGTACAAAGATGACATCGAAATGACAGTTTTCAAGAGAGAAGTAAGGTGAACTGCGTCAAATTTTTCCTTGTTCGTCCAACCATACTAAGCTGTCATAATAACGACGAATATTTTCTACATACTGTAACGCTTCATCGCCTCTTGCATAGCCATAGCGAGTAGTACGGTAATATTTCTTTTGCCTAAGCTGTGGCAAGCGACGCTTTACATCTACCCAAAGGTCTGGATTGCCACCTTGTTGCTCGGTAAGAATGCGTGCGTCTTCTAAATGGCCCATACCGATATTATACGACGCCATAGCCATCCAGGTTCTATCTGGCTCGCTAATTCGCGCAGGTATGCGATTGAGCAAACTGGCAAAATAACGAGAGCCTCCGCGAATGCTTTGTTCAGGATCGGTTCTGTCATCTACGTTCCAGTCACTTGCCGTATCCATGGTGAGCATCATTAGACCGCGAACGCCAGTTCTTGAGATAGCGTCACTGTCCCAGTGACTTTCTTGATAACTCATGGCCGCAAGCAGTCGCCAGTCTAATTCACCTGCATACTGTTGAAATAAGGGTTTGTATTGGGCAAGTGCTGTCTCGGCGGCATAATTAAACGCACGACTGTCGACGTAATCAAACTGGCGAATATGGCCAAAGTACTTGTCTTCTAACACCGTAAACCAGCCTGACTGATGTACAGTACCAAAATATTCAATCAGCGCAGCTTTCACGGAGTCATCTTGATGTAATGGGAGCGCCCACGCCATCGGCATATCTTCATTAAGGGTTTTTGCCACGGCTAAGTTAGGATATCGCCTGCGTTGAAGGGCTAGACGGTTACTGTCTGCTACCGTATAGGCAATGTCGCCATTGGCAACTTGTTGTAACAGTTCTTCGGAGTCAGAATCTTCTGTGGTAACAAGTTGGGTTTTTATTATTGGGCTTTCACTATCACTTGCTTGGTCGGTTACCTGGCCTAATAAACTAGACAGTAAGTGAGCTTGGCTGCTACCCGCCACAGTAACAATAGGGGCATCAAGTTCTAATAAGTCTCTAGGTCTCGATGTCCCTGCTTGGAAGACGAGCTCTTGTTGAACGTGTTGATAGGCTGGACCATAAGCAAAACGACTTTTAAGTGAAGGCGTTACCGCATCGCCTGTCGCGACAATGTCCAGATTACCTTCTTCTAACTGTTCTAACATGACTTCATAGCTGTAGAAGGGGTAAAGGTCGAGCGTCACGCCAAGGTAATCTGCAAACCCAGCCAATAATTCATATTCAAACCCCTGTGGGCCTTCCGCACCATTATAAAAAGTACCAGCGCCATAAACCGTTCCAACGCGGATAGACTCCCGTTCCAGTAATGAAGACAAGGCCGTGGGGACTGTAGGAACGCCACAGCTCATAACAGCAATAGATAATATGATTATTAATTGTTGTTTTAATCGTTTTTTATAGTCTTGTGACTGCATAGACCTTTACTTGTTGTCATTAAACCATCTAAGTTTAAAAAAAAGTTCATGTAAGCGCGTTATGAGGTTACTTACTGCGCATAATTACTCTATAATCCGCGCCGAAATACTCATCAATCCAAGAGGCAACGCGTCGCATTGGTGGTCGTTGTTTCTAACAAACCAGGTAAATCAATATGTTGGTCCTTCGAGGCGCTCCTGCACTATCAGAGTTTAACCAAACTAAACTGATTGCAAAGCTGGGTCAATCCGGCGTTAGGGTTAAAAATCTATATAGCGAATATGTTCACCTAGTCGATTCCCAAGGTGATTTGTCTAAGCAGCAAATAGAGATACTCGAGAAGCTGCTCACTTACGGCCCCGCGAGGCAAGCACAAACCCCTTCTGGAACCTTCTTCCTCATTACTCCTCGCCCCGGCACTATCTCTCCCTGGTCTTCTAAAGCCACCGACATCGCTCACAACTGCAGTCTAAAAAATATCAACCGCATAGAACGTGGTTGTGCGTTTTATATAGAAACAGAAAACGGTGTGAGTGAAGATGATTTTGCGCTTATCGCTAGTTTCTTACACGACAGAATGACCGAATCAGTGTTCACCAATACTGATGAAGCTGCGGTACTCTTTTCACATACCGAAGCCAATACTTTTACCAGTGTAGATGTATTAGGCGAAGGCAAAGACGCGCTAGTTAATGCAAATGTGTCGTTAGGCCTTGCTTTAGCTGATGATGAGATTGACTACCTGTTTGATAGCTTTACTAAGCTAGGCAGAAACCCGACTGACGTTGAACTTTATATGTTTGCGCAAGCAAACTCTGAACACTGTCGTCACAAAATTTTTAACGCTAGCTGGACCATTGACGGCGAGGACCAAGAAAAGTCGCTGTTTAAAATGATCAAAAACACCTACGAGTTGTTACCTGATCATGTGTATTCAGCTTACAAAGATAACGCAGCGGTAATGGAAGGGTGGCAAGCAGGTCGTTTCTTCCCGAACCCGCAGTCACACCAATACGAATACCATCATGAAAATATTGATATTTTGATGAAGGTAGAAACCCATAATCACCCAACGGCAATTTCACCTTTCCCAGGTGCGGCAACAGGCTCTGGTGGTGAAATCCGTGATGAAGGTGCTACTGGTCGTGGTTCAAAACCTAAAGCGGGTTTGGTTGGTTTTACCGTATCTAACTTACGTATTCCTGGTGCTGAACAGCCGTGGGAATTCGAATACGGCAAGCCACAGCGCATTGTAAGCGCCCTTGATATTATGCTTGAAGGCCCACTAGGTGGCGCAGCGTTTAACAACGAATTTGGTCGTCCTGCGCTACTGGGTTATTTCCGTACCTTTGAACAAGAAGTCAATAGCTTCAACGGTGTTGAAGTGCGCGGCTATCACAAACCTATTATGTTAGCTGGTGGTTTAGGTAATATTCGTCGCGAGCATATTGAAAAAGGCGAAATTACGGTAGGCGCTAAGCTTATTGTGCTTGGCGGCCCTGCAATGAACATTGGTCTTGGCGGCGGTGCAGCCTCATCAATGGCATCTGGCCAGTCAAACGAAGATTTAGACTTCGCTTCAGTACAGCGAGACAACCCTGAAATGGAGCGTCGCTGTCAGGAAGTGATTGATGCATGTTGGCAGCTAGGGGATAACAACCCTATTCAGTTTATCCACGATGTGGGCGCAGGTGGTCTTTCAAATGCACTGCCTGAGCTGGTTAATGACGGTGGCCGCGGCGGTAACTTTGAACTTAGAAAAGTATTGTCAGATGAGCCAGGTATGACACCTCTGGAGCTATGGTGTAACGAATCTCAAGAGCGCTATGTTTTATCTGTCGCGCCTGAAAATATGCCAGTGTTCGAAGCAATTTGTGCCCGCGAACGCGCGCCGTTTGCTGTGGTTGGTGAAGCCACTGTCGAGCAGCACCTCAACCTGAACGACAGCCAGTTTGACAACAAACCTATCGATATGCCTCTTGATGTACTTTTAGGCAAGCCGCCTAAAATGCACCGCGACGTAAGCTCGACCAAGGTTAGCTCGCCAGCGCTAAACGAGGCAGGCATTACCTTAAGTGATGCAGCAAATCGCATTTTATCTTTGCCTACCGTGGCAGAGAAAACCTTCCTTATCACCATTGGCGACCGTTCGGTTACCGGCCTTGTAAGTCGCGATCAAATGGTAGGCCCATGGCAGGTGCCAGTGGCAGATATGGCGGTTACTGCAACAGCGTTTGACACCTACCACGGTGAAGCGATGTCGATGGGTGAGCGTACGCCTGTCGCGTTACTATCGCACGGCGCGTCTGCACGTCTTGCTGTGGGTGAAGCGTTAACCAATATTGCCGCAGCAAACATCGGCGATATTAAGCGCATTAAACTGTCAGCAAACTGGATGGCAGCAGCTGGACACCCAGGTGAAGATGCGGGTCTTTATGAAGCGGTTAAAGCAGTGGGTGAGGAGCTTTGCCCAGAGCTAGGCCTAACCATTCCTGTGGGTAAAGACTCTATGTCTATGAAAACGGCATGGAATGACAACGGTGAAGATAAAGCGGTGACTTCTCCGCTGTCACTGGTTATTTCAGCGTTTGGTGCAGTAAAAGATATTCGCAAAACCCTAACGCCTCAGCTACGTACAGACAAAGGCGCAAGTCACTTGCTGCTACTCGATTTGGGCGAAGGGAAAAATCGCTTGGGCGCGAGCTGCCTGGCACAAGTCTATACTCAGCTTGGTGATAGCCCAGCAGATGTGGTCTCTGCAACTCGCCTTAAAGCCTTCTTTGACGCAATGCAGACGTTAATTGAAAAAGGTTTGGTGTGTGCATATCACGACCGTTCAGACGGTGGCCTGTTTACCACCGTTGCTGAAATGGCCTTTGCTGGTAAAACAGGTGTAAGCATTAACCTTGATAGCCTAGTTGGAAACGACATTGCCGTATTGTTCAATGAAGAACTAGGTGGCGTAATCCAAGTGCTTGAAAGCGATATGGATGCCGTTAACGCAGTACTGACTGAATTCGGTTTAACTGAATTGACTCACGATATCGGTACGCTTAATAGCACCGACATGATTGAGTTTAGTCGCGGTGGCGTTGCTGTACTTGCAGATAGCCGCGTATCAATGCGTACAACGTGGGCACAAACCACGTTTGAAATGCAGAAACTGCGTGATAACCCTGAGTGTGCTGAACAAGAACACGCGGCAAAGCAAGATGCTGCCGACCCAGGTTTGCATGCTGCGTTGTCTTATGATGTAAACGAAGACGTAGCAGCGCCCTATATTGCCAAAGGCGTTAAGCCAAAAGTGGCGATATTAAGAGAGCAGGGCGTAAACTCGCATCTAGAAATGGCGGCTGCATTTACCCGTGCAGGCTTTGATGCTATCGATGTGCACATGAGTGACGTGTTGTCTGGTCGCATTACCCTCGAACAGTTTGCGGGCCTTGCGGCTTGTGGCGGTTTCTCTTACGGCGATGTATTAGGTGCAGGTGAAGGTTGGGCGAAATCTATATTGTTCAACAGCATGGCTCGCGACCAGTTTGAAGGCTTCTTCAACCGTAACGATACGTTCAGCTTAGGTGTGTGTAACGGCTGTCAGATGCTATCGAACCTTAAATCACTGATTCCAGGTACTGAGCATTGGCCACATTTCGTGACCAACCAGTCGGCGCGATTTGAAGCTCGTGTTGCAATGGTCGAAGTGATGGAGTCTAAGTCTGTGCTGCTTGATGGCATGGCAGGTTCGCGTATGCCTATTGCTGTGTCGCACGGTGAAGGTCAGGCTGAATTTGCCGATGACAACGCGCTGTCACAAGTAGGCGCGCAGGTGGCGATGCGTTACGTAGACAACTACGGCAAGCCAACCATGCAATATCCGGCAAACCCGAATGGTTCACCGCAGGGGATCACAGGTCTAACTTCACTAGACGGACGCAGCACCATCATGATGCCGCACCCTGAACGTGTATTCAGAGCCGTGGCAAACTCGTGGCGTCCAGACGATTGGCAAGAAGACGGTGCGTGGATGCGTATCTTCAGAAATGCCCGTAAATTTGTTGGGTAACAAAGCACGGTTAGTTCGATAAAAACAGGGGGAAACCCCTGTTTATCTTTCGAAAAAATACTGTTTAATATACGTTGATACCATAAATAGGTGTCAAAGCTTTGGCAAAGTGTCAAAAATTTGATTTTTGCCCTTGTCATCAGTTTGTCACTGATCTATTGTAATGCAAGCAAGGAATGCGATTAGGTTACAGGAGTTGAGTTAGGGTTGTACCAGTGAAAGGCATGTGCCAGCTGGTTTAAATAATAAGAGACGACCGATGAATCGTTCTTCTAAAGGGTTTGGCTTAACCGGAGTGGCTGTAGCTGTGGTGCTGATGTTCGTAACTGCTGTTTTTAGCACATCTGCGAAGTCTGCCGAAGCTCCAACAACGCTAAGTGTGCAGTCTTCAGTTAAGTAGTCTGAAAGAAAAATTCTAACGCCCGTATCAAGTTGCTTGATACGGGCGTTAATCATTAGGGAGTAATAAAAACGTTCAGCATATAGCGCTTCATGAAAAAGCCTAAAAGTTACACCTAAAGACAAGTCCAAAAAGGCAAAGCTGACTCAACTAGTTCTTGCCTCTCATTTTATCCTTTCTTATTTTTTTCTCTGTTAATTAATTTCTGCTGCGGATGCTTTTTCAAAAGCACATATGTAGCACCAAAGCCTCCGTGCATGGGTTGAGCCGTATGGTAGGCAATGACTTCGTCTAGTTCTCTTAGCCAATGGTTAACATAACTTTTTTTCAAAGCGGGAAAGGGTTTGCTATTTTCACCTGTTCCATGTTTTATGAGCAGTACACGAACCCCGCGTTCGTGACTAGATTTAATGGTGCTATAAATCAGGTCTCGGCTTTGTTCTAAGGTTTTCCCTGAAAGTGTTACGTTGGCCTCTAGAGGGTATTTACCAAGGCGAAGTTTTTTAAAAACGCCGTCTTGAATACCGGGCTGCTGGAAGTGTATAAAATCATCAGGAGGTACCGGCTTCACACCTTCCATGCTCAGTGGGTTAGCGAGTTTTTCGCGGACGCTTAACTGCCTAGCCGCTCGTTTTTGTTTTTCAGCGAGCGCCTTTACAGGATCGTGTAATAAAGCCTTATCATCTGAAGCGATTGGTTTTACATCTTGCATTTCTGCAAAAAACGAATCGATATCGTCGTTTTCAAATTGGCTCATATTAATCCCCGTATAAGCTACTTCTCTATCTTTTATACGCTATTTCTGCCCCGTTGGTCTATGGAGCATAACCGCTCGATATATCACCGGGCGCAACGAACAGCAGCACCGTCGATTGCAGTGTAATTATAAAGTGGGGATTAAATTCCAAAAATCATCGTTTAGTAAATGGCACCGGGTTCCGCTAAAGCTTCAATAGCATCCCACTCTTCTTCAGAAAATGGGCACTGCTCAGCTGTTTCGGAACAACTATCAGCGTTATCAGGTGGGGGGAAATCGAAAGTCATAATGCTCTCCTGTTTTGAAGAGTATTACTTAAATTGGCTAAATTACAACCAAAGTATAATAAATTCTTCAATATTACAGGCGACGGTGTGTATAAGCATCTTTACTAAAAAGCAGAAACGTTGCGCAATTAATGGCGTCCCCAGCTGGAATCGAACTATTAATAGGGGCTGGTTGATATATACACTGTGTATGTGTGTATATTGTTTTCCCTATTTTAGACAGTTTTTGCAGATAAAATAAATACGCACGAGTTTGCTTATTTAAATTTCCGTCGGTTAGTAAAAAGCCCGCAGGTAGATTCAATAGTTGTAAGTTGACTGGAAAGTCTCACTTTGTTGAACAACAGTTGGTTAAACTCATTAATGAATGCTACAGATTTCTGTTATGTTTGAGTTTTGATATTTCCTTTGTTTTGACTAATTTGACTGTGCCATTATCTAAGCTGGTTAATTACGTGATATTTATACATGAAAAATTTCGACGTTACGGTGACAATTGAGATTGGAGAAACCAATTTATCTCTGGATGAAATCGATGACCTTCTTTTCGAAGGCGGTTTTGATGATGCATTGATTAGTCATTTTGATACTAGGCGAATTCAGATCGAACTTCGAAGGAATGCTTCATCAAAAGATTTTCTAATAGAAGCTGTACTGCGACAGGTGCGCGAAATTTTTCCAAATTCCAAGCTATTAAACTAGGAGATTGATTTTCAAATCAATTTCGCATCGACTTCAAGATTAAGTAGTTGAGAAACAGATAATCGGAGGAATTATGTCAGATAATCAGAAGTTAGACATTGATGCATTGGTTGATGGGGATAGTATCGATAGTGATTTAAGAGGCTATTTCGTCAACGTTCCACATGACAAAGAAGCGCTGCATCCGGCTCGGTATTTTGAACAATTATTTTTGCATAAAGTCGGATCTGAAATAGCTGATGACAAAGGTATTACTAGCAGTTTAGGCCTTTCTGACAAGCAATTTGTTGACTTCCTAAATGAGAAGGTTCGTATTACAAACGATCTTGCGGAAAAGCTAGAGCTATTTTCGGGAATGCCTCGCCACTTTTGGCTACAGACACAGTCGAATTATGATAACTCTCATAGATAACCTACGGAAAATTAGCTGGACTTTAATTGAATAAGTTCTAACTTGTCCTCACTGAGTACAATTATGGGCCGAGTTTATGGTCATGTTATGCATTTTTTATGTTTTTGTTCAGATTAACTCTACTACTCCACCCAGCGTTTAATTTCGCCCTGTTTGATTTGTACAGGAAATAGGGAATATCGGGTGTTGATTCTTTGATATCGCAATACTGATTAAATATTTTAAGTAGATGCTCTTCAGAAATATCTTTTCTTGAGCGCGTAAGCTCATTGTCAATTTCCAGCATTATTTTTGAGGATGAATGGCTTTTTAATGCCTTTTCTATAACCTCATAGATTAATGAGAAAGATAAAAACGTAAATGCCAACCTCGGAATAGTGTATTCAGGGTCGATTTTCATTAATGGCAGAGCGAATAGTGAAGTAATCACCAAGCCGATAACGATGACTGATAGACTGGCAGAAATGACTACGAAAACAGCTTTATAAAGATGATGGTTCCAATAACTATTTTCGTGCATCATCGATAGCAAAATTTCTCTTGCGCTTTCTGCGTTTTCTAAATTGTATTCGGTTTCATTTGCATCGTTGTTCTTTTTATTTTGGACTCTTGACGAAATCTTATCGCTTACCAAAGCTTTCAAATGAGATAGTTGAAATTCACTCGGTATTTCCCCGTATGCGCGGTAAAGCATGCTGATTTTTTGAAATTCGTTTGCCAGATATCGGATGCTTGCGACCCTCGATTTCAGGTACCAGGAGATTACTTGGAAAACAAGAGCCATAATTGCGGCAGCGTATAAAGGGTAGCCATGAGCGAATATCGAATAAGAAAGGCACGTAATTGTCATTGTGAGCAAAACATACCTGATGTAATCAATCCGATTGGATTGTTCAAATAATGCAGAAAAGTAGTAGTCAAGTTCCTTCATTCTCGATTCATCTCTTTATGGCATAACGCCGCAAATATCCGGAGGAAAAAAGCAAAGCGAAACGGCGCTTTTTGGCGTCCGAGCGCATTTGCCTTGATAGGCCATATATACTCAAAAGGGAAACACCATGTTCTTTGGAGGAGTATACAGTAATGACCTTAATATTCTGCCTTTGAAATTGGTTTTGGATCTAATATCAACTTTAATTTTTTGAAATTCCTGATAATCAACCCTTGGATCAATCATTATTTGATCGATTAGATCATGAGGGTCAATAGCGTATTTATAGATGCCATGAGGCTTGCCGTTTTCTTTCTCGAAATATAAAAGACGCACCTCATTTTCATGCCTAAATGCCGGCCTCTTAACAAGGAGTGTTTTTGCAAGTTCATATGCTTCGGGACTGGTCTTTTCCTTGAATACAGTATTCGCAAACTCCATCATTTTCTTGTTATTTAGATATTTTACCTTTCCGATAAAGCACTGAACGTTTTGCCAAGGCTGAAGTCCTGTAGCCAAGCTATTTGCAAGCTTCGGAATGGTTGTTCTTACTCTTACACCATTAGATTTTGGGGAGTAAATTCTCCACATGGCATCTGATGCCTTATGGCGAGACCAGCATTGTCCATAGAAATCATCTCTAAACGCAAAATCTACTATTTCACCATTGGGTAGGCGAGCCTTTGACTTTAATATAAAGTTTTCGAATGGATCTTCCCATTTTCTTGGGCTAACCAATACATTTTCCTTATTCGAAAATAGCTCAAACAAGCGATCAATCGAAATAATTCGATAGATGTATTGATCCTTCACATTCAGGTCAATATCAATGTAGTTATTGCTGTTCAACATGTTGTCATACTCATTCCTGAACTCCCAACATAATTTATTGATAACAATACTTTACACTTGATTATGAGCTGGTTTCCAATGATTTATTTTAGTGTTAATGAGAATTCTCAGTAATTTGGGGAAAAGTGAATTAACGTAGCTTCAACTAATGTGATGGGATTTAAGTACGTGTTGAGAAGGTCGGCTATGAGCAATTAGAACTCTGCACTTTCGCTATCGCATATGTCTGCCATTCGCTTAATTGAGTCTTAAACAGCTACTACTGAGGCTGAAAATGGAATGCTGCGGACTGTTAGATTTTGGTTGAACTTAGAATTCGTAACTGTATGAGTTAGTGCACTGTAATCTATTCACCGCAAACAGTATATTGGAATTTAGGCAACGTAATTTCTTTGCGGATATTGCCCACATACAGCGTTATATGTAACGCTTTAGAGGAATAAAGTTCAGAGCTAGTTGTGACATTAAAATCTAGTCGTTACATGTAATCTTTCCAAAAAGTGAAGACATATATAATTTTTCACTGTGCATATTTTTGACGGAAAGCTAGGAGTGTCTGGCTATGAAGTTAGTAGCTAAAGATTCAGTCAGTCGATTGATTTTATTGTGGATTTAGGAAGCAGCTCAAAGACTTCACAGTTTAGTACGAAGGCTAGCTTGTATAACAATTCGATAGTGATATTAGCTTTCCCTCGCTCTATCCTCCCCATATAGCTTCTATCAACTTTAGCTAGCAGAGCAAAGGCTTCTTGTGATAAGCCTGATTTAATCCTTTTTTCTTTGATCAAATTTCCGACATCAGACCTAATGCTGTTCATACAAATTTGTAAGTGATGTAAAAACTAGACTATCCTTTCTTGTTGCTTAATCGTCCACGGACTATAATCCTCATTTAGGGGTGGAAACGAATTAATATTATTAGGCAGCGAATTGAACAATTATTACGTCGGGAATAAAAATTATGCGGACGGAAATAATCTTCCTATTTTCGCACTGGTTGCAGCTAATGTGTCCGATACAGACGTAAGTCATATGACCTTAGCCGCAGAAGGGTATGCAAACTTTATTGCTGAGCGTGTAAAGCATTTATTTCAAAATAATATACAAAATGATTGTATTTCGTCAGCTTTGGTATGCCAGATCAGTAAGTTAGTGACGCCAGATCATTCCCTTAGTGCAAATAATATCCACAGCTATAAAATGAGGGGCTTGGATTTAACCTCCATAATATCTAGTAAGTTGTCGGTGTCAGTGTGTAAATCCGTCAAATGCAAAATTGATTCAGACAACGGAATACTTTCGCTAAACAGTACCTCTGAAAGTGCAAATCATGTGGAAAGGCAGATAAACTTTTTTGTTGATAACCAGATGAGTTTCATGAACAGACAAGAGTTGGTTCACGCCTTCTGTTCTAACAATTCAGTTCCAATAAAAGCCATCCCGACACTGTCTGTCATAAACCACTTGGTGAAATATGGGTTGAAATTGACTATACCATTGTCTATCAAATACCCTGCTAAGCTTCCAGAAGTGTGGAAATGTATAAATAAAAAACAACCCAAAACTATGAGTGAGTTATCTAACTGTCTGATTTCATTATCTAGATCTAGTTTGATTACTTCAACGTTTCCTAAATTAGCGTCTAAATCAATTCATATTTATCCTGAGCTACCTGAAAATAAAGCTGTTCCACCGTTATTTTATATTCGAACTGGAAAGGACATAAATGACAGTAAGCTGGGGTTTCAAGTATCAATGACAACTAGTCGGCCATTCATTAATGGAAGATCAGAGGTTGTTGTTTTTAGGTTGAAAAACGAAACTGGTAATAATGCATTGCTATTTGAAGAAAAGGTCAAGTCCGCTTTAATTCAACAAGGTATAGCCCCTATTGAAAAAAAGTCAGATCATTACAATCTAAATTTTAACGATCTTGTCATGCAGGTGATCAATGTAGTGTGTTTGAATGCCGAACTCCTAAACGTCGTAACTAGTTTTCACTTTACCGAATCTTTACGGATTTATTCCCCACCCAGGCTTGCAAAGCTGCAAGCACCAGGTAGTCAAAAAACGCAAAAAGCCGAAAATCCGGTAAACGAAATTGCGAACAAACAAACAATAGAGAAAAGTACTTTTGATTGGTTGTTGCGCATGTTGACTCATCATTCTCCATCATTTGGCTATAACATTAAGATAAATAAAATTAGATGATCGCGAATTGAATAAGTCTTAACTATATCTGCAATATTTTATTTTTAGACTTGAATAAAATTTGACGGCTAATAGCCGCTTTGTGCCAAAAGCAAGAAGTTCAGGAAGTTGAAATATCATAAAAGTTAAACGGTATAAACATAGGTTAAATTATGATTGTGACTGTTGGTAAAAACGGGGCGATTCCTCTCCCAGATGAACTTTGTCAGGATAGTAAGCTAAGCATCGGTGATATTTTGCTGTGCACCGTCATGAAAGATAATAATTCAATTAAACTTGAGAAATATGAAGATCAGACATTAAGCGATGAACAAATCGAAGGACACGGTTCATTGACTAGAGTCGAAACGCTCAACTCTAAATATTTCGAATAAACTGTCCCTATCTGGATTAGTGTGATTACCAAGGGATACTGACGGCCTCGATTCACTCGGAAAACTGAGTTAATATAACCATGTTGGAAAGATGCATATCATATATAGAACACGGGACATTAAACACAGTTAAGGAACCTCTATGATGCTGACTGAAGATTGGATGGTTTTCATTGTTGGCTCACTCGGCGGTAGTGCGAACGAAATTCTTCATTGGTACAGTCTTAGAACTAATCCCAATGTGCCGCATTATGCGACTTCTTTGTTTTACTGGTTTATCACTGCGGGAATGATCTGCCTAGGTGGTCTCCTAGCTTGGCTTCAGCTAGGTCCAGGCTCCTCTGCATTGGTCACCTTTCAAATCGGTCTTGCAGCACCTCTAATACTTGAGAAAATGGCCAAAACGTTGCCAAGGCAAAAGGGCGGAATGGGTGTCCTGGAGCCTTCTATTAGAGATTTTCTTGGTTGGTGAAGACAATCACCACACGGGTTTTGACCCTATGTGCTGGCGTATCTAATTATCATCCAAAAGCTCTGCGCGCTGGTGAACAGCCCTTGCATTTCGCAGCCCGTACGGCGTTCGAACTCCACAATCTATTTAAAGCAATCTGGTCTGATGAGAATAGCCAGCATAGTTTGCTTGTAGACACAGAGGTAACCCATCCGTTAATTGGACATCATTCAGTTCATACTGTGCCCTATAGCCTTGCTATCGTTTACATCGCAGGACATGGCCGTGTTGTTGATGGTACTTTTCAATACGTGTCTGGATCAGTTGAGGGGGCATCATGGTCGACGGACGCGATCATTGAATACCTTGTCCCAATTCAAGCACAGCATCTAATCGTCCTGATTGATACGTGTCATAGTGGTCTCTTTGCACATGAATTTGCTCGGCGACCTATAGATAAAAAGCGATCTGTTAGGGTGGTCACTTCATGCGACGTCAACCAACGAAGTTGGGAAGACGCATTTCTCTCCCGCACAAGTTTTGGCGATGCGCTTATAAAAGCGTGGCATTCAAGTACGGTTGAAGGTTCTATTTGTCCAGATGAACTTTTCAAGGCTGCTACTGAAACTGTCGTGACACATATTTACGCGCTCAAGCGCGGCGTGCTTCAAAGCCCTACTCAGTGGTTGTTGTCAAAGGAACCCATCCTGCTGGCGAGCAAAAGGTCCTTTCAATCGCAACGTAACCTCAGCACTATCGATGCACTTATTCTTAGAACTAGGCAGATTTTGTCGGCCTCGATCGTTATAGCGATCACTCTCTACACAATCGTATTCATAGCAACTTGGCGACCTGCTTTCAATGATGAGGGACGCCTCGAGCTCCGCTATGGCCCAAAAGCCCAATCGCTCACCAATATCGGAGCCTTTTCTCTTCGTGTGGAACTGCCCTTCAATGAAAGAGCCATCAAAGATCAGAATACGGTACCTAGTGTTTCCAGTATCATCAATGAGGAAGACGCCATCCATCCTTGGCCAGGACTTTTTAATGGTGTTAGCCGTTGGTCAAAGCCAATCGCGGAACTCTATCTTCGCGACAACGAAAGCCTCAGATGGCGGGCTTATCTCGGTCTCATAGAAAGCGAGACCGAATTGACGACGCGAGGTTATTTAGGTATCGGCCGTACGGCATCGAATGCATCAGTATCCCTCGCGCTAGATATGGTTCATTTATTTAATGACCATGCCATAGCTGAGCAAGTTTGGAATTTGAAAAAAGATGAATACGCTGATGGAATCGGTTGTGAGTTGCCAGAAGAGGAAGCTAAAATTTTAGCGATAGATATGGAGACGCAGACAGCGTCTCCATCAGACCGTGCCATGCGTCTACTTGTACTGTCACGGGCTTCTAGGATGGACCCTTCACTTGACAGCGCTTTCTTGCTCCGAACCGCAGAAGAGTTTAGAGCTGCGCATCTCACATGGGAAACACGCTACGAAAATATCCTCGGCAATTCTGATATTTCCATCAACGATAGGATCGCTTTTCGGTTTGAAGAACGCCCCACCCGGAATGAAATAGATGCATTGGTGTCGTTCGCAAAATCCATAGCACAAGACGTGGACGATAGGCTGATTGCCAATAATCTACCGAAGCTTTTGGAGGAATGTGGAAATTGGCTTGCACCAGCGATTGCGGTGTTGCCTGGCGAGGCTTACCCGAAAGCCGTTCTTAATTGGTGGCATAGCCAACCAGCTAGGATGCATGAACGAGAGGTGCTGTCGATTCTTGCCGAAAGTGGAAGGCTTCCTCAGGAAATAGTCGATAAAGTTCTGATATGGGCAGAATTTTTCGGTAACGCAAGCGACACAAGATTCGCGCTAACTGAACTTGGAGGCTGGCTTCGCCGCATTGCTCCTGTCCAAAAATTCTCTTTCCAAGCGCGAAACCAATTGCTGGATTTTGCTGAAATGAGTTTCAAGGAGAGGAGAAAAGAGGATTTGCAACTCGCACTTACAATTCTTCTGGCAAACGTCGACCACCTTGATGACGCAGACCGGGTTCGCCTCCTGAACATAATGGAGAATATCAATGTAGAAGCTAAGTTTCCCTACGAGAAGCAAGCTTTAGCAGCTCTCTGGGCGATAGCAGCCGAATCGGACGTATCTCTTCCAAGTAGCGCCTTTGTTTTTTTGGAGGAGGTGGCAGGACATCTGCTGGACAATCATTTTGTGTTTACGCCCGAGGATCGGGGGGACTTAACTGACACAACTGAACTGCACGCAGGCTTCGGTCTTGATGACCTTATCATCTTAGCAAAGCTTGCTGTAAATCAGCACAATGATAAAAGAATTGTAATTAACTCGACACTTCCGATGTTGGAGCGAGGTCTCCGTGATGCTCTTAGCTTCGAGGTCGCTCCCAGTTCGTTGATAAACGTGGCCAATGCTGTAATCGCATTATCGGGACCTCTACATCCAACAGACCGCGCTAAACGTGCAGCAAGGGACATTGGCCGTACACCCAAGGATGCTGCCAAAAGGGAAGCGATAATCATGACGGCCGGTCTGGCGATTTCACGCTCAGATCCTAAATATAAAAGGGAAGCAACAGTATGGTTGAAACAGCTATGGTCCATTGAGCGTCGGGCGCATATCAGATATGACCTTGCGCGTTTACTGATTGTCGCAGAGACAGGATCTCTCCATCCTCTAGAAAACGCGCTGCCAGAGCTGTAGGCGAGTGCTCTACGATAATCATCCCGTGTATATGCAAAAATGCTAGCAGTGCTCGACCGTCCGAAGTTTGTCTAATATCGACTGTCAGGGCAAGTCAAGATCGTTAATGTAAAGTGCCAAATTAGGTATGAGCCACTGTGTCCGCTACACCTTATCTAATCCAAGTATGCACTTCACTTTGTTAGCTTCACCTGAATCTCTCAAGATACCTTGTAAAAACCCAGCCTGTGATCTGAGCTTCCGTTTCAGGATCATGCCATTCAACTAGAGTCCAGTTTTTTCTTTTTTCGATAACCAATACTGTAGAAGAAAAACGTAAATAGCCTATTGTTTCTGATTTTACCGTAGCAGAAGCTCTTACATTTAAGACATCGGCTGACACATATCTTAGTGATTTGAGGACGTCTTTATTGTCAACGGTGGCGTTTACAGTAGCTTTCAACTCTTTTGTTAGCGCTCTCTTGTCTGAATTTAAATATGACTTAACGTGATGATCTACAACCGGGTTAATAAATGATGCAATTACTATGATTATTAATGGGTATATAAAGCACATCAATATTTTTTGAATTAACGGGTCTTTTTGATTCCGTATTTCATTGACTAAATTATTTATAGACTCTTCTAATGAACTTGTTTCTGTCAACGATGAATTTTGAAATATATTATCTGATAGTTCTTGAAGCTCAGATGCAGCTATACGCTTGGTAGCTAGAGTAATTGTACCTTGACTATCTATTTCTATATCAGGTCGGACTTCAAATGCAATATCCCTTATTGATTTAAGTGACGCGCTATCAGTTATAGTTTTTTGTATTTCTGAAAATGGATCAGATATTAGAGCAATCGATTTTCGTAGCTCTTTCATCGGATTTAAAAAAGAAGCCAGCATCTCGCGATGTTCTTTCAGAGGATCTGCCACCAACGTCATAGAGTCTCGAAGATCTTTCATAGGGTCAGAAATCGAAGCCAGCATCTCGCGATGTTCTTTTAGAGGGTCTGCCGCCAACGTCATAGAGTCTCGAAGACTTTTCATGGGGTCAGAAATCGAAGCCATCATCTCACGATGCTCTTTCAGAGGATCTGACATCAAAGTCATAGTTGCTCGAAGATCTTTCATAGGGTCAGAAAGCGAAGCCATCATATCGCGATGCTCTTTCAGAGGGTCTGACATCAAGGCCATATTTGCTCTAAGATCTTTCATGGGGTCAGAAATCGAAGCCATCATATCGCGATGCTCTTTCAGAGGGTCTGATATCAACGCCATATTTGCTCTAAGATCTTTAATGGGGTCAGAAATCGAGGCCAGCATCTCGCGATGTTCTTTTAAAGGGTCTGACATGAAAGTAAGTGATGCGCGAATATCCTTAAAAGGATCTTTATATTTGGTCATGTATATGCACTCATGATGCTTTGGAACAAGACGATTTCAACGCCTCAAGCAGGCGCGCAGCTTTTCTACGTCCATTAGCTCGACTTGTTCGGGATTTTTTCTCTCTTACTTATGAATAGACTAGCTTGGATAAGTCCTTGAACCTGCCAACAGATGTCATCATTTGAAGGCCAGTGAATAGAGCCATCCTCTGCAACTATTTCCTGCGTTCTTTCATACTGCTGCTTGAGATTCCTGACATTGCTAAGAAGTGAACTCCACTCTAATAAGTACTCGCTCGAAATTTCAGCCGCAACAGGCGTTAGACTTAAAAGTGTATCGTAATTCTGATGCACAGTTTCAAGAAGCATTTTTGTATTCACCGGGCCAATTTTGCTTTTTGGGGTATTAATTGTTGAGTAAGTTGACCTACAGAAATCTTCGAGATCGTCCATTGGCGCACTAAATTTTGCATGCTTATCCCAGGCGAAAGGGTTTGCAGACTTGAACACATCTAGTAATAAACAAGAATGCATTTCTAAGCTCTTCCTCAACTCTTCCTTTCTAGCTGCTTCAATTTCCTTCTCCGTGTCAGAGAGAGATTTGCTTCTTTCGTGCGAAAGGGAATTCAAGAATAACCCTAGAACCATAACTCCGAAAAAAGCCTGTGAAGATACGACTATTTTCCCAATATCTGTCGTTGGTGTGATATCACCAAATCCTAGCGTAGTAATAGTCACCAAACTTAGATATACGCTATCTACGCAAGAATCAGACAATCCCAAAACACTATGAAACGTTAGATAAATAAAAAAGTAGGTGATTACAAAAGCAATATATGTCCACCCATAAAATTTTGGCTTTTGCTCTATCAATTTACTTACCATCGAGAATTTATATCCTGACCCTTAACATTTAAGAATGCGAGATTTACGCATTTTTCTGCCAAGGTATGAATCGCTTTTATACTTTCACTATTAATAGCAAACTAACCAACATATTGCTATACATGGGAAAACTGGCAATTTGGATAAAGTACTAAAGGACGAAAACGGACGATTGGAGCGTTTATCTTAGTTCGGAAGTAACGCACCGGATATGGGGAGAAAATCTGACTTTGTGTTAATCCGCCAAAGCCGGCTTATCACTTATTCCTGAAACCTTCTTTATAAATCAATAATCATAATGCAACATTAGTTACAAGCGTATTGATAAACACTCTTCTAAATGATCTACAAGATAAAATGACTACCAGTGTCATTAATCACACTAAATTATTTTAGAACTATTCATTCAAATACAACTCTGCCATATCGTCTAACTTGGCTTTAACTTCTTTCCAGTTGGGCATTACTTGTGTCAGCAAACGCCAAAACTTCTCACTGTGGTTATGTTCGGCGATATGGCAAAGCTCGTGTAAAATTACATAGTCAATGCACTCTTTAGGCGCCTTTACCAGGTGAGGGTTTAACATCAAATTTCCTTGGGTAGAGCAGCTGCCCCATTGTGTTTTCATGGCCATTATTCGGAATCGCGGCAGACCTTCTACCCAAGTGGCTTTAAGTAACATCTCATTTAAACGCTCATGAAAGGTTACTTTTGCTTTATGTTTATACCAGGTATTCAAAAGACCCTTAACGTTTTGCTGTTTATTAGGCATATTTGCCTTCAGCGTTACGTTCAGTTTTCCTCTGGATAACTTTACACTCGGGACCAGTTCACTGTCTTCGATAACCTTGAGCATATATCTCTTACCCAGATAAAACATAGGTTCGCCACTTATGTACTGTTTCTCAAACACATAGTCCTTTTGAGAAGCGAATTCTCGAATGCTATCCCAAATCCATCTGGCGCGTTTCAGTACGGCATTATTGATGGACTCAGTAGTGGCATCGTCAGGAACAGTGGCAACTACGCGCTGATCTGGGTGAACTTTGATCACAACTTTTCTGGTCCGTGAAGTGCTCGCTATGGCTCTGCGGATAATGTCGTAATGAATAATCTCACCACCATAGGCGAACACACCGGTTTCACACGTACTCTTTTGAATCTCTGCTGAGATAGCTTTCTTTATCATTTCTACAACGGCTTAACTACGCGAAATCCCGAGGCGAGTAATTTTGAGTACTTCCTCTATGTAGCGCTGGGCATCCTGAACCCCTAAATCTGCAAACAACATTGGCAACAATTTCATGCTAATCGCATTGTCGATTTCAGAAGGATTAATTGAGTACTCTGCGACAGCATTGTTAACCACTTCATCAATGCTGAACGCATATTGGGTTAGCTGTTCATCACTAATCCCTTTATCGCTAAAGTAATCTTTACCGAAAAGGTGTTGAAATAGCCCATAATAGGCTTGAGCGTGTTTATTGAGTTTGCCATTTTCATCGTGGAAGGCCTCCGGCATATCCGGAACTTTGCGATCTTTTACATCCTGTTCGAAATCAGCGAATAAGATGTACTGTTTAACCGGGGCATCAAACATCGCTTTTGCGTCTTCAATTGCCTTTTTCAAAAGCTTTGAGAAATACTCTTGTGCGTATGGATCATCGGCTAAATCTTGCTCGATCATTTTAGTAATGCGACCGGTGATTTTATCCGTCTGGTTACGGGCTTCATCATCCGTCATATCAGTGGGCTTTACATTTTTCCCAAGATTACCGACCAAATATGCGCCGTCAGGCTCCTTAATCTCAATACCAGCGATATGCTTATCCAACAGGCTCTTAATATCTTCGGCATACTCATCGTAATCGATGGTTTCGTTCGCGTCCTCACGTACTTGCTTTCTAAGAGCGACGAACATTTTTAAGTCATTTTTAAATAGCTCTCGCTTACTTTCGAATGATTTATCTTCAAAGTAAGTCGCTGATTGTAAGGCTACTTTCATACAGTTCGAAAATGCTGTCAGAGCAGAGTAAAAGTCGTCTCGTTTTTTCAGATTATTATCAACTAACTGACCTTCGACATCTTCAATTTTAGGGGCAAGAACCTGACGTAAAGCCGGACCATCTTGTTTGTTTTTAACTGCACTAAATATCTGCCACAAATCATTGTGCAGGCCCGGAAGCTTTTTATACTCGGTGTCCATTCGATTATACAGACCTTTAAGGTCGTCAATATCAAACCCGCCCTGAGTGCGTTCTGCGAGGTCCTGGTATTTTTCGATTGTTGTATCGAGCTCTTTTAAGATGCCTCGGTAGTCGATGAGATAGCCAAACTGCTTTTTACTATGTAATCGGTTAACTCGGGCAATCGCTTGGATGAGGTTATGCTCTTTCAACGGTTTATCAATATAAAGCACCGTATTTTTAGGTTCATCAAATCCAGTAAGCAGCTTATCGACAACAATCATTAAATCGGGGCCGTCATCACGCCCGTATTCTTCAATAATGGCTTTTGTGTAGGCTTTTTCATCATTCGAACCCACATTACTTTTCCACCAGTTTTGAACAATGTCTTTACTTTCCTTATCTACTGCATCATGGCCTTCACGGGTATCAGGAGAAGACATCGCTACAACAGACGTTAGTTTGCCTATTTTATCTAAAGCTTCTTTGTAACGAATTGCAGAGGCTTTAGAATCGCAAGCCAACTGGCCCTTCAATCCTTGACGCTTGAAGTTCTGGAAATGGTCAGAGATATCGTAAGCAATCAGGTCAATACGCCCTTCTGTTTGATATATCTGACCTTTCTGTGAAAACTTCCGTTTGAGATCTGCTCTTTGTTCGTCGGTAAGTTTGCTTGTACTTCTGTCAAACCAGGCATCTATTGCTTTGTCATTCACGTTTAGCTCAGGAATACGTTCTTCATAAAGCAAAGGAGTTACTGTTTGGTCTTCAACAGCTTGCTGCATTGTGTATGAATGGATGATTTTGCCGAATTTATTTTCGGTTTTATCGTCTTTCAGTAATGGTGTACCGGTAAAGGCGATGAAGGACGCTTTGGGCAGCATCTGCTGCATGCGGATATTATTTTCACCGTTCTGGCTGCGGTGGCCTTCATCTATCAGAACGAGAATATTTGGGCTGTCGTTAAAACAAATTTTGTGTTTAATTGCGGAGCCAAATTTATTGATAATGGAGAATATGACCCGTTCATTCCCTGTACCAATTTGCTCAGCAAGACGACGACCTGAGGTCGCCATAGCAGACTTCTTATCTCTGTCGGTGAGTACACCACCAGAAGAAAAAGTGCGGCTAAGCTGATCTTCTAAATCTACCCGGTCAGTGACGACAATTACACGGCAATTGGCTAACGACTCCAGCCAAATCAGAGCCTTTGATAAGAACACCATGGTGAATGACTTACCGCTACCAGTGGTATGCCAGATTACACCGCCTTCCCGAGCCCCTTTTTCATCAAAGGTGTTAATACGTTCAAGCATGGCTTTAATGCCAAAGACTTGCTGATAGCGAGCAACAATTTTTCCGGCTTTCTTGTCGAACAAAACAAACAACCGGACCATCTCTAATAAACGCTCAGGAGAAAGTAAACTGACAATCAATCTATCCTGGTCCGTTACCGTTAAATCTCCTGCGTGAACAAGCGATAAGTAGTCATCTTTTGCCGCTCGGGTTCGGTGTGAAAAAAGACTATCAAGTTTGTCAGATTCCAGCTTTTTATTTTTGAGACGAACAAACTCTGTCTCAGGAATCGTTTCCTCTTTCCACTTCGCCCAAAACTTTTCCGGTGTTCCACACGTTGCATACAACCCATCATAACCATTAACCGCTAATAGCAGTTGGCTGAAAGCATAAAGGTGAGGTATCTCACCTTGTTTCTGATTGCGAATATGTTGAGATATCGCTTCAAAACAGGTTGATTTACCTTCTTTGTTAGAGTCTGGTCGCTTTGCCTCAATCACAACAAAGGGAAGGCCATTTACAAAGCATACGATGTCGGGAATGCGATTTCCTGTGCCTTCAGCATTCTGTACAACCATCTCTTCGGTAAAGTGAAAGCTATTGTTCTTGGGTTCTTTCCAATCAATTAGCTGAACAGTCATCGACGCCTTCTTACCGTCAATGAATTCTGTCACGCTTATCCCATACATCAATGCGTTATAAAGCTTTTCATTTGCCCCCTGTAATCCTAAATTCATGGCAGGGCTTAGCTCATGCATCACTTTGTCGATGGCATCTTCAGATAACTGGTGTGATTTTCCAGCAAAAGAAAAATGCTGCCTGGCAAGAAAGCTTCTCATCACAGACTGCAAAATGACTTGCGATGAACTTTTTCCCGACTTTGATAGCTGAATACCGCGCAACAGCTCGCATTCAGCTGGGGGTATAAAGTCGTACCCAAGGTTACTAAGCAGCGCTAGTGCAGGGATTTTTGAACTGAATTCTTCTTTGAAATTTACATGAGTGACTTTCATTAGCTGCCACCGTTATCGTTCAGATGGTGGCAAAAAGCGTCTAGCAAACTCGAGCAATTAAAGGCAATTAAGAGCACTAAGACGATGAGTGAAAACCAAAGCGTTAATGGAACTTTATCTCTAAAGAAGCCAAATGGACGCTGTTTTTCAATCCATTCAGTTTGTTGTTCCCAAAAAAACTTATAGTGTGCAAACCACGATGCGAACATCACATGGTGAGAAGCGCAACTTTTGTTGTACCGAGACTCAATATCCTGAAGTTTACGTTTTATATCATTCGCATCTGACGATGTTTGTTCTGCTTCAGCCAAGAGATGTTTCAGTTCATTGAATAAGTCCGTTAATAGCTTACCTTTCTCTTCATAATTTGCTTTTTCACCATTTTTCATCGTTATGTATAAACCGATAAGGCCTAGTACCAAGAGTGTGCATGACATGAATTTGGTGGATAACTCAGAAAACGCCAACGCATATATACCGAAAGCCGTTGATAGAAAGCTAATCAGCCCGGGCAGCTTCTCTATCATTTCAAAACTAGCAAAGTGGAGTTTTGCGCTGTAACCAACGTTATAACCAGTTTCTGCAATGTGTTTTAGTAAATTGTTTTTTTCCATAAATACCTCACTGGATTGGTACGTGAATCCTATCCTTCGCCACTACAACGCCATTTTGAATTGCATAACATTCAACTATATGTTCACCAGCGAAACTGGTGCTCTCTCGCTTCTTTCTGTACCCTTCATCAGTAACGATATTCCCTCTGATACAGTCTCTGCGCTCAGCTTCAACTCCGCGATTTAACACTTTCCACTTCATGGTAAATTCACCCGGAACATCTATCTCTGTGACGTAAAAATCGAGTCTTTTGGAAGGTGAAAGTTTTAGCCGTCTGGAAAGCATATTTCGAAGTAATTCGACCCTAAAGCCATTCTGTGATACCTCACATTCAAGCTTTAAGTTGAATCGAACATCTAATGGGTAAAGGTCTTCGATAAATTGTTCAGTATCACGATAAGCCTTGACTGCTTTAGCTTCAGTTTGGGCAGCAGGGAATGGTCGACCAAATACTTTTTTCCATTTCTTGTTTGCTGAACTAGTTTCACCAGCGGCGATAGCATCACAACACTGTTCATACGCTTTTTTCGCCTTGCGTTGAAACTTATTTTTAACGCTTACTCGTTGATTACTGCCTAAAGCAAGGTAGTAATCTTTATTTGGCTCTTCTGAGAGGTAAAGAAAAAAGTCTCGGCACATCCAGTCATAATACGCCGTTGAACGGTTGTCGTAATCGGTTCTGGATTTCAAAAAGTTATATGCCAGGGTATCAATTAGTAATCCCCCCATACCGACCCCATGCTTGTTTTTCCAAGCTCTAGCCATTTTGCATAGTTTTCGAAGATTTTTGTTTTTCTGAGCAACAAATTCTTTCATTGCTCTTATTTCGTCTCGAGGTTTGGTGATTTTCCAACTGCCGCCATTGTATGTGTCTGGATATTTAAAACTACCATCGCTTTGTTCAAATACAGGCTGAACCTCTACCATGAAATTATTGTAAACAACTTGAACAACCAATCGGTCTTTTGTTACCGTTGTAGCAGGGTATCTGGTTTTGATTGCAGCTCGAGTATCGTCTAGCAAGGTGGATTGGCCGCCATTTTTGTAATCAGCCCATTTTGAAGCGGGCATGATATAAAGCATGTCTAAATCGGAAATTCCTTTAATTCCAGTCCAGCGCCCATATGAGCCGACCTGTAAACTGTTGGCTGTTTTTGATTCGGTGTCCCTAAACTTTTTATTGAGGGCTGATGTGATTTCTTCGTATTTAGAAGTAATTGACGCACCATTATCAATAGCGAGATTGCTCAAAAAACTCGAAAACATTTCCGAAGTAGTCATAAACGTCCTTATTTTTTGTCTTTTGGTGGGTGCGGATCATTACCGTAGCTATTGCCCGCTCTGATTTTGCCGTCCCTTCCATGTATTTTTGTATCTGACTGTTGGTTTTTGGCTATCTCTTCAGCTCTAACTATGGCCTCTTGCTGAGTATTGGTAACCTTTGTAGCTTTGCTATTTCCGGCTCCTTTTACTGCCCAGCCATCAGGGTGTTTCACTACGTGTTGATTTTTACCTTTTGACATTATACGACCTCCTTATCGTCGATTTTTACTCTGCGTTTACCCGTTAGCAACTGCTGCATTAGCGCTTTTTTCTCTTGTTTTAAGTCGGTTAGTTGCCGCTCTAAAAGTTCTATTTCTTTATCAGCATTATCCAGAACAGATGCTACTTTTTGTTGTTCAAGCAATGTCGGTGGAATGTTTACATTGAACAGTTTCAAATAGTCAGTTGTAACACGCTTTTGTCCTGCGGAGCCTTGCATATTCATTTCTCCTCTTACTCGAAACTCTCTTGTTTGAGTTATGTAGTAAATGAACTTTGCGCAATTACCTTCTCTAGATCGTAAAACGTGGAACTCAGTTGAGCCAAAGCCTATGCCGTTGTGCAGATTATCGACAAACGCACCTTTGCCGTTTTCAAAACAAGGAGTTATTTTCGCGACTAGGCAATCTTGATTCACAAAGGATGTAAAGCCTTTTGAAACTTCATCATATAGTTTCACTTCATACTTTATGAGCTTGGTATCTTCTGACACTGCATCCATTGGGACAAATGACGCTAGGCCATCATCAGGTTTAGGCGGCTTCTTAGGGTTTACAAAACAGGCTTCTTCTAAGTGAACTTGCGTCCACTCCCCCTCAAATGGTTTACCTGAATCATCTAGTAGGCGTTTTTTACCTGTGAGCAATTGTTGCATCAGGGCCTTTTTCTGCTGCTTGCTGTTGTCGATTAAGCGTTCGGTGGTGCTAATCGTTTTATCCCAAGTGAATAGGATTTTGGCGATTTTGCGCTGTTCTTCATACGGAGGAACGACAACCTTTAACTTTTTGAAAAAAGGCAGACCAATTGTCTTAATAGTTGAGCCTACTGCCTGTCTTTCAAATTCAGCTTTATATAATTGAAGCCAGTTATATAAAAACCAACTATTCATTTTTTCTTGGTTATCGCATTTCCATGCAATGAAATGTTGACTAACAGCCATAGGCTCAGCCATGACGCCACTTTTGCCTATTCCTGCATCTCTTGATAAAACAACTGTTCCCGCAGGATGTAATTGTGCTGAGCTATTTTTTATTCCTTCGTGAGATATTTCTTTGTCGGTTTCATACACATACCCATTGTCCAGCCGAAAGGTGTCCGCCAGAGATATCCATTTAATTCCGCCATTCCAATATTCAGGGATAGACTTACTAGGCGTATGCCCACTACACCGTTCGGTCACCTTGTCTAGTAGTTGATATGTCCACCCTGGCGGAATTTGTTCGGGCGATAAGTTACGAGCCATAACCTAGCTCCTTTAAGTAGCCTTCCATCTCTGTTTCAAGGGCTTGTAGTTCGTTTTTCAGTTGAACACGTTCGTTACGCACGGCGACCAAATCGATTTCGGCCTCTTCTTCGAAGGTATCTACATAGCGAGGGATATTGAGGTTGAAGTCGTTCTCTTTAATTTCATCGAAGCTAGCGAGATAAGCATACTTATCGACGTTTTCACGGGCTTTGTATGTGTGGATGATTTTCTGGATATTGTCTGGTGTTAACTGGTTTTGGTTTTTACCTGATTTAAACTCACGGCTAGCATCGATAAACAGTACGTTGTTATCGGTTTTGTGTTTCTTGAAAATCAAGATAGCAGCAGGGATACCTGTACCGAAAAAGAGCTTTTCTGGCAGACCTATAACCGTATCGAGCAGGTTTTCTTCAATCAGTTGCTGACGAATTTTTCCTTCAGATGATGCACGGAAAAGTACGCCATGAGGTACAACCACGCCCATGCGACCCGTATCAGGTTTTAGGGTTTCTATCATATGGCTGATAAAGGCATAGTCACCTTTGGTCTTGGGGGGAATACCTCTTCTAAAGCGACCATAAGGATCATTGCCGGCGTCTTCGAAGCCCCATTTCTCTAAGCTAAAGGGAGGGTTGGCCGTCACTACATCAAAATGCAGTAAGCCTGAACCGTCTTTATCCTTCAACAGTGGATTACGGATAGTGTCTCCCCACTCAATGCGGTGGTTATCTTCTCCATGAAGGAACATATTCATTTTGGCTAGGGCCCAGGTCGAACCAATGGCTTCCTGCCCGAAAAGGGCGTATTTCTTTGAACCTGAATTTTTGCGTACTATTGCGCCACACTTCATTAGCAAAGAACCGGAGCCGCAAGCCGGGTCACATATTTGGTCGCCTTCTTGCGGGTCTAGCACTGCTGCCAGTAAGTCAGAAACTTCTGGTGGTGTATAGAATTCTCCTGCGGAGCGGCCACTGCCAGCAGCAAAGTGCTTAATCAGGTATTCATAAGCGTTGCCAATAACGTCTAATCCACCAATTCTGCTTGGTCGAAAATCTAATGTCGCTTTCGCAAAGTCTTCTAACAGATGACGCAGTAATTCGTTCTTTTGCTTTTCGGGGCCTAGCTTGTCTGTGTTGAACATGATGTCCTGAAACACATTCTTTAGTTTGCCACCGTTGGCTTCTTCAATTGCATGAAGGGCTTGATCTATACGTTGGCCATTGCCAGCCTGGTGGCGTTGATCATGTAAATCCCAAAAGTTAGTTCCAGTTGGCAAAACAAAGCGCTGTTTACCCATCATTGCATTGATGAGGTCTGGGTTATCGCCATATTGCTCGGTTAGCTTGTTGTACTCATCGCGATATACGTCAGAGATGTATTTGAGAAACAACATGGTAAGAACGAAATCTTTGTATGTATCGGCACTGATAGCGCCTCTGAATGTGTCACAGGCAGCCCATACGGCTTTGTTTACGTCGGATTGAACAATGGTGTCCTGTCCAATGATTTCATTTGAGTTGCTTACTGAATCTGTCATTTATTTTCCTAAACTCGGTCTGTGCCGCCGTACGGCTCTAATTCATTTTTTGCTATGGCATTGATTTGTTGTTGTCTATTTTCAATCAATCTTTGCAATGTCTTTTTCTCGTTCAACGCACATAGTTGCATTGAGATTAATTGGCGCTGCCTTTCTATACTGGGCAACACTAAGGGAGTATCTTCAAGAACCTGCTTTCGAATACTGACGTAAAGCGATCCCTCAGCACTATTAAAAAAATACCGTTGCGCTGGTATTTGGTTGAGCTGCCAGGCGATGAAAGCAGGTAAAGCGACGACATGTTTCTTAGGTTTTATCCGTACTAAAAAAAAGTGGGGTGAGCACACCGATTTAGCGGGTAACACACCTTCTTCAACGAACGCGGCATAATGCTTTGCACCTTTAGCGACGAACAAAATATCGCCTGTTTGCAACCAATCCGGCTTTTTACGCCCTGCTAGAAATGTCCTCACTAATTTCGAACTATTCACTTCGCCTGAGTCATCGGTATCGCGTACTTGAACCACATGGACATCGCCATCCTCGTCGCCCTTTATTGAGCCTCTAAAGGGGTGACCAAGGCGTATGTCGGCAATATCCTTGAGTTTAAAACTCATAAATTTACCTTATTAATCAGTGGGTAAGTTGAATGTCAAGAGTCTAGGTAGGCTCTTAGACGACTTACTAAAAACAACATTTATATTGTACGGCATAAACGAAATAGTCAAATTTTATTGCAGTATTTAAATGCTGCAATAAGTTTGACCCATCTAACTTGGTTGGCTATATTTGCAGTATTGTAATGGTGCAAGTTTTGGGGTGAGAGGAATGAAAAACTGTTTGTTGGTGTCCATGCCAAATGGAAGATCCAGGCTGATTGACGTGAGAGAGTCTGCCGATTCGGTGCCCATTGATGTATTTACGCAATATGAAGAGAGGCTTTTTAACAAATATTCATCTCAAAAAACCAGAATAGCTTATAGAGGACACGTTGCGCGCTTCATAGACTACTTAATCGAGTGTGGGGTATTTCTTTCGGAGGATGTTCCAAATGAAAGTGTATTAAATAAAGTCGTTCATGATTACCCTGAACTTTTAGATAAAGCAGAAAAAAGCGATAAGCAACACTTAAAGAAAGTCGCGATATCGCTGGGGCGCAAACCAGTTAAGTCAACAGCTGAAGCAATTGCAGCAATAAACCATTTTCTAGATTTTACTGTTGATCTCGCAAACAACACCAAAAGTTATATCGCTGATGTACTAGGTGAAAAACTCGATGACAACGTAGAACTATTTGCGGCATTAAAGCGTGAAAAAAGCGTTTCTAAGTATGAAATTAGACGAATACAACAGAATTCAATTCTAGGGGCAAATCTTAGAAAAATTAAAAAATTTCGAAGAGTTTCACGTCTTAAGCAAGGAGGTAAATCTCACAGCAAACAAAAGGGCTCGGCGAAAGATTTCCCGATTGAACACATCGAAGATCTATTGTTAGATACTAGCAATATTCGTGATAGAGCCCTTTGGTCATTACAATCGGGAGGTGGCCTCCGGCAAAGTGAAGCGCATGCCCTGAATTGGGACTTAGTAGATTTCGAAAATAAACGGATTCGCATTGTGGACCCAAATAACCTGCGTGGATCGCATGATTATCATAGTTCACAGAGGTTATCGTGGAAAGGACGTGCCACCGCGAATGTTTATTTGCTGCCGATCATAAAAGATATCTTATTTGATGCACTACTACAGCTAAGATACCAACCGCCATTTTCTCCAGATGGGTTAGTTTTTCTCAAAGAAACTGAAGAAGAATATGGTAGACCACTATTTGAAGCTGATAATAAAACATTAAATAACGCGTTTAGAGCTGCTCAATCAAGAATCGGGCTAGTCCCAGTCCATCCTCAGCACTCCCTTCGGCATTTATACGGCGTATTTCTTACAAATGATTTTCCTGACTTCGAGCGCGGTGAAATGGGTTTACCAATTTCTGAAGTACAACTGATGATGGGGCACGCATCACCACTTTCAACATTAATATATGCGCGTCAGAAAGAAGATAAAATTTTAAGGAAAATGGAAATTTTGGACAGACAGTTACGTGGTGAACAACCAGAAAGTTTGAATAGCATGATGGCTAAATGGCATATGGATAAAGCGATGCAACTGGCTGAATCTGCTGAACTCAACTCCTGTTTGCCGACGCGTCATTTTGCGGTTTTAGGCGAATGATTAATCTCATTGCTTAAATCGATTAGGCGCAGAAAGGACTAAAATAGTGATTAATACTTCCGATGAGCTAGTCATAATAAATGATGAGTTATTTCCCACACAATTCTCGATTCTATTGAATCAACTACTCATTAAGTTGGAAGCTATAAGAGGAAAAGTGCCGGATAACTATTTGTCGTTTTCTGGCCCAAACGATATAGGCCGCAATGCTTTTCAATTTCATGTTAGCCGAATTTGCTTTAATGAAAAGGTCCTTCGTGAGTTATACAAAGCTTTGTATGTAGAACCTAAAACAAAGGAGGACTTGGGACGAGTTCTCAATATTTCTTTTCCTAGTGATAGTCATTTTAAAAGCTTCAAAGCCGGGTGCGGGTTACTTTATTTATGGCTATGGGGAAATCGTGAAATTATTTTGTCTTGGCGATTCAATCAAAGCTTTTTACGAGGTTCTAAACTTGATTATGAGAATTTAATTCCAAATAAGCTTTGGAAATTCATATACAAGGATAAGAAATTTAATAGTGAAACTCAGCGGCTAGTATTGATGACTGATTGGAAAAACCTCGAGGATGTTTCACTGCAAGATATATGGAACGCTATTCGTTCCGGATTTAGAGCAGAAAAAACAAAAACAAACTTAAAAAGATTGTTAAAGGCCGTTTTAGATACTGATAAATGTCAGTTTTCTGAGGCTAATTTTAGGGCTTTTGAAACATTTGTTGCAGCTATTCATCTAGATAAAACTGGGCATATAGCCACGCTCGATATTGAACAATTAACTGACTACCACTCTAACTACAAATCATATGGCAAGGATGGGAAGCAAAAGCGTTACGGCAATGACGTACGGAACAGTAATTATCTAGCTCTCAAACAATTAGCCACAAGAACTCAAATCGAGAAGTACGTTAAGATCCTTCCGAAACACATCAATCGCATAAAGCGACGAAATAAACATAGTCAAAACTGGTGGGCTTTTCTTCATGAATCCGACGTTTATCCTGGCCGTGAACACATAAAGATTCATTCGTTATTTCCTGATTGGCTCAGTGCTCTGGAATATTATGACGCTCATGGGCGTGCTAGAGGAGGGGCTGCCGCGACGCTTAAGACTCGGAGAAGCCAACTTAGAATATTGGTGGATTATGTATTCCTATATATCCCTTGGTATCAAGAAGTTAATAATCACCCGGATATACTTATCCCTTATAAAATCTCAGACTTCAAAAGATGGGCTTTTTGGTCGAATGAGCCATTAAAGTTAGCCAGAAATAAACCTGAGCCTCCATTAACTGCGAAGGAGTATTACAAACTTAGAAGATCGGAAACAACGCTATCATCGTTTGTAAATGAATGTAGTGACTTTTTTGATTACGTTATTGCAGAGCATTCCGATGCAGAAAGTTTCAATGATTTGCTCATAGATGAATCATTTAATAACCCTGTTAATAAGGACTATGACAAAGAAGGCTCTGGTAAACGAAGACCGACGGATAAAGTTGCTTTCCCTAGAAAGGTTATTCCTTTTGTATTAGCGGCATTTGATGAATTTGAGAATGTAAATTACCGCATACAACAATCGATACTTAATGGGACTATCGATGGGGAAAAGTTTAGAAGTGAACTCATAAAAAACGAAGGTATGATAATCCCTGCTGACTGGGACGAAACATTCGAGTTGAAAATAGATGGTAAAGTTATTCCTGTTGATATTTTTCCTTCGTTGTTGAGTCTTCTCGAGCTTGTTGATAGCGGGAAAAAGCGTATTTTTGCTTTTAATAGTGTTTTTAGAATGCTCCGTACTGCGATGCATATCGGTAGTCGTGTACAAAATACTCAGTGGTTAGATATCACACTTTTTGATCAGTTTAATTTTACTACGGAACAGTATTTTTCAAATTTACATATCACTGTAGACAAGACTAATCCGCATAGAGAGGTGGCTATACCTTCGTACATATTTAAAACGCTATTGCGCGAGAAGCAGTTTCAATTAGAGCAAATACCGACTAGTCCTGTAAGAATTTATTATGAAGGCAATGATAGCGATGGTACCTATCCTGAAGGTATTGTTCCTCTCTTCAATAATCCTCAAACGAACAAGCCGTTTAACGACAGTGTTTATCACAAGAATTGGTTAAAGTTTTTGAGCTTCGTTGAAAAGGAGTACAACAAGTTTTGTCGTTCGGAGGGGAGAACAGATGACTGCCATCAATTTGTCTATATCGATAGTCAAAGGGAAGGAGGTCGAAAAGACAACCCTCGTGACCCCAAATTCATATACACAAAATATTTCGATGCAAATGGAACTGAATATGAAACAGAAGCATCGGAAATTGTCTATCGACCAGTACACACTCCCCACGCCATGCGTAATACATTTACCGTAATGAGACGTTTTCACGTCCGTGATGCTGTTCTGATGGAGCAACAAGGTTGGTCTGCATCGGGTATGGTTGACCATTACGCACAGGGGGAGTACGAACAAGATCGACTTGAAAGATTAGAAGCAGCAGACAAAGCAATAAGAAAAGGTCTTACTTTTAGAGAGCTGAAACGACAAACTAAATTATTATACGGTGACAATGCGATTAAGCCGAGCGCTCAAGGATCGGCAATGAGAGACGCGCTAGGTACTTCTTCTGATGATGCAATAAAGTCTCAGCACTTGATCTCGATTAAAATTCCCGAATTGGGAGATTATGCCGGCAAAGATGGTGTAGATATTTTTCGAAAATCTCAGAATAGAGCAGATGTCGCTGTATATGATGACTGTATTTGCCCGGTTGGGGGAATGTGTCCAGCTGAAGTTTTGGACATAATCAAAGAAGAGCGACGATGTGCTATATGCCCTATAGCAATGTTTGGTCTTGACCACATTCCCGGTCTCAAAGCCAAGGCCCGTAGCTTAGAATTTGAATCAAAAAACAAGCAAAGAGTTTTGAAAAATGCAATACATCGGAATGTTTCTTCACAAACGATAGAAAGCATAGATGACCGCCTAACCAATGATAGGTTAGAAATATCTGCTTGTGTTTTTATCGTTAATACTCTTGAGCAGCATGCTAAAAAAGATCAAGGGCAGGGAGAGTATGTTTGTAGAGATCCAGATTTACTAAGACATGCATTTAAAATTTCATTGGATTGCGAAGATGAAATTCAGAGTTTTCTATCTCGCCTTGTTGACGCCAAAGCTTACCCGCAATTCACGTCAGGAGACTTTTTAGCAAAAGTTGAAATAGCAGCGAGAAGATTTGTGCATGGTGGTGTTCAATTTGGTGAAGAGAGCTTCAGCGATATTGACGTGGTTGCCGGTCACATAGCTGCAATTATGCGTAAAGATAAACTGACGTTCGATGAATTGAGTAAATCGGAAATACTCCCTCAGTTGCAAGGGCTTACCAATGGGAGTTAAGAAAGGTACGAATAACTTCAAGTCATTTCAACAAAAACGTATACAAGCAAAGCTAGACGCAATTGAAGAGTTTATTAATTATCTGCCAAAGCGAATGAAATTTGATCGCTTTGAGGATTTGTTAGCTGAATGTGCCGAACACATAGGTTGTAGTCGCACAACGATTACTCGTCAAGAATCTTACATTGCAAAATTAAATGATGAATTTCAGAAAAGAAACTCGTACCTCTCCTCTGATTCAGCAAAGCACTTTTCGACTAATCAGCTTGAACGGCTAATAGAAGCAAAAGACGCAGAAATTGTTAGTTTAAAAGGAAATCTAAAAAGGACGTCGGCAGACTTGAAAGATGCCAATGCTAAAATTACTTACTATAAAAGTGATGATTACAAGCAATCTGGTTTTGTTTGTAATCAACCTGAAGTTTCTGATCAAATCGCTGAAAAAAAGCAGAAAAACAATTTTAAAAAGGAATTTGAATATACTGCTCATGCATTCAATCTATTGCTGCAATACTTGGAAGAGCAACGGTTCGGTATCGGCTTGAGAAACGAAAACGATAGTTCAAAAGTAATTCTTGCCGATGATGGACTTGGAGGGATACCGAAAAAAATTAGTGATAGTAAATATCTTACATACTTCCTTAAGTATTTGAATAAATTGGGTGCGAAGTATGGCTCAAAATAAGCTCACTCAATTAGCTCTTCAAACTGCAAAAAGTAACAATGCGATAAAACTAGTTGCCTTTCTTAAATCCGCCATAGAAAACGGACACAAGCTTCCAGCTCGAAAGAACACAACGGATGTCAACAAGTCACTTTTAGCAGAACTAGCGGGATTTGATCGACAAGCTCTCGACGAGGAGAGGGGGGCGAAAGATACTATTGAGTTGCTGAAATGGGCCATTAAAAATATCGGACTAGACTCAGAATCAGCGCATGAGAGTTCACTTCGACGAAGTGACAACCCTGATTTGAAGGCACTCAAGAAGTTCCTGGATAAGAAGGATAGAGAAATTCATAGGTTAGAGTCGTTACTCCTTCGCTCAGAGGCAAAAAATAGTTCATTGGTCCATGAAATAAAAAAGTTAGAACGAACTCTAAGTCGAAAAAATGAAGCTGATACCTATATTTCGTCGGGCTATAAAATAGTCTTGTTTGATGAAAATGAGAAATTAAATTGACGGATAATCGATGGTTAACAATCCGATTAGTAGTTACCTCTGTTTCTCCTGGCTACAAGAAACTTAGGATAAACGGAAGTTTTAATAAAAAGCGTCGAGAAGTACACCTTCCTGCTGAAATTGACGCCCCCAGACTTGGAGATTTGATTACAGTTAAAGGAATTCTTAGAAAAAGTGAACACGGCCATATCCTTGATGCGTCAAGCTGGAATCCTTGTAATGTAGATGAGCGTGACATATTTCAATTCCTACGTAAGCAGAACGTAAACCAAATACAGGGGCTGGGAATCAAGAAACTTAATAAATTAGAGATGCATTTCAATCGTGAGCCCCAACGTCTCTTGGATGCCTTAGATTGTTCTGACTTAACCGAATTGAAAGATGTAATTGGAAGACTGCCTGCGGATAGACTTTTAGAGTTTTGGCAGTCTTATAAAACTGAAAATGAGCTGGTTTTAGCGCTAATGCAACTCGGGTTGTCGTTTAAAGGTGCTCACTCTGCGTTGGCCATATTCGGAGAGTTTTCTGTCGAGCGACTACAAGAGAATCCATTCGAACTAATGCCAATAATAGGATTTAAAGCATCCGATGAGATCGCCAAAAGTTTAAAATTCCCATTGAACGATCTGCGTCGAATCAGTGCGTTGAGTAACTTCATTCTGCTGAATTACCAAGAGCGCACAGCTAGCAGTCTGATGCTGCGTATTTCGGTGAATCCGATCGGTCGTTTCGGTTTTATCCGATCGCTTTTTCTTCTTCTTTTTCGTCCCTGCCAGTTTTACCGTAAGTGATCGGATTGGTCTAGTTTTCTCATCGATTCACCAGCCAGTTCAATTCGATGACTGTTGTGCAATAAACGGTCGAGTAATGCATCGGCTACAGTGGGGTTACTGATGAGTTTGTACCATTCGGTAACGGGTAACTGGCTGGCGATAATGGTACTGGAGTTTTGGTATCGCTCTTCCATCACATCAAGTAAGTCATTAGCCTGACGTGCGCTGAGTTTTTCCATTCCCCAGTCGTCCAGGATGAGCAGCTTTTTCTTCGCTAGTTGTGCAAGCTGTTGTCGGTAACTGCCATCGGCGTGGCCGATATTCAGTTCATCAAGAAGCTGCCCAAGTCGGTAATATCGCACCGTATGATGTTGTTCACAGGCTTGTCTGGCGAGTGCACACGCAAGATAGGTTTTACCGCACCCCGTTGCACCGGTGATGATAATGTTATGGGCGTGATGCAAGTAGTGGCCGCACAGCAGTGTGGCGACTTTATCTTTGCGTAGACCGCGCTCTGCACGGTATTCCAATCGGCTGGCATGAGCCTCTAAGCGCAAGGTTGCCTGGCGCAGTAAACGCTTTACTTTGCTGTCTTGCCGACAATGGATTTCATGCTGTGCCAGCAATCCTAAGCGCTCTTCGAAGCTCATCTCGTCGTAAGTTGTCGCTTGGCTTTGTTGTTGCTGTAACGCTTGAGCGAAGTGCCCAAGCCGTAAGCTACGTAGTTGCTCTTGTAATTGAGATTGTGTCATGGGTTTTCCTATTGATAGTAATGTTGGCCGCGGATATTGTTGTGGGTAACAGGCTGCTCATCCTGCTCAACAGCGGTGCTCGGTATGCTTTCTTGATGATGTTTGAGTAAGTTCATTACAACGCTTCTGTGCGGACGTTCTAGCAGCAACGCCTTTTGGCAAGCCGCTTCGAGTCGCGCAGCACCATGCTGTTTAGTAAGATTTAAAATGGCCAGGCAGCTCTTAATCGCTTGCTCTGGGTGTTTACGACTATGGATGTGCCACTGCACTACACCGCGCGTACCCACACCGATATTCTCAGCCCAATGCAGTAAGCGCTCTGCACTGAAGCGCTGTTTTACATGGCTGTTAGGCATATGCTCTTTCTGGGTTGAGAAGCCGCCTTCTTTTGCTGATTTAGCGTGCTGTGTTACCAGTTGATTGTGATGATAGATGCTGACCACACTGCCACTTGCCTCTATGGTCACCGTGTTGCCCACTAAAGTGTGTGGTACAGAGTAAGCATGCTTTTGGTACAACACATGGTAATCCGGCCCTACCTTCGCCCATTTACTGTCGATGTACTCATACATGGTGCCAGGTAATGGCATTAAGGCTGGCTTATCGAGCAGTTCAAACTGTTCACGACGAGAGCCTGGGTATAAGCGTTGTGGCCGATTATTTAACTCTGCCATTAACACTTTAATCCGCGCATTTAGACCCGCTAGGGTGTAGAAGCTCTCACGTCGCAATCGCATTAATATCCAACGCTCAACAATCAGCACCGCATTTTCTGCTTTGGCTTTATCCTTCGGTTTATATGGGCGTGCAGGCACAATGGCACAGCCATAATGCCGCGCCATTTTGGCATAGTTTTCATTTAGCGTAGGCGCGTAGCGGTGGGCTTTGGTAACGGCCGATTTCAGGTTATCCGGCACAAGTAAACGGGGTACACCGCCAAGGTGGCGGAACGTTCTTACGTGCGCCATTATCCAGTCTTCTTCACGTTGTGAGCGACCAGCTTCAACATAGGTGTAGTTGGTTGCGCCTAAGGTCGCAACGAAGATTTGTGCGTGATAACGAACTTCGCCCGTATCAGGATTGATGATAGGTACCGTTGGTCCGCAATAGTCAATAAACAACTTATCGCCTGCGATGTGATGTTGTCGCATACTGCGTTTCTGCTTTTTAAGCCACCGCTGATAGTGCTCGCAGAACTGCGTGTAGCCGTAGGCTGACGCACTATCCTCGGCGCAATATTCTTCCCACAGCAAGAGCTTAGTCATGCCTTTGCGCTTCAACTCTTGCTGCATTAGCATAAAGTCAGGCAGGTTTCTGGCGCTGAACGGGACCCGTGCTATACAACTGCGCTTCGAGCGTTTTATCGTTTAGCGCTTCCGGCAACGGCCACGATAAGTCACTGGATTTAAAGCGCGAGAGTATTTCACTCACGGTTGAAGGACCAAGACTTAAGCATTGGCCGATGTCTCGATGGCTTAATCCTACTTCGAATTTGAGACGCAGGACGTCTTTAATCTTTCTCATATCGGTTCTCTTTCTCGCCATGGCAGCTCATTCCTTCAATAAAGTGATGAAGTGGAGCTTACCAATTGATTTAATGAGAAAAAGAAGAAGATTTCGGGATTCCGATCAGTGATTTCGGAAAAACGTCATTTTTGATCGGATAAAACCGAAATAGGCGATCGGATTAGACCGAAATCAGTGATCGGATTGAACCGAAATGGGTGATCGGAATGGGCCGGAACATGCAGATGCATCGAAATGAATTTATCGAGCAAGCCAAGCATTATCAGATAGATGGACTGTTGGCGTTATCAATCGCTGTGGAAACAAAGGCCATCATTTTCGACAGCGGTTATATTACAAATCCGGCTTTCTATGAAATGGAAACTACGATTCGGCAGTTTCTGACGAAAATCAGTTCGAACAGGTCAATAAAATTTCATGACTATGAAATTGCTCAAAACCTGGATATGTTCAAAACGATAAACCGAATCGCCTTGACCCAGGAGCAAGAACTATCCATTCATTCCACCCTTAACAACAATGTTAGTTGTATTACAGGAGGCGCAGGTGTAGGCAAGACTGAAGTAATAAGTGCAATAAATTGGATTTATAAGAGCCTCACTGGATTCAACGTCATAGGGGCTGCATTGAGTGGTATCGCTGTAGATAGAATCATCGAAGCAACAGGAGGGGCTGAAGCTTACACTTTAGCTAAATTGCGTTACGGTGTTTCAAATGGCGATATTCAAGTACGTCCTCATACTCTGCTTATTATTGATGAATCGAGCATGCTTGGTGTACAAGAATTGTATTATATATCAAAGCTTGGGTTGGATAATCTTAAACTAGTTTTTGTAGGCGATCCCAATCAACTGTCAGCCGTAGGATACGGGAAGTTTTTTGAACAAGCCATTTCATACTTTCCTACTGCCAAATTGACTAAGGTTTTCAGGGCTGAATCCGAAGAAATAACTAACGCCGCGAATGCGGTATTGGCAGGTTGTAAACCTGCTCCAAACAAGTATGTCGAGATAATAAAACCAACCGTAGACGATATTGCAAAGTATGCATTGATTAATGAAGCAATGGTTTTATGCCCGACTAATGTAACTGCGTCAAAAATAAATCGCCGTATACAAAGGCTGCGAGTAAAAAGTGCATTCAGTATTTTCACTGTCTTGGGTAATAAAATTTACTCGAATGATCGGCTACTGTTTACTAAAAATAACGCCAAACTGGGCATTTTAAATGGTCACTTCGGCATTTTCGTAAAACATGATGCTGAAGGTATTCATTTGAACATGGAGAGAATTGGCTCTATCACACTGTCATATGATGAGTTCGTAAACTCAGGACCTCAACTGGGATATGCGGTAACTGGGCATAAAAGCCAAGGAGCAGGCTTTGATACAGTTGTTGTTGTATGCGAAAACTCATCAGTATGCACAAAACGCTGGCTATACACAGCGTTCACTCGAGCCAAAAAGAAGGTTGCCTTTGCAGAGCTTGGTGATTTTCAGTTCGCTTTAAATAAACCAGACATGCCTAGAATGACTCAACGTCTAGTACCACTTGTCGAGTGACAAATAGAAATATACGTCTTATTCATAGTAGATAAGATGGATTAGAATGAACGATTACTTATTTTCTATGCCCGCCAGTGCGTATTATTAGGCGGTTCAGGGCGTGAAGCGGTCAGTGGTTCATTACGTTTTTAATATCATCAATGCGCGAAAATAGGGCGTTCACTCCCTTAATAATCGAGGCAGGGCTTTCCTGAACCCTACAAGAAATTGGTCCATCCAATTCTATTTTTCCACAGTCGCCCATCAACCAACACCTTGTAGCAGTCAATAGGATCAGTTTTGTATAACTCAAATTTGTGAGTTTCTGGTTTCCCGGTGTCATAATCGGTAATCACGACAATTCTTCTCAAATCAGGAATTTTTTGCACTGGGTCAGAGTCATCAATTCCTTGCCGAGTTTGATGGTTTTAGTTACGGTTTGATTTATTGAAATTTTTTGAAGCCTTATTAGCATGCCGATACATTTTGCCACCACTACCTTACAAGGTAGGCTACCCTGTAAGATCTGTATAATAAGCTGTTAATGGAATCGAGAATGAGTCAAATTCTTCAGAAATGTCATGTTTTTAATTTTAGTGAGTCATATTCCTACGCTGACAAAGTTAGGAAGGCAATTTTTGAAGATGATTTTCTGGCTGATCCTATTGAAGTAGCAAGTGATCTTGATAATCAAATATTAAAGCCTCAAAAATGGTCGCTGTTACATGACTATATTGACTATGTTGTTCGCGATGATTTGAACTTCTATTTTCGCGGTGGCGGCTGGGATTACGAAGATGTTAATCCAGTATTTTTTATGCTTGATGCTCACAGTGTTGAATATCTAACCCTAGAACAATATATCGAAGAGCATTTTCGTGATGATGAAACAGGTGAAACAATAGTAGTAACCGAAGAGCACACGGAAGAATATAAGTACGAATATGCTTTGGATTATCTAGAAGACATCGTGTTAGATAATCTACCTTCTATGATTGTCCCTGAGGTTTTTACACTGCTATTTTCTGATCGTGAAGCAATGAAGGCTTTCAATCTAAAGATAGCCGATATTCTTGGATCTAGATCACCTAGGTGCACTTATTGGCCAAAATGGCTGGAGCGGGCGCTATTTTGCAGAGAGAAAGGCCTGTGTGCATTATGTAAGGCCGATTTGACGTCACTACATCATGTGAATGGAAAGCTTGCGATTGATCATATAGTCCCTATCGCCCTCAATGGTGTAAATGATCCAACCAATCTACAAATACTTTGCGAAGCCTGTAATGGCAAGAAGAGCGGTAAAGATGTGGTTACTTCAAATGCGTTGCCGGTATTTTGGTAGCCAATCATTTAATATTCGCAATCACGCGGACCTATTTTCCGCTACGTTCCAAATTGCCCGGTGTTGCGGGCGTTAGTACCAAAATATGAATATAGATCTATGTAAACCATTAGACCTTCCCGAGGAATTCGTTAGTCGTCTTATGGCTATCGAAAGCGCATGCATGGAGCATGAATTCTCGGAATCGTTAGTTGAACGAAGTGACGTGTCCTCTCTAACTAGGGACCTTGATCGGTATTGTAGAGACAATCGAATCATTGGTGTTCATTACACGAGAGCAGTACCCGACAGTATCCGCTCAAAAGGACTTTTGATTCGAGACGGCGAAGAAATAAGAGAGGCCTTTATAAATGAACACGGGCACCTGTTTTCTGAAAAAGAAATCCTGACAATAAAAAAACGATGGGGTGACTATTTTGACTACGGCCAAAGCTCCGTTAGGAATCGACGTATTTTCTTCAACTTTACGGAGATAGAGCTTGGGGGGAGTGGGACGGAGTACTTGCTCGGATTGTACGGTGGCGAACAGGTAAGCATGTGTTTTGAATTAGACGAGCCTATTGGATTAAAGCTTGGTGAAATTGGTGCTCCGCTAGTCGTTCGGTGCTCACTTGACCCCAATCAAGTAGAAACGTTTATCGAAAACCCATGGGGAAAAATACTGATCTCCTCATTTCACGCACTAACTAATCCAGACGCATATAGGATTGACCAAGATGGATATCAGTCAGTGCCTGTAAATCCAGAAGATATTGTCGAAGTTCGGGTACTAACAAATTAAAGCACACTGACGCATGAGCGTTATGCGCAAGGGAAATGACGATTCATGAATCAAGATTGGATTCTTCAAAAGAAAGAAACACGACGGACTTTTTCAAAGTCAACTTGGGTGCCTTTGAGGGCATCTATTAACGATGAAAAAGGAGACTGTAAAAATACAGGGCATGTTGGCGAGTACTTTGGTTGTGGTTCTGTAGCATTTCCTCCAGAGCACAGACAAAAAGCAGAGAAAGCTAGCTGGAGTGATATTGGTATTGGGTGTACTCCCCAACCCTACGCCTACGAAGATGGTTATTATTCCACAATTGAGCAGTACCAATGGAATGACAAAGAACCAATCGGAATTCATCTTGTATTTGAACACCCTCAACCTGTAGTTGGCGGAACTTTATGGGTACTAAATCCTGACTTGGTTGTAGCACTCCGGCTTATAAAAGAGGGGAATAACTGGGTAAGGCCAGAAGAAAACTTTATTGTAGTAGCTCGTGAGGTTCTCGATGACAAAGGAAAGCATCGGCTAATCGAAATAAAGAGAGAGTTTCTTCTGGACTATTTAGCAGCTAGAAATTTGTCTCTAAAGCTATCGTACTATCGGCAAAGAGTGGAAAACGTACCATCACTTGAAAATAGCGAATACGTTGGCCTTGAGGACCACCAAGAAGAGAGGGATGACGGCCGATATGAACTGCTTATTCGCAATTTGAATGATGTATTTGGTGGTAGCTGGTCAATGTTTCGTGCGTGGCGTACAGATGTAGATGAAGAGGAAGATGCCCCCGTAATGGGGCCTGAAACAAACGAAAATACTGATTATGAACAGTCTGAAGGAAACAAGTACGGTTATGATGGTGTGCAGGTGGAAGGAGAGTTTTGGCGAGATGAATGGATCGAGCACCAAGGCATAAGCAAGCGCGTTAGAGGGGATGCCGATACAAATCTACCTCAATTCATAGTCGAAACAGATAGCACTCGCATCGCTTCATCTGAACTAAACAATGAAGACGTTGGAAGATGGCTGTGGTTTCGTTCAAGTATTGTAAATGAATTATTGGGGCTTCGTGGATTTTCACTTGAATGGTATACAGCCGAAACAGGTTCTATTCACTCAACGTCCGGTTATCGAATTCACTTTGGGGTCAACTTAGCAGATTTCATTACAGTATATGCTTATGACATCGCTCGTCTCCCTTCATGGGAACAACACTTATGGGCCGCACATAATGCAGTCCCAGAGGGTAAAGTTTCCAGTGAGTTATTAGATTCTCAAGTGAAAGCTCAACCGGCATCCACACATGCAGTAGAGGAGTTGCTTTTCGAAGTAATTAGCATGCTAGAGAATGGATTTAAGCAAGAGTTTAATGTTTCTCTTTTCTCACATGATATAAACCGAATAGAAGCCTTAAAGAAAATATCCAGATTCGAAAGTAAAGATCAGGCGTCATTGTTAAGGCTAGCAAAAGAAATTGTACGCGTCTTCTCTGACCGGCTTAATGTCAAAGCGTTGCGGGCGTTATCAGCGCATGCAAATAAGGACACTCTTGGCTCAAACAAACTACTGCAAGACATCCTGTCCCAGAAAGTTGGAGCCGATATTGCTCGTAAAGTCTTCGGGCCAATTGTAGGTGCTTATGATATGCGACTAGGTGATGCACACCCGACGAGTTCAAAGATAGGAGAAGCCTTAGAGCTTGCCGGAATTGACACCGAAAATTCATTTTTAAGGCAAGGACAACAATTGATTTCCAATGTTGGACAGTCAATTTGGTGTATTGGTAAGATGATGTTTGACCCAAAAATCTAACAAACGAGATTAAATACGCTCGCGAGCTCGCGCCTTTTATGTGTGCGTTAATTACCAATTGGAAGAAAATTTGGAAAAATTCAGCCTTCGTAAAAGATTCAGAATGCTTACTCTTTGGAATAAGTTAGGCGCTATAGGCTCTGTGGCTTCTATTATCGGGTTTCTTCTTTATTTTTTACCATCCACAGAATCTAAAGTTGATATTAATAATTCATTTAATGGAATTGTTAATAACGGAGTACTCGTGCTTCCGGTAACAAGTGAAAGTAAAGAAATCCCTGAAGAAAATTATTCTCCGGAACAGATCATCAAATCCGTTAAGTTGGACTCAATAGACCAAAGTTTATCTTCAGAGGACAGGATTCTAGCCAGAAGTGTTAATGGATTTTACTATTCTGACACCTCGGCCAATACAGTTCTTTTTTCAGGAATTACCCCTTTGAGAGTTGAGAGAGTTGCTGCAACTTTTGATAGTGACTATAGATTAATAGGGGATGCATCATCTCTGGATAAAGTTAAGGAAACTGTTCAAATAAAAATCAAACTTGTATCAATGATTGATAACTATGGCAATGTTTATGAAATTCGGTCTAGAGATAATGGATATATTGGTTACGCTGAGTCTTTAAATCTAGTGTCACAAAAAGCAGTAAAGGTTGTTAATACCGAGAGCGGATACATGTTTGACAACGCTCAAGATGTTCAGATAATTTTGAAATACGATCAAGAAGACGTCGAAATAGTTGGTAAAGTTAATGGATTAGGCACGTAACAATCTAATAAGCCGCTCGAACGTTCGCAGGGACAGTGGCACGTAGATTTTGTCGCTTCGCTGCAATTTTAGCCCATGTTTTTCAATCCTAAGCAGAGCGTGATATGTCCGCTCATTGTCTTTTGCTGCCTATCGGGTCAAGTCGAAATTTCGAGCAAAATTGTCAGATTAGATATGAGCTACTATGAATAAGAATAATCCATCTTATCTATTCGAGAAATGGCCGGAACGGTGGAGTTCGAATCCACAACCTTCCCCTTAGGAGGGGGATGCTCTATCCAATTGAGCTACGTCCCGGTAATAGAAAATACATACCAACAAATAATCAGCAGCATTATTTAAGAGTGTTTCTTAGCAATAATAGCTATTGCGTATTTATACCTACTGTCCTATCTATGTTTGACAGTGATTTAAATACGCACAGTCCCATGCCCCAATTAAGAACCAACATCTAAGCCTTAGGAGGGCCTTGTTTTATCCATTAAACTATGGGGACCTAATGCGTAGGGAGTTTTATTATACGTAGTTCGGGAAAATACGAAACCCTTTGTCAACAAGGTGCAGCGCTATGAGAAGAACGTCCCTGTCATTGACGTGAAAGTAATGATCCCATGGCCTGGTTTTCTAATGCATATAAAAAGCCCTCGTTGATACGAGGGCTTTGGCTATGGTCAGCGTATTTTTAAATATCAAAGTGTACCGCTAGTCTCGTAAATCTAAAGAGCAGTGTATGGGGATTGTTCAATTTGTTAATTTTTTATGCCGCTGTTGGACAAAACAGCATGTTTTGTTGAACAAATTCCCTATGATAATTTGGATTCTTACAAAAACGAATTGAAGCAAAAGTTTATAGATACGCTTTATTCAATGCTTGAAGTAATTGATATTCGATACCTTTCCAAAAGCAATTAATTCACTTAGATGACGAAAGTACTATATAAACTAGGAACTCTAAACTGGTTGAGGCAGATCGAAAAAGACTATTTTTTTACTACAAAATCGTGTTCTTGAATATTTGCGATAACACCTGTACCTTCGTTTACTACCAGAGACGAATTACCGTAGGCATTACTAACCACGAACTTGCCAGGATATAGCGAGTATTGTAAGTATTTACGGCCACGGTTATCGACAATCTCTTTAGCTTGATAAAGGTATAGTTCATCCTTTTCAGAAATGCCATTGTCTCTGCCTAAAGATACAGAAATTTTATCGCCGGCAACATTAATCACTCTACCTGTCATTGGCTGGCATGCAGTGGCTTCTTTTATGTCTTCAATCGCTTCTGCTATTGTCGCGTTGACAGTTTGCCCATAAAGCGACTGCCAAAACTTCGTCGAAAATTCATCTACATCTTCGAATCTGTCGAATGTCCATTCTCCTTGATTCTGATAAGACTTAGTCAACAACAGGCCTCCATTAATGCCGTCATAGACCTGAATGGTCATAGCAAAGGAGCGTCGAGAAGTACCCTCACGCCACGGTGTAAAAACCGAAGCCTCTTCCCGTGTCACGCTTAAATCATCTATCATGCCCACCAGCACAAATTGAGTATTACTTTGCGCTGAAAGCGTGCGTACATTTTGGTCAGTATATCGACTGTCAAATTTTGCAGTATGTGGCGCGATATAGATAATATCTAGGTTTTCAGTTTTGTTTCGCATGGCCTGCGCTAACTGCTGGGTGAATGAAGCATCGAAATTGGGAATATTCCCCTGTGTTAGTTGCGCTCTGTTACGTACCCTGAAATGTGTGGTAGCGAAATGTTTTTGGTCATTTTGTGCGGCACACACTTTTCCTCTTGGAAAAATGTCAGCGCGAATACTTACCGTAATCACATCGCCGCTATAAACTTCATCAACTAGTTCCAGTTGTTCAACTTCGCCGGTAGAGCGAATGGTCATCTCTTCATTTTTAAGAAGACCATTTGTAAGCTTGGCGACACTATGAACTGATGCGCCTGCAAAAAGCATGGCTTGCTTAAGTGCCTCTTGGGTAGCCGCATGTCTGGCAGTTTCCTTATCGCCATTTCGCACCACAGCCTGTCCTGTAGCCTCGTACCACACGGCATTTGCTTGCCCAACGAAAAATGCAAACAGGCAAGTTGCCGCCACGACAGCATTTAAAATAGTTACCAGCGTTGTTTTGCTAATATGTCGCACCGCACACCTCTGGAGGTTTTTGTCTAACTGCGCTATGCAAAGCGCCCGGATTATAAGGCGAAGTATGCGAAAAGAGTGCCAATTGATATGGTTTCGTCGCCATTAAATCAATCGGGCGCAAATCTTGCACATATCTTGCAACGCGTATCTTGCTAAAGGTTTGTAAAAAGCGTCAGTTTAAATACGTCAAAATCTGCTACCGCGAGTATGGCGGTATCTCGTAGTTACAAGGCTGCCACCGACGAGAGCGGCGTAACTACACATTTGATTTTATTAATAATGCAATTTGGAAATGAAACTATGTGCTTGAAAAAAATACATAAATCAAAATCGCTACTGCTGTCTTGCTTTCTTGGTTTAGCAATAAGCACTGGTGGATGCGGCATTATTGATAAACACGTTGAGTGGGAAACAATAGAACCAGAAAGCTATCCCGTGCTCAAGGCGGTAGGCTATGCGCCGATTTCTTCTCAGCATGGCGAAAGCGACAGCATGAAGCTTATAATGGCGATGAAAGCGTCAAAATTAGATGCATACCGAGAGCTCACTGAACAAGTCTATGGTCAAAAAATTGAAGGCAATCAGTCTCTGTCTCACTTGGTTATAGATAGCGAAACATTGCGAGCATCTGTAGAGGGGGTCATTAGAGGCGCTGAAGTCGTAAAAGCCTATCCGGTAGGTGAAGATACATACGTCACCGAACTCGCTTTAGATATGCAGCAGGTTTACGATATATATCTGTCGACCGCAAAACCGCGCCGAGTAAAGGATGTTAAGTATTATTAAACGTTAGCGAAAGGGGAGTTTGCGCAAGTGGCTGTATCGTGAAGTCTTAAAACATGCGCAAATTCACAGAGGTATAATTTACTTTTACCGGTTAAGGCTTAATGGTTAAAGCTCGCTGAGTGGGGTTTACTGAAATCGCAAAAAATTAGGCGCTCACTCCCGACCCTAAAGTCCCGCCTTTCGGCTTTCCTTTTTTGTCATAGGTGAGCGATTCTTTGGCACGAACTTCCATCATCAAGTTACGTAAGTGTGTGAGGCGTAGCTGTCCTTGCTCTACGGCTTTTTGATTGACTTGTGTGCGGTATTTGCAATCGTCCAGAAGTTTCTTTGCATTAGCCATTAATGCTTCATCTTCTTCTGACATTGAGCCTTGATCGCTAATTGTGCGCTCAATGCTTCCATCGAGAGCCTGAATAGACGTTAACAGTGCTGTCTTTTCGTCTAATAAGTTCATTAAAGATTCTGCGTCTCGCGAACTGATAAGTTGCAATTCTTTTTCAAGCAATACGGCAAGTGAAGACAGTTGCTCCACTTGCTTTATTAGTGCTTGTGTCAATTGGCTTGCTTGTTCAGTCACGTTAGCTCTCTTCTTATTAGTTACGAGTTTTGTCGCTCACTATTTAGCGCCAAAAATCTCACCTTCTAGTTTTGCAATCTTGTTGGCAAGCACTTCAGGATTAACTTTATACTCGCCACTTTGAATCGCTCGCTTAAGGCGATCGACTTTATCTTGGTTCACAGGCGCTTCCGAACCTTTCTTCTGAACTTGGTTGAGCTGCTGAGCAGATTGCGTCAACGATACAGAATCCTGACGCGGAACTGATGCGGTTTGCGCAGCCTGTGTTGATGCCTGCTGTGGAGATTGCTGCGTTTGGTTTTGCTGCGCAACCTTTCCATTATCAACGGGTGTTTTCGGTAACCCATTGTTTATATTGTTAATTGCCATAATTAGTCCTCACTACTTTTTCGCCTCTGTAAAGTGTATCGGCCTTTTGGCTAATTTCTTTAGCTAAATTGTGAACAAAAAAGTAGATATTCGCTGCCTCGTTTATAAGTGTATCACGACTTCTTCAGGGCTTGCGACTCTTGCTATCACCGCCTTTTGGCTACTGGCATTAATTACCTTAATATTGTCACCAACAACACCGTCTTGCTGAGCGATTCCGGCTGTTTTCACTTCCATACCTGCTACCTCAGCAGTTATGGTAATTCTGTCGCCTTTGCACACAAAGCATAGCATATTTGACTGTATAGCTTGTCCGTCAGTCACTCGGCGTTTTATTCTAGCCCCAATAAGTGCTTCTAGCTCAGTAAATGCGGTATGGCGCAATCGTCTTACATCAACTTTTGCCAGAGAGAGATTCGATGATGTTAGTACGGTTCCTGGACTTATTGCGCCTTGAGTGACAACAATTTCTTTGGTACGCGTTACTTGCCCGCTGGTAAAAAGGTACCATTCATTATTTCTGCAGCTCACTCTAACTGATATATACGATTGGCTCAGCGCTTCTTGCGACGCATTGTATTCGAACCCAGTTGGGCAGTCAGGAATATTTATCCTATCGTCTATCTTCACAATAGACACATCAATGCTAGTATCCTGCGTATTATCAGCAAGTTGAGTTATTAGGTATTGTTTTGCGCCTTCTTCAACCTGTTTGTGATTGGTTTGTGTCGCCAAGCAGTTCATAGAAAGCACACTGAAAACGGTCAATGACAGTAATCGTGTGAATGTAAGGCGCGTTTTGGCGTTCATATTTTTCATCATGACTTTTCGTGTTCAGTTTACAAGTTATTGACTATGCTTAATACGGCCGGTTTGCTTAGTGCAAATAAATAACAGCCAAAGTAAATCCATAAGGTTTACAAGCACGAGCGTCAACGCAGGATCATTGACTAAGTTAAGGTATAAACCCTACTAAAGACTGAAAAATGCTATTTAGTGTCATTTTTCTGTCGTTTGACCTGCAAAAATTTAGTGATATTGTCTATCTTTATCATAAGAGGCAATGATCATGCCCAGTATTACTTAGAGGTGACCTATGTCGGGGATTTTAGATTCAGTAAACCAGCGCACGCAGCTTGTTGGGCAGAATCGCTTAGAGTTGCTGCTGTTTAGACTGAACGGCCGCCAACGCTTTGGAATTAACGTTTTTAAAGTGCGGGAAGTGCTTCAGTGTCCTCCGCTAACAGCAATGCCGAAATTAAACCCGTTGGTTCGTGGTGTGGCGCACATCCGTGGTCAAACCATATCGGTCATTGATTTAAGTATGGCAACACGCGGCCGTAAAATTGAAGATCTCTCTAATGCCTTTATTGTTATTGCGGAATATAACCGTTCAGTTCAGGGCTTTTTGGTGGGTGCCGTAGAGCGTATTATCAACACCAATTGGGATGCGATCATGCCGCCACCCCAAGGTACTGGCAGAGCAAGCTATTTAACGGCGGTGACTGAAGTTGAAAATGAACTTATTGAAATTCTAGACGTTGAGAAAATTTTAAATGAAATTTCTCCGTTGAATGCCGAAGTAAGTTCAGAGGTGGCAGAAGGTCTGACAACCGAAGGCCAAGAAAACAAAATTATCTTTATTGCAGATGACTCTGCGGTAGCGAGAAACCAAGTTAAAAAGGCCCTAACTTCACTAGGCTTAGAAATTGAGCTAGCTAAAAACGGTCTTGAAGCATTAAACAGGCTTAAAGAAATTGCGGAAGAGTACGGCGATGTAACGAACCGTGTAGGCGTGCTGGTCTCAGATATCGAGATGCCAGAAATGGACGGCTATACACTAACCGCCGAAATTAAGAATACGCCTGAACTTCAAAAGCTTCATGTTGTATTGCATACGTCGCTCAGTGGTGTCTTCAACCAAGCTATGGTGCAAAAAGTAGGGGCTGATGACTTTATCGCGAAATTCCATCCCGATGAACTTGCTACCGCGGTACAAAAGTGGCTAATGACTGAGTGCGAATAACGGAGCAAGATAGGATTGGCTAATAAAGACGTTTCGCCAGCAAGTTACCTCAAGTTTAGAGAGTTTTTGGAAAAGCAATGCGGCATAGTATTAGGTGATAATAAACAATACCTGGTGCGCAGCCGTTTAGCTTCATTACTCTATAAGCATAAGTATGAGTCTGCTGACGAACTGATTGACGTGGTTGTGAAAGGGTTCGACAGAACCTTACTACAGAACGTTATTGACGCAATGACCACAAACGAAACGTTGTGGTTTCGAGACAACTATCCCTTCGATTTACTTGTAAAAGAGTTACTACCAACACTATCGGCAAAAAATCAGAAGCTTCGCATATGGAGCGCCGCTTGTTCGTCTGGACAAGAGCCTTATTCTATTGCGATGTCTGTACTTGAATATCAGCGCCAAAGGCCAGGTGCATTAAGAGCGGGTGTTGAGATTGTTGCTACAGATTTATCGTCAGAAATGCTGCAAAAGTGTGAGTTAGGTATTTATGACGAACTGTCCCTTGCAAGGGGATTGTCCCCGCAAAGGAGACAGGCCTTTTTCCAGCAAAATGATAGCGGGCTTATGCAGGTAAAACCCGACGTTCGTCGGATGGTAAGCTTTAGAAGTCTAAATTTACTTTCGAGCTATGCAGCACTTGGCCGCTTTGATATCGTTTTTTGCCGTAATGTTTTAATTTATTTCTCGGCCGAAGTAAAACAACGCATCCTGCAACAAATTGCCGGACAGCTGCAGCCTCAGGGTGTGCTTTTCCTTGGCGCCTCTGAATCAATCAGCGCTGCAAGTGATACCTACAGTATGGTTAAGTGCCACCCTGGCCTTTACTATCAAAAAAAATGATCTAACTTATCGGCCTGATAACTAATACTTTTTTTACGATCAGGTCGACACTTTTGACTTACACCCTCCGTCAAAATCTCATTATGGCATTTGCCTTGCTAACTATTTCTACAAACGACAGTAAAACGGCAAGATTCGATATTTAATTGTCCGCTTACATTGTCACCAGGAACAAATTTTTAGTATGTCAGAGGTCATGTTATGGCTATTAACCTAGATAAGCTGGTTGGCTTTCATGAGTCAGCACTCACTATACGCACAGAGCGTATGGAAGTGATTTCTGGAAATCTAGCGAACGCAAACACGCCTGGTTATAAAGCGCGGGACATTGATTTTAATAAAGCAATGCAGTCGGCTATGCGAGAAGCATCTGGTGGTACAGCCAATCACGCTTCTTCAGGAATGGTGCGGACAAATGATCGCCACTTAAGCGGCAATTCTACGTCAGTAGCGGCAAACTTTGACATGCAATACCGCATCCCAACACAACCAGACACTGGCGACGGTAACACGGTTGAAGTTCAAGCGGAAAGAAATCGGTTTTTAGACAATGGATTGCGCTACCAAGCCAGCCTAGAATTTTTGAACGGAAAAATTAAAGGCATGAAAAAAGCGCTTAGCTCAGGAGGTCAGTAGTCATGAGTTTATTTAATGTAATGCAAATTTCGAGTACGGGTATGGAGGCGGAGAATGTACGTCTTAATACTACGGCAAGTAATATTGCCAACGCTAACTCGGTTAGCAGCAGCTATGACGAAACATACCGAGCTCGCCATCCTGTTTTCGCTACGGCGTTGCAAGATGCAATGCGCGACCAGTCGAAAGGTGCAGGTGTTCAAGTAAAGGGGATTGTAGAAAGTGATGCTCCTTTGCAAGTGGAGTATTCACCTAACAACCCGATGGCAGATGAAAACGGCTACATCTATAAACCCAACGTGAACATTGTGGAAGAGATGGCGAATATGATGTCAGCGTCCAAAGCGTATGAAACTAACGTGCAGGTTGCGGACACCACAAAGCGTATTTTCCGTCGCGTACTGCAGCTAGGTCAAGGGCAGTAACTTGCCGCTTGAATAATGTGAGGATTACTCAGTGAATACCATAAACAATACTGGCTTAAATACTGATCTGTATTGGCAAGAGGAAACCGTCAAAATAGCTGACGGCACCGAGCAGCAGTTAACCCAGGAAGATTTCTTCTCAATGTTAACTGAGCAGTTAGCCAATCAGGATCCCACTGCACCCGTTGATAACGATCAAATGGTAGCGCAGATGACATCATTTACGATGGCCGACGGTATTTCCCAGCTTAACGAAAAGTTTGAGTCGTTTGCAGCTTCAATGACATCGAATCAAGCGTTACAAGCCTCTAGTCTTATCGGGCAAAACGTGCTGGTTCAAGGTAACGTGGGTTATATGGCCAATGAAGGCGATGGCATTTCGGGTGTCATCGTGAATGAAAAAACAGTTCAGAATATGACGATCACTATTGAGAACCAGTTTGGTGAAGTCATAAAAACCATTGATGCAGGCACACAAAGCGCTGGCAACATTGAGTTTGAATGGGATGGCAAAGATAAGCATGGCAACCAGATGGCACCGGGTGAATATGTTATCAGTGCCACTGGCGAGTTGAATGGAGAAGGTGTTCAGCTGAATACCGCCGTTAATCGCCATGTTGGAAGTGTAAGCTTGGCTGGTAGTGGTCAAGGAGTAATTTTGAATTTGGATGGTGATGTCAGTATCAATCTTGATGACGTCATTCAAATCGGCAGTTAGTAGGAGAATCAATAATGTCTTTTAATATTGCACTGAGTGGCGTATCAGCCGCACAAAAAGATTTGGATGTAACCGCCAACAACATCGCAAACGTAAATACAGTTGGCTTTAAAGAATCTCGCGCTGAATTTGGCGATGTTTATGCGGCATCACTGCTTTCAGGTGGTAAAACTAAAGTAGGTGACGGTGTACTCACTCAAGAAGTTGCTCAGCAATTTTCTCAAGGTAGCCTTCAGTTTACCAATACCTCGCTTGATTTGGCGATCACGGGTAATGGTTTCTTTGCGACAGTACCTGAAATTACGTCTCGCGACTTCTCGTTCACACGTGCGGGTCAGTTCAAGTTAGATAGCGACAATTTCGTGGTTAACAGTAACGGCGATAACTTATTGGGTTTCCCCGTTAACTCTGATGGTACAAGTGCCTCGGTAGCACTTAGTACTACAGAGCCAGTGCGTATTCCAGACTCTTCGGGTTCTCCCGCACAAACCACAGAAGTTGACATTCGAATGAACTTGCCTGCTGGTGATGCAGCCCTAGATCCACAAGATTTTGACCCTGAAGATCCGCTTACCTACAACGCAGCAACATCGGTAACCGTTTACGATTCGTTAGGTGATAGTCACGTAATGACCTATTACTTCATAAAGGATGCGACACCGGGTGTTGATAATGAGTGGTATGTTGCTACTGCAATCGATGACACGCTAGTTGATATGACAGATTCAGCGGGTAATGACACAGACCCAGCAACAGCAGTAAATAGTGTCGGTGGTAACACTGGTAACGCCGTAACAGCATCTAAACTTATCTTCTCTCAAGGTGGTGATTTTGCTGGCATGGAAACGCCTGATGGCCTACCTACACTTGACTTCAAAATGCAAACAGAAGCGTTAGGCGCAGGTATTCTTGCTAATGGCTCAGATCCTACGCAGCAAATAAGCATTGATTTTAACCTCGATGTTAATAACGCGACGCCTAATGAGCCGACTCAGTTCGCCTCTGCGTTTGAAGTTACTTCACTAGAACAAGACGGTTTACCTGTAGGTCGATTAACAGGTATCGACATTGGTCCGGATGGCTTGGTTCGTGCAACGTTCTCTAATGGTACGTCTGAACCTATTGTTCGTGTCGCTTTGGTTCGCTTTTCTAATGAACAAGGCCTAACTCAAGAGAGCAGTACTCAGTGGAAGGAAAGTATTCTTTCAGGTGAGGCACTAGCGGGTGAAGCAACAACCGGTACTTTCGGCGAAATTAACTCTTCGGCGCTAGAACAAGCTAACGTTAACCTTACCACTGAGCTCATCGACATGATTATCGCTCAGCGTAACTTCCAGGCAAACTCGCGTGCGCTTGAAGTGAACAACTCGCTAAACCAGACTATCCTTAACATTCGATAGTTTGCAGTAAGCTACATTAGCAGATTGCTAAGCGGCAAAATTTAGGCGCGGAAAACTGTACCTATTTGAGTCGATTTAGAAAGGTCGCAACAATGCGACCTTTTTATTTTTCTATATATATCAATTCAATACCGCCCTTATTTGTCAATTGCACTAAATATCCACAGATTGGCACTGCCTTTGCAAAATCTTGTTTAAGGTTTAATCAGAGTCAAAAGTCAGTCATGGACAAACTTCTCTATATTTCAGCAAGTGGCGCCTCCCAAGACCTACTGGGAACAGGGATTAGGGCCAATAACTTGGCTAATGCACAGACAACGGGATTCAGAGCGCAGTTAGAGCAGGCAAGGTCAATGCCGGCCTACGGCGAAGGTTTGCCGACTCGCGTGTTTTCCATGACAGAGAGCCCGTCGAATAATTACGAGTCGGGTCCGATGATTAAAACAGACCGCGATTTAGACGTAGCCATTCAAGGTGATGGTTGGTTCGCTGTACAAGATCAAAATGGTCAAGAAGCTTACTCGCGTGATGGAAATTTCAAGTTAGGCGATGACGGAATTTTGACAGATATCCACGATCGCGTCGTGCTTGGTGACAATGGGCCAATATTCCTTCCTGTTCCTTTAGATAACCTCAATATCGCCGCCGATGGCACGTTGTCGATGAGACAGTTAGGTGCCCCTGCCAATGTTATTGAAGAAGTGGGGCGACTTAAATTAGTTAGTCCAAACTATGCAGACATGGAACGTGGCAATGACGGCTTATTTAGAATGGAAGATGGCTCAATAGCGCCAGCCAATGCCAACGTAAAAGTAATGTCGGGCATGCTTGAAGGTTCCAACGTTAATGCTGTTGACGAAATGGTGGACATGATAAGTCTGCAGCGTCACTACGAGCTTCAAGTCAAAATGATGAAGCAAGCAGAAGAGCTTGATACTCGCGGTAATCAGCTACTACGCATCCTGTAAAAGAATTTTTATCACCGTTGCCCTATGAGCAACGTCGGAGGTTAACATGCATCCAGCACTATGGATAAGTAAAACCGGACTAGACGCCGCACAGACTGATGTGGCCGTGGTGTCTAACAACCTAGCAAACGCATCAACAGTGGGCTTTAAAAAAGACCGCGCGGTGTTTGAAGATTTGCTTTATCAGAATATCAATCAGCCAGGCGGTCGTTCGTCAGCCGACACAGAGCTACCTTCTGGGCTTATGCTTGGTTCAGGCTCGAAGGTCGTAGCTACTCAAAAAGCACATACGCAAGGTAACCTGTTAACCACTGAAAACGCGCTTGATATGTCAATTCAAGGTCGTGGTTACTTTGAAATATTGCAGCCCGACGGCACCATAGCATATTCGAGAAATGGTCAGTTTTCACTGAACGACCAAGGCCAAATTGTTACATCCGGCGCGGGTTTTTTGCTTCAGCCTGAAGTGGCTATTCCCGAAGATGCGCAACAAATCACAATTTCTCAAGATGGTGAAATTAGCGTGAGCATACGGGGCCAAGCTGAACCGCAGGTACTCGGTCAGCTTAATATTTCTGACTTTGTTAACCCAACCGGATTACAACCAACCGGACAAAACCTTTATGTAGAGACAGCGTCAAGCGGTGCGCCTATTCAGGGGATCCCTGGTCTGCAAGGATTGGGTTACATCTCACAAGGCACGTTGGAAACCTCTAACGTAAACGTGACCGAAGAGTTAGTAAACCTTATCGAAAGCCAGCGCTTGTATGAGATGAACTCAAAGGTTATCTCATCGGTCGACCAAATGCTTGGTCAGGTTATTCAGCAACTTTAGTAGGTAGCATCATGCGTATTTTAGGTTTATCTGCTGCACTTCTGATACTTGGCGGTTGCGCCAGTACAAACGAGCCTCCCGTTCAGGCAAACGACCCGTCGTTTGCACCGGTAGTGCCAGATTACCCGCGTGAAACGGTAGTAGAGGATGGCTCGCTTTTTCGTTCGCAGCTTGCTAACAACTTATATTCTGACGTTACTGCAAGAAGAGTCGGTGACATCATCACTGTAACGTTAAGCGAGAATACCCAAGCGAGCAAATCAGCCGACACTAGCACAGCGAAAGATTCAAACGTCAATCTTAACCCTATAACCGGGCTAGCTGGGCAAGCGATAAATATTGGCGGAGAGTCCGTACAATTGGGAATAAGTTCATCCCGAGATTTCTCCGGTGATGCCACAGCTAACCAAAGCAACAGCTTAAACGGCGCTATCTCCGTTACTGTGGTCGACGTACTTCCTAACAGCAACCTTGTTATTCGTGGCGAAAAGTGGCTAACCCTGAATCAGGGCGATGAATATATCCGTCTTACCGGCATCATTCGTCCGGCAGACATTAGTCCCGAGAATGAAATCGTGTCCACTAAGGTTGCAAATGCGCGTATCCAATATTCGGGTACGGGAAGTTTTGCGCGAGCACAAGAAAAGGGTTGGTTAACCAAGTTCTTTGATTCTGCTTGGTGGCCTCTTTAGGTTTTAGGATAGGAGAGTGAACATGCGTTTGTTTTCAGTAGTATTAGCCGTTTTCACAATGCTTTTATCTTTACAGGCAGGTGCGCAGCGCATTAAAGATGTAGCGAGTATTCAAGGCGTACGTAGTAACCAATTAGTGGGATATGGTCTTGTTGTAGGTTTGCCTGGAACGGGTGAACAAAGCCCGTTTACCGAACAAAGTTTCAGAACCATGCTGCGCAACTTTGGTATCAGTCTTGACGCTAACACCAAGCCAAAAATACGAAACGTGGCCGCAGTGGCGGTACACGCCGACCTGCCTGCTTTTGCAAAACCCGGACAAACCATTGATATTACGGTTTCTTCAGTTGGCGAAGCGGCCAGTCTTCAAGGCGGAACGCTGCTCCAGACGTTTCTTCGCGGTGTTGACGGTAAAGTCTACGCTGTAGCGCAAGGCAGCTTAGTCGTGAGCGGGTTTGGCGCACAAGGCGGTGATGGCTCTCGTATTGTCGTTAATACGCCAACGGTAGGCAGAATTCCAAACGGTGCGATGGTAGAGCAATCTGTACCAACAGGCTTTGCCAATGGCGACACGTTAACGCTTAACCTCCATTATCCAGATTTCTCAACAGCCAAGTCGCTTGCAGATACGATCAACGAGCGTTTAGGTGCACAGCCGGAAAATGGCTATGTTATTGCTAAGCCCATTGATGCAGCGTCTGTTCGCGTGTCGGCCCCGCGAGATGTCGGTCAGCGCGTGGGCTTTTTGGCTACCTTAGAAAACTTCGAATTTACACCAGCTGATGCGCCAGCGCGTGTGGTAATAAACAGCCGCACAGGCACCATTGTTATTGGCAGTGACGTTCGCTTGTTACCAGCAGCAATTACTCACGGCGGGCTAACGGTGACCATCTCTGAAAATCAGCAAGTTTCTCAACCTAACGCATTTGGTGAAGGGCAGACTGCCGTTACCACTCAGTCGATTGTTGATGTCGATTTGGCAGATAGCCGCATGTTTAAGTTTGAGCCAGGCGTTACTCTGGACCAGCTTGTGCGCGCGGTCAATGAGGTGGGCGCTGCGCCGGGCGATTTAATGGCAATTTTGGAAGCATTACGTCAAGCAGGCGCGTTGCGTGGAGAGCTCGTTATTATTTAAAACGAGCAAAGAGCATTTACGAGACGTTAGTAAAAATAAGGTCACAGCGGAATAAGCACGATGGAATCACTTAGCACAAAAAGTCAGCTTGATATGGCTCGCAATGTCCACGATATGGGCAGCATAAACAAAATGCGTGAAGCCATTGCGTCGGGCGACGAGACGGTATTGCAAGAAGCTGCCCAGCAGTTTGAAGCGATATTTGTGCAAATGATGTTGAAATCAATGCGTAAAGCGCAAGATGCCCTTTCTGACGAAAATAGCCCATTTAATTCGCAGCAAGTTAAATTTTATCGTGATATGCACGACCAACAGCTAGCAACAGACCTCACTTCCGGTGGTGGCTTAGGTCTCGCTGATGTCATTGTTAAACAGTTAGGTCAAACTGAGGATAGCTATACGCCTGCCAGTGTAATCAGAAGTGACGGCGACTTATCATCACTTAACAGAAACCGTGTGTACAACGTAGCTGAGGCGCAGGATATTGCCCTTTCTTCACAGTCTATTCGTAGCCAGTCAGCACAAAAAGATGCCATGTTCGAAAGTCCCGAGCAGTTTGTAGAGAGCCTAATGCCAATAGCTGAGAAAGTGGCAGAAAAATACGGAATGGATCCTAAAGCAATAATTTCCCAAGCAGCAGTTGAAACCGGGTGGGGGAAATTTGTTATCCATAAAGCGGATGGGGAAAGCTCGCACAACTTATTTGGCATCAAAGCAAATAAGGGATGGCAAGGAGAGCAGGCTGTAGTCGACACGTTGGAATTTAACAATGGACTGCCGCAAAAACAAAAGGCTGCTTTTAGGTCCTACTCGTCAGTAGAAGACGCAATGGAAGACTATGGACGCTTTATCACTTCACAGCCTCGCTACAGCCATGCTGTCGAGAATGCTTCTGACGCAGCGCGCTATACCCATGCGCTTCAAGAAGCGGGCTACGCTACCGACCCTGAATACGCGCGCAAGATAATGGCAGTGTATAACAGCGATCGTCTCAGCACGTTAATGCCATAGCATTGGAGATTACATTGTGAGTTCTGTCGATTTATTCTCATTAGCCACCAGTGGTGTTAACGCCAGTAGTAAGCTATTACAAACGACCAGTAACAATATTGCCAACGTCAACACGCCAGGCTATGTTCGCGAGCGCACTGAGCTTCAAAACAGCCAAGTCTTCGGTGTAGAGATCGGCAATACCGAACGTATCATCAACGTATTTGCTCAAAATCAATTGCGCAGGGACATTACTTCTGTCGGCGAGCTTGAGGCATTCTCTAGTAAAACAGCGGCCATTGATAACCTATTAGCGAGTGAGGCTAACTCAATCTCTCAAGGATTGAGCGAGTACTTTGCTGCGTTGCAAACTGCTGCTGATGATCCAACTAATTTGGCGTCACGCGAACAAGTACTGAGTAAATCAGAGTCTTTATATAACCGAATGAGAACCTTGTCGGATTATATGCTAGAAAAAGAGGAAGAGCTCAACCTAGAGTTCACGTCGATGGTGAATCGAGCAAACACCTTGATTGGCAACATTGGCGATCTAAACCGCAATATTGTTATTGCCAATGGTAACAATACGAGCGATCAACCAAGCGCTCTGCTCAACGAAAGAGACCAGGCTATCGACGAGCTTGCTTCTATCATGGGTATTACGGTTAAAGAGAGCACTACACAAAATGGTGCTGTGACCATTAATCTTACGTCAGGTGAGTCACTCGTTCTTGAAAACGGTGCATTCAACCTTTTTGAGTTAAGCTCTAGTGCGGATTTAACGACGAAAGAAATTAAGTTAGAAACTGACTTTGGCTCACAAACCAAAAACAACGCATCATTACGAATTTTGGAAAGTGATCTTGGCGGCGCATTGGGTGGGTTGTTTGAGTATCGCAATGAAGTGTTAGGGCCAACAATGCGTGATGTAGGTCAGCTCTCCGTCGCTTTCGCCGATGCAATGAATACTCAAAATAAATTGGGTATGGATTTAGACGGTCAAATCGGCACTAACATTTTCGATATTCCTTCGTTCAGAGGCTTAGCCTACGAAGATACCAATGGCGACTATGTTGTTACTGCGCAGATTACCGAGGGTAAAGGCGCTGAATTAACTGACGCCGATTATAAAATTGAAGTGACGGCAGTTTCTGCAGGTGTGCCCAGCGAAATAGAAATTACGTTTTTGAATCCAGATGGCACACCGAAAAAAGATGGTTCAGGTAATGACATTATTTTTTCAAACTTTGCTATATCGCCTGGTTTTAATGAATTGCCTGGTGGTATTGAAATAGACTTTGCGGGGAGCGACCCCTATACCATTGGCAACGAGTTTCTGATTCAGCCAACCAAAGACGTGGCTTCAAAGATAAGTTTAGCCTCCGACCGCCCCGAAGATTTGGCTTTTGCAAACCCAGTAAGAGCTGGGGCTGATAGCACTAACTTAGGCAGTGCCAACGTAACAGATGTAACTGTGTCAAATACGGAAGTGGGCACTTCTGCTTTTGATGGTGCGGGTGGCCTTTTAAATACAGCGCCAGCTCAAATTAGCTTTACCGCTGCAGATACCTACGAGGTATTAGATGGAAGCGGTACAGTGTTAGCAACTGTCACAGGAACAACAAATTTAAATAATCTTATTACTCAGGCAGGAATAAGCCCAGACCCTGGTTTTGATCTCAGTTTAGACGGTGTACCAAAAGCAGGGGATAGCTTTTCAATTAGCTATAATACAGATGGCTTTAACGACAACAGCAATGCGCTTAATTTAGCTGCTCTTCAAAATGAAAACAAAGTACAGGTGAGTAGCGAAGCGACGAATAGGCCTAGAACCTTTCAAGATGCCTATGCGTCTATGGTAGGACGCATTGGTGAAGATGCATCAATGGCCAGTGTCTCATTGGCTTCCGCTGAAGCGATGAAAGTACAGTCGCAAAACTGGTTTGAGTCTGTTTCAGGCGTAAGCTTAGACGAAGAAGCGGCAAACTTGATTAAGTACCAACAAAGCTATGCTGCCGCAGCACGAATTTTGTCTACGGCTCAAGAATTATTTAATACCATTTTGCAGTCAGCAAGGTAGGTGAGTTATGCGTATATCAACGAATCAAATTTATGATCAAAACATGCGCTCGATTATGCAAAATCAGGGCGACTTGGCGAAAACCCAAGAACAGCTAGCTTCCGGTAAACGCATTATCACGCCCAGCGACGATCCTGTTGGTGCAGCGAAGGTGCTGCGCTTAACTGAAGAAATTGATGAGCTTACTCAGTTTCAGCGTAATAATGATTTGGTAACGGGGTCGCTTGAACAGCAAGAGGCTGTGCTAACCAATATTACTGATTCAATTAACCGTGCACGCACGCTTATTGTCCAGGCTGGAAATGGGATCTTAGATGACCCTGATAAACGCGCCATTGGTGCGGAACTAGAGCAGATAAAACTTGAAGTGTTTGATCTGATGAACACACAGGATGCAGATGGCAATTATTTGTATGCGGGCTTCCAGTCGGGCAACCAGGCGTTTGAATACAACCCAGCAGCGGGTGGGAATGCCATTACCTTCGCAGGCGACCCTGGTGTAAGCTTTGTGCAGCTATCTAATAGCTCGAAGATTCAATCAACCAGTAACGGATATGAAGTTTTTGAAAACGTGCTATCGCGATTTAAATTTTCAGTTGATGGCACAACGGGGGCAACGGTAACTACTGCCTCTGTGAGACAGCAGGGAACATTTGATACCTTTTTTGACAAGAATTACGACCCTGTAAACGCAGGAAACAACGATTACCGCATTAATTTTCTAGCATCCGGACAAGCTGAGTTGGTCAACCAAGGTACTGGTGTCGTTATTGACACGGTGTCGTTTACGTCTGGTCAGCCGTTTACCATCAAGGGAATGGAATTTGATGCGACGGCCGTGCCTGGTGATAGTATAGATTTGTCTTTTAACGCACCGCAAAAGAAAAGCATGGCCCAGTCTATCCACGAAATTCAGACCATATTGATGGATTCCACAATAGACAATTCTGCACTTCAAGAATCGATAGCTGATGCACTAGTAGGATTGGATAACGGACTTGAGAAACTTTCTTTAGAACGGGCTTCCATCGGTAGCCGTTTGAATATCGCTGAGAGTACTTATGAAAGTAACCTTGATATGGAAATTGCGGCAAAAGCGCAGCGCTCATCTATTCAGGATGTAGACTACGCAGAGGCGTCTACTGAGTTCGCAAAGCAGGAAACGGCATTGAGTGCTGCGTTGGCTACTTTTCCTAAAGTAGCTAACTTATCGCTATTCGATTTCGTTTAGCGGTCATAATTTATCAAATCACTAACGCCGTTTAAGCGCGCCATATAAACTCTGGCTTGATTGTCGACATGGCTGGAGTAGTAAGAGATATAAAGATTGTCGCCTTCAATCACCAAGCCCGGATAACTTGTATCTCCTCCGCTTGGCAGCGTTTTTAGTTCAGTGAATATTTTAGTTACGCTATCAAATAGCCATACCCTGGTGGTAAATTGGTGTGAGCCCCAATCTATATGTCGTCCTGCAACGATATATAGGTTTTCACTTAACGCCACTGCGGCCGGACCGCCAATATAGATACCTAAATCATGCCACTGCCATTTGGTATACGGCGGTTTTGACGTACCAAATTGCGCACTGAAAGTATCGGCATCTCGTCTTAAAAATACCGAGGCGATTCCGTAATCATCAAACAAGATTGTGCTTTCATTGGGGTAACCTTTACCTTGTTTGCCCAAACAAAAAGCCTCCTCCTTGTGAACGTGCATTGAACGTGTAGGATCACCCTTATAGAGCGAAACTGAGTTCGCTCGTCGATTGTACGCAAAACCATAAACTTCTGAGTTATAAAAAGTATTGTTCCACAACCACCAACCGCTTCTACCGTGACTATTCCCTGTAGACCATGAATAGCCGGTGGTTGAGAAAAAAGTCACCATTTTTGTGACCACTTTTCTATTATCAAGGAAGGATTTTGCATAGGTAGTAAGCATGAGACGAGAGCCATCGTATGAGAACTTCGGATCTCGTAGGTCTGCATTATTCTCTCTAATAACTACTCTGTTGCGAACTTGAAACGAAGTTTTATCAAGAGTTAATACAATAACCACTCCGTCAGTACTGACATGGTCGGTAGCTTGTCGGTAACAGCACATCAAAGTTTTACGACTTTTGTCGAACGGATTTTCTATTAAATCAGTGAAAGCGCAATGGGTTGCAGGCTTGGATATGCGCTTTATGTTGAACAGCATCAAACTATTTTTCATGCCAAATCTCCCTTAAAAATCCACCAGTTATGTCGTGTCTTACCGTCAATCTACGGCAATATCTTACCGCCTATCGGCAAAAATCGTAATTTTTTCTAAAGGGATTCTAAATGATGTCGATACAGTTTCTGAGAGAGCCAGTTCATCAATTACCCCTCAGGTCTTGATGACTACTAAAACAAAACGTCGGCAATGCCGACAGCCAGCGCACGCTGGACTGAGAGTGTAGGAGAGACTTTATGTCTATGTTCGTTAATACCAATGTATCCTCATTGAATGCCCAGCGTCAGCTTTTTGATGTTAGTAATTCTTTGAGTACGTCTTTTGAGCGCCTTTCTTCAGGCTTCCGTATCAACAGCGCTGCTGATGATGCCGCAGGTTTGCAGATTACTGATCGCTTAACATCACAAATTCAAGGATTAGATCAAGCCGTTCGCAATGCGAACGACGCTATATCTCTTACTCAGACCGCTGAAGGTGCACTGGGTGAGACTACAAATGCCCTTCAGCGAATTCGTACTTTGGCAGTACAGTCACAAAACGGGATCAACAGCACGGCCGATAGGGTAGCACTGCAAGAGGAGGTATCAGCTCTTCGACAGGAAATGTCTCGAATCGGGAGCACTACAGAGTTTGGTGGTGTGTCGCTACTCGCCGGTGGCTTCTCTGCTACCTTCCTTGTAGGCGCGAATGCAAATCAGAAAATCAGTGTTAATTTGTCAAGAACGGGTGGATTTGGTGCCAACGGCCTATCAATTGATGGTGATGTCTTATCAGCAGGTGCTGCGTCAAGCATGTTGGCGGAAATAGATTCGGCATTATCCGTAATTGGGAGCACACGGGCAGAGTTGGGTGCGCTGCAAAACAGGTTTCAGTCAACGATAAGAAATTTAAGTAATATTTCTGAAAATGTATCTGCCGCGCGTTCTCAAATAAAGGATACAGATTTTGCCGCTGAGACTGCAAGTCTCACGAGAAATCAGATAATCCAGCAGGCAAGCACCACTGTGTTAGCTCAGGCTAACCAGCGCCCGCAGGCTGCATTACAGCTTCTAGGTTAATCATAATTAGCGTGAAGCCAGGAGGTAGTGCTCTAGTTCACGTGCGTTTTAAGCTGGTCTTTTCAAGGCCAGCTTTTTTATATCTCAGCCACTTAATTGTTATAAAGCCCGCCTACCCACACATTTGTGCCTTCAATCCATAGCCCCAACACTATGAAGTTTATAGGTTTTTTTATTGATTCTCTTTTTTATCTAAAAATTTGGAAAAATATCTAAAGTAAAAATAGATCTTTGACGATAACTAATACAAAGGGGAGATAAACGATGTTTTTATCCTCTACGCTTCTAAAGTTTATGTTTAAAAGCGTCAATAGCACCGTTTTAATTCAGGTTTATTTTAAGATTCTGAGTTTAAAAGTTAGGAAATACAGTGCTTTAAATCGACAAAAAGTCTTGAAAAAAATACTAAAGTAATTTCAAGTAAAGGTCGATAAAAGATGGAGTTTGTTGAAAAATGATTAGAGCTGCCGACCGGCGAGAATAGAGCCAGGAGGTAGTGAGAGGTTTGAGGTTCTGGAACACCAAACCCACCGACCAGCAAAGAGAAGAAACTTCTCTATTTAGCAAGTTCCATTGGTAGTGTGCCAATGAAACGTCAGAATAAACTGACAGAGTTTTATAAGCACAGGTTATGCCAAATATTTAAATTAATTGCGCAAATAATAAAACCAATAGCGCCATACTCGAAACTGTTAGGAGAGACTCATGAGTCTATTTGTTAATACCAATGTGTCATCATTGAACGCCCAGCGTCAGCTGTTTAATACAAGCAATAATTTAAATACTGCATTTGAGCGTCTTTCGTCTGGTTTTCGTATTAACAGTGCTGCCGACGATGCTGCAGGACTTCAGATAACCGATCGGATGACTTCTCAAATTCAGGGGCTGGACCAGGCTGTAAGAAATGCAAATGATGGAATTTCTTTAGCACAAACTGCGGAAGGTGCATTGCAAGAAACAACCAACGCTCTTCAGCGTATACGGACGCTAGCTATTCAGTCACAGAACGGTATCAATAATACTGCAGACAGAGTTGCGCTGAACGAAGAAGTTGAAGCATTGAGAAATGAGATGTCTCGTATTGGTTCTACGACTGAATTTGGCGGCGTAAGTTTATTAACTGGAGGTTACTCTGCGTCTTTCTTAGTTGGAGCAAATGCTAATCAGAAAATTAGCATAAATCTTTCGAGGTCCGGTGGCTTTGGCGCTTCGGGTTTAGGAATCGATGGAGACGTACTTTCCGCAGGTGCCGCTTCTGCAATGCTGACCGATGTGGACGCCGCGCTGTCTATTATTGGGAGCACTCGCGCAGAGTTAGGGGCAACCCAAAATAGATTCCAGTCGACCATCCGTAACCTGAGCAATATATCCGAAAACGTTTCTGCTGCAAGGTCTCGCATCAAGGATACAGATTTTGCCACTGAAACGGCAGAATTGACCCGCAATCAGATATTACAGCAGGCAACAACTACAGTGTTGTCGCAAGCTAACCAGCGTCCACAAGCCGCGTTGTCGCTTCTTGGTGGATAAAGTTGAAGTTATAGGAAGGAGTTGAGAGGCCATCCTAAAAGTGAAAAGGACGGCTTTATTGCCGCCCTTTTAAATAGAATGCCGACCAACAGGTCCGAAAATGTAGAAGTGTTGGTTGAGAGGCCAGTTTAATCTACTAAGCCCTGTTAGCCGACAAAAACGAATTTTGCTCCATCTCCTAACGTGAGCAAATTGGCCGAGATGAACGTCTCGGCCTTTTTTATAATCGCCGAATCGTCTCACCAATCTCAAATTCCAGTAGAGCAACGCTAGAATTCATTTGGATTAATGCAATAATGGTACCAATTTTCTGTTTGTCTTCCTGGGTTCTGCTTCTAATTGTCGAAAAAATTATTTCATCTATCCCTAGTCGTAGCAAACAAGCCTCGTTGATGTATCTGAACCTCAATTGCTCGAATACTTTGTATCATTTGCCCAATTGAAGCGATGGTATAGGTTTCAACAAAAGCACTCTCATATCAGTGTATAACGTAATTCACGTGCATATTTTTATTATAAAAAACAGTAATTTAAATTATTGCCGAATTATTTATTCAAAATAATGAAAAAAAAGCTCAAGAACTTAAAGTTTGAGCCGATACCATTGTTGAGGGGTAATATACTTTTTTATTAATGATGGATTAGTAAGCGTAGTGACCTTGCTAGTTTTAACTGGAAAGAGCTGGCTTAAATACGTACGGTCAGGTCTCTTGGAGGTAGTAACATGTCTTTATTTGTAAATACTAACGTATCATCAATAAATGCACAGCGTCAGCTTTTTGACGTTAGTGATAAATTGAATACATCTTTTGAACGTCTTTCCTCAGGTTTTCGAATAAATAGTGCATCTGATGATGCTGCAGGCTTGCAGATTACTGACAGACTGACGTCACAAATTCAAGGTTTAGATCAAGCCGTAAGAAATGCCAACGATGCTATTTCGCTTACTCAAACTGCAGAGGGAGCGTTACAGGAGACAACTACATCTCTCCAGCGTATACGAACGCTTGCTGTACAATCGCAAAACGGTATAAACAGCACAGCTGATAGAAAAGCATTGCAAGAAGAGGTTTCGGCACTTCGTCAAGAAATTTCTCGAGTGGGAGCAACAACAGAATTCGGTGGCGTTACTTTGCTTGCAGGCGGCTTTTCCGCAAAATTTCTTGTTGGTGCAAACGCTAATCAGACGATTAGCGTGAACCTTTCAAGAACAGGTGGGTTTGGTGCTAATGGCTTATCGATAGATGGAGATGTCCTTTCTGCCGGTGGAGCATCTAGTATGCTTGCCGAAGTGGATGCTGCGCTGTCGGTATTGGGAGCTCAGCGTGCGGAGCTTGGCGCACTACAAAATCGTTTTCAATCAACAATCAGAAATTTAAGTAACATCTCAGAAAATGTTTCAGCGGCGCGTTCTCAGATAAAAGATACAGATTTCGCTGCTGAAACAGCGGCTTTGACTAGAAACCAGATAATTCAGCAGGCATCTGTTTCTGTACTTAGTCAGGCTAATCAGCGTCCACAAACCGCGCTGTCTTTGCTCGGGTAAGCTATACTCTAAAAGTCGCACAGTAATTCAGAAACGGGGGCCCGCTTTATTGCGAGCACTCGTTTTTGTGTTTTAGATGGGGAGATAGTTCGTGAAAATTCAAAATATGCAAGGTGGTCAAGTATTTGCTTCGCCCTCTATGGGGAGAGGTGTCGAGCCTCAAATACGAGTAAAATCAGAGACTGGTGTTATTTCTCAAGAACTGGACAGTGAGAATAAGTCTAAAAACACAAATGCAAATGAACTTATAGCGAGTAATGATCAATTTTCTACTCAAGTAAGCCGAATAATCGCCGATAACGAGTCATCAGAAGCGAAAATTACGCTTGATGAGGCGACTAAGAAGGTAGAATCTTTTTTAAAGACTCAAAATCGGGATCTTGCATTTTCAATAGACGAGGAAACTAATCGCTCTGTGGTAATCGTGAAAGACGCGCAATCCGATGAGGTTATAAGACAGATTCCTTCTGAGGATGTTCTCGAACTCGCTGAAAGAATTAAAGACTTGCAAAACGATATTGGACAAACGGTAGGAATGTTCATTGATCAACAAGTCTGAGGGGTAAATTATGACGATACAATCATTAGGTGTTGGCTCAGGGCTAGCTTTAGATGATTTGGTACAACAGCTTATTTCGGCTGAAAGGCAGCCAAAGGAAGAAAGCTTAAACGCGAGAGAAGAGGCTGTAGAAGCCGAAATCTCTGGTCTAGGCCAAATAAAGTCTAAGCTATCTGAATTTAAAGATTCAGTAGACGAACTCCGCACTGATAGCGACATAAACGGTAGGGAACCAACCGTCAAAAACCCTTCAGAGGATAATGATGTTCTCTCTGCCGAAGCGTCTTCTTCTGCATTAAGAGGCAGTTATTCCATAACGGTGGATCAGTTGTCAGCAGGAAGCCGGATAACGACTAACGCTGGCGATTTTTCGTCGAGTTCAGACGCACTTTTATCTGGAGGAACCGGTTCTTTGACGTTCGCGGTAAATACAGATAAAAGCTTTACTATAACTGTCGATAGCACAACCTCGCTTGCAGACTTACGGGAGTTGGTAAACAATTCTGCTGATAACTTTGGTGTGACTGCTAATATTATTGAAACCGGAACTGCTGAAGGACCAAGACTTGTTTTTGTTTCAGAGGAGACCGGAGCAGGTAACGACCTCTCTATCACAAACGATAACGCAGAGCTGGACCGACTCTCGACGGGAGGAGGTGCGTCTAATATCTCAGCGAATAATATTGAGTTAGCAAAAAATGCCATTGCAACAGTAGACGGGATTACCGTTGAAAGTAGTAGCAACGAGTTTGACAATACTATTCAAAACGTTTCTTTCACTGTCAATGAGCTATCTCCTAAAGACGCTAATGGTGCAGCCCTCGCATCAACTTTAGGAATAGGTTTTGATAAAGAGGGATTGGAACAAAAAATTAGAGATTTCGTTGATAACTACAATGGGTTAATCGATGAAATTGGAAGGCTTACTCGATATGGCGAGTCAAGCCTAGAGGATGATGGAGCCTTGGCAGGCGACTCTCTTCTAAGAGGTATGCAATCTGGCCTTGCAAAAATAGTCAGTGAGAATGTAAGCAATTCTTCTCTGGGTGGGCTCTTCCGGCTTGGGGTAGAACTTGATAAAGATGGCAAGTTAGAGATTGGGTCTAGTGATTTTGGATTAGGCTCTGGAGAGGAGCGTCTTAAGGATGCGCTTGAAGATAATTTTGATGATATTGCAAAACTATTTACAGATGAGAATGAAGGAATTGCGGTAAGGATATACAATTTTGTCGATGAATTCTCTTCTTCTGACGGGCTTATCAGCTTGAGAGAAAAAAGTGCGAAGGAAAGTCGGGAAAACATCAATTCAGCCCGAGAAGCACTTGAATTACGCATGATCAGTTTTGAGCAAACTGTGAGATCAAAATATGTGAATTTAGACAAAACAGTTGCGCAGCTTAATCAAACTGGTTCTGCTCTATTTGCAGCGCTTATTTAAAAAATAATTGGAGTTACTATGTCATTACGAGGCATTAAGGCATATCAAAAAGGTAATCTGAAGCAAGATATTTCAACAGCGGACCCTCACAAACTCACGTTATTGTTAATTCAAGGTGCGTTAGATCGAATTGCCTATGCAAAGGGGGCAATAGAACGTAAGGATTTAGTTGCAAAATCGGGTTTTATATCTAAATCGACCTCTATCATCATGCACCTAAGAGATACTTTAGATTTTAATGCGGGCGGTGAAATCTCTAATAACTTATATTCTTTGTATAGCTATATTTTAGACAGAATTAATGAGGCGCATTTGCATAATTCGGTGGAGCCGTTGGATGAATCCTATAGTTTATTAGAGCCAATAAGAGATGCTTGGGCTCAGATACCCGAAAGCGCGAAGCAAGAAGCGTATGCGAACCAACAAAGAGAAAGTCTTGGATGAGTGAAGGCTTCACCGTCGACCTAAACCATCAGCATAGTCCACTGTTTTTGCGGATTGTCAATTGGAGAATTCAGCAGTACCTCCTAGACATTGATAGATTTTCGGAAGAGTTTGCTTACGCTACTCAACTTCGGCACAAAGTTGTTATAAGGGAGATAAAAAAACTCAGAGGTGAAGCTAGGCGAAATTTTGTAGAAAATGAGCTAAACGCCAATAGATACCTTGAAGACCTTACTTCACGCTTGCTCCATGATGCAAAAAGTGAGGTAATAAAGCTTAAGAGAAATGAAGCTGCGGTTAAGAGATACAGATAAAGATGCGTAAAGCAATCCAACTATTCCTCACTGAAAACGAAACACAAGAGAAGCGCGAACAGTCTTTTTCCTCATTAATTAATAAAAACTTCAATCAGAGTTTAAGATGTTTTCAGCGTATTGTTCCTTCGATCTATTCTCTTATTAAACAAAGCGGAAATGGTCACCATTCAGTTTATATAAACCGTGAAAGCGAGCTAGATATTGTTGAATATGAATCTGGAAACGTGTTTTACGGTCCTAATAGAACCAACGCTATCTCAGCTCATGTAGAGCGTTTTCTCCTTAGTCCCTATGTACTGCAGCTTGGTAAGACAAGATTGAAAGATGAGGCAGTTAATACGCAAAAGCTCGATGGTCTCGTTGTTTTCGGTATTGGTTTAGGCTTACATATTTACGATCTTATTATAAAATTGAAGCCAAAGCACCTTGTGGTTTATGAACCCAACCCGGATTTCCTTGGCTGCTCGCTTTACTCTGGTTTCTGGCCAAAGATTTTTGATTATGCTCAAGAACAAAATATTTCGCTCTATTTCCAGATACCAAATAATGGTAAGAGCCTTTTCAGTGATCTAAGTGAGTTAAAGCAAGCCTTTTCTTTGGATCGTTTTGCAGTATATTTTCATTATCATAATAGCGCTTTCGATGATATTTTTGATGAATTAGTATCGAATAACTGGCTTCTTTCTATGGATCTAAGAGAGACGGTCGAAAAAAAAGGCTTTGAAAGTTACCTGCCAAAGTGGGCTCCCGTTGTCGATACTAAGAACTGGCATAAGTTACCCGATACTCATCAATTATTCGAAAGTAATATGAAGGCCTTTGAGAAATACTTTCCAGAGATTGCATCTGAGTTCAAAAATTATAGAACCAAGCATTGGCAAGTCGTTGTAAACCGAGACCAAAAAGCCAATTTAAAGAACATAAAATGGGGAGAGTTTCTTTTAGGAGATGACCCCGTTGGCGAATCTGAAGAAATATATAAGCTGTTTAGAGATAATCCTAGCAAAGATGAACTGATTTTGGGGTATGCAGGTGGCAAGTTATCACCATACTATCACCACCAAACAGTAATGAGAGTGCAAAAGGAATTTCGCAATTATAAAAGTGAGAGCGCTTCGATAGGGCAAAAAATAAAGTCAGTATTAATGTTCGGCCTGGGTATTGGTTATCAGCTCGAATTTCTTATGAAGTCTCATGATGTTGAAAAGCTTTTTCTTTATGAGCCAAACAGAGATTTTTTCTATGGATCCTTGTTTGCTATTGATTGGCATAAAATTTTAGAGCAAATAGATAAAAGCGGTGGAAGAATATATCTAAATATAGGTGATGATGGCTCGAATCTGGTCCAAGATTTTCTTACGCAGTTTCATAATGTAGGTACTTATCATCTTGCAAATACTTATCTTTTTAAAAGCTATGACAACGACATTCTTGAACCTACGTTATCGAACCTACGCGAAGACTTAAAACTCATTGTAGGTCTTGGTGATAATTTTGAAAACTCCCGTTATATTATTTCTCATTCGAAGTGGGCAGTAGAAAATAGAGTGAAATTTTTGCTTGAACGTAAAAAGTCGCCGCGGGAACTTGAAGATGTCCCTGTTTTTATTGTTGGCAATGGCCCTTCGCTAGATAATTTATTTCCCCTTCTGAAAGCTGAAAGAGAAAACGTAATCGTCATAAGTTGTGGAACGGCGCTACAGGCCCTACATAAACATAATATAGTTCCTGATTATCACGCTGATATCGAAGTGAATCGTTCGACTTTTGATTGGACCGCACGAATTAAAGACAGGGAGTTTTTAAAACGGGTTAAACTTATTAGTGGAAACGGAGTTCATCCAGATACGGCAAGTCTTTACAAAGATGCCTTTTTATCACTTAAAAATGGTGAAGCAGCAACATTAATGCTTACGTCGCTTATGAGTGAACTTAATTTTTCAACGCTCAGAAACTCTTACCCCACAGTATCCAATTTCGCGATTGACTTTGTCGTTGAAGTTGGGTTTAAGCAGATTTATTTGCTTGGCGTAGATATGGGGTTTGTCGATTTAAAGCATCATCACTCTAAGCACTCAGGATACTATACCTCAAATGGTAATGAGCTTTACGATTATCAAAAAGAAAATAATACATCGATTGTTGTTGAAGGTAACCTCAGGCCATACGTCAAAACGAAATATGAATTCAAAATGTCGAAAGCAGTGATTGAGCGAACTCTTTCTTCTAGTGATGCTGAAGTATATAACTTAAACGATGGTGCAAAAATTAAAGGTACTATTCCGCTCGATCCAAAGAATGTCTTAATTACCTCTACGCCAGATTCGAGAAGAAAACTTACAAACTGGCTTGAAAACGAGGCGTTTCAAACATTAGATTGTGAGCGATTTATAGAACGATTCGAAGAAAGAATCAAGAGTACAGACTTATTAGAGGGCATAGATAAGTTGAGAGTCCGTGCTGGTGTCGAAGTCGACACTCGAGAGGTCGTTGAAAAGCTAATTTTAGAACAGCGTAAAATACTATTTGATTATTATCGTGAGGGAAAGCCAGTCGTTCTTTATTACCTCAATGGTTCTGTCAATTACATAAATACGGCGCTGAGTAAAGCGCTCAATATAATGGATGACGAAGAGTGCTTAGAGCTGGTAGGTGGGATATTAAGCCATTGGCGAGAGTTTTTAGTAACAATATATCAGAGTATGAATGTTGTGCCCTACGAGCTGGATTTTATTACGAGTTTTCCTGAAGAGCGACAAAAAGCGGTGACAAATGATTATTACCTAGATAATGGAATATATGTCAGCACAGAAAACTACGAAGTCGGTTTAGAACATGCGATCAATTCGCTAGCTCTCGACATACGTGAAAATAATAAAACCGAAGTAGTGATTACGAAATTTGATGGTCAAAAAAGAGCAGCTATATTGTCTGACACTAAAATTTGTCATCTTATATTCGAAGAAAAATATATTGGGCAGGCTCTTCAAGTGAAGAATGCCGGCGATACTATTATTTACATTCCAGAGTATCTAAAGATGTGTGACTGGAAAAATACAGAATTTGAGTCAATAGAGCATTATATTTGTTACATCTCGCTATTGGCTATTACATGTCATCGAGATATTGAGGTTGTTGTGCCGAAGCTTCCTTCAAATAGGACTGAACAGGCTTTGTCACTAAATCCGAGTTTAGGAACCCCACTTTCTTTTCACATTTATGAAGCCTATCACTTTTTAGTGTTTTCTCAGGCTCTGCTAGGAGAAAGTGAAAAATCTACAGGAGCTGGAGATCGTTTCAGGTATGTACCATTTTTGAAAAGCGCAAATCTTGAGATTACACAAATTCTTGTACGTGACCATAAAAGAAAATGAAGCTGTACTAAGTCTGATGAAGTTTTTAGAAAAGGGGAATAAAAACAGTGGCCTATAAAACAGAACAAGAACAATTCTGGGCGGGTAATTTTGGAGATAGTTATAGCGATAGAAATGACTCTGAATCACTGCTCCTTTCCAAAGTTGCAATGTGGTCGAAAATGTTGCGTTCGGCAAACAATGTGACATCTGCGCTTGAGTTAGGCTGTAATATTGGCTTGAATTTAGTTGCACTCAAAAAGCTACAACCCGCGTTGTCCTTAAAGGGATATGAAATAAATAGAAAAGCAGCGAAGCTAGCAGAAAAACAGGGGGTCGCGGATATTGTTACAGGCTCAATTCTTGAAAAGATAAGTACTGATAAATTTGACCTAACATTTACTGCTGGTGTGCTTATCCATATAAATCCAGAATTTTTACACTGCGTTTATGACAACTTAGTAGAAAACTCTCGTCGTTATGTTCTTGTCGCTGAATATTATAATCCATCCCCTACCGTCATTACTTATCGGGGCGAACAAGACAAGCTATTTAAGCGAGATTTTGCTGGCGACCTGATTGAGCGTTATGGAATGAAACTTGTTGACTATGGTTTTCTGTATAAACGTGACAACTGGGCGCCACAAGACGACATTACGTGGTTTCTTCTAGAAAAGTAATACACCATTGCTGCTGAGTGAAGAGAATCTTAGTTTTGAATACTCGCGCGTAATAGCATACTAAAAAGTTTTAAGATTTTTAACTCTTTGGGCAAGCTGTGAGATCCAGCATGAAAAACGCGATGTTATCTCGTGTCCTCAGATATGAAAATCCAGCGCCAGTGAAAAGCCGCTTACTTGCTTCATTTTTAATTTTTATACGTGCTTTTATTACCGTAGGTCTCTGAAATTTGTTTTTAAATCTTACTAAAGCTGCCATTAAGCATCTTTTAGCTAACCCCTTTCCTCTGCAACGTGGATTAAGGTTGATCGATACTTCTGCATAGTGATGATGCACATCAAAACGAACAAATCCAACAGGGGCGGAATTTTCCAAGTAACACAAAATAAGCAACTTTTTCTCATCATTAAGGGCATGTTGGAGCCACTCAATATGCTCACTCCAGGTGATCGGCATCGAGTTTATCGACATGGCAATTGTGTGCGGATTGTTGCGCCACTTAAACAGGTATTCTGCATCGTCGCATGTCACGAAGCGGGTCAACATATGTATCTTCCGTTCAAAAAGGCGCTATCGGATAATGCTCCATGAAAGAGGACTGCCCCTCTTAACTGACCGGCACACCTGCTTCCCAAGGATATGTTTTAGGTGTTTTATTGGCAGGCCAAGACCTGGGCGAATAGCTCGAACGTTCGCTCGCGTGAGTATTTCCCCTTCCTTGATATCTTTTACAATATATAGGCTCCGCCTAAGTTTCCGCGAGTTTATTTCTGATTCTGTGCATCCATATGAAATTTTGCCAATAGCAACGCGTGCACGTTTTGTTTCGTTGACTAAAAGAGCAAATTCATCCGCTTCAAGGGAAAATGCCGCGTCTACACCGCCTGCATTTCTGTCTATTACAAAGTGCTTCTCTATAACGGTTGCACCGAGAGCTGTTGCGGTAATTGCAGTACCAATACCCGTGGTATGGTCTGATATCCCTACATGACAGTTAAACAATTGCTGTAGGTGCGGGAGTGTTGCTAGGTTTGCGTTTATCGGGTCAGCAGGGTACTGGCTGGTGCATTTAAGAAGAACATATTCCTGACAATTGTTCCGCTCAAGTACCTCTACAGCCTCGGATATCTCAGTAAGGCTTGCCATGCCAGTAGACAATATTACAGGTTTACCCGTCTTAGCGACCTTAGCAATTAATTCATGATCCGTGTTTTCAAATGATGCTATTTTATAGCATGGAACGTCTAGTGTTTCTAAAAAATCAACTGACGTTGCATCAAAAGGCGTGCTAAATGCAACAATGCCTCTTTCTTTCGCCCTTTCAAATATCGCTTTATGCCATTCCCAAGGAGTATGTGCTTTTTCGTACAGCTCATATAGCGAGCGGCCCCTCCAAAGGCTTTGTTTGTCATCGATAAAAAATTCACCACCCTCGATGTCGATAGTCATAGTGTCGGCGGTATAGGTTTGTAGTTTTATAGCACTAACGCCAGCGTCCGCGGCAGCGTCTACCATTTCTAAAGCAAGTGTTAAATTTTGATTATGGTTACCTGATAACTCAGCAATAATAAACGGAGGCTCATCTTTACCTATGCTGAATGGTCCAATCTTTATGGTGTTCACTTTCTTTCTCTCATGCTTGTTGTAAAGGTAAAGGCTCTAGTAATGATAAAACGTGTTTGGTCACGCAAGGAGTACCACTGTGTCGAGGAACTATATTACCAGCGCATTTAGACATAGCCCGTAATGTGTGCGGTGATTGTAGTAACAACACAAGGGCTCTTGCAACGTCAGTTACAGACACCTGATCCCAAAATCCGAGGTATTTGCATACGTTTTTTTTTGATAAACATCGCGTTGTCGCAACTTGGTTTTCTGCCACGCATATAACGAGAGCAGGGAGCTCTGAGATACAGCGTTCCCAATGCATTGAACCGCCCGCACCAACCATTAGCGACGCTTTTTTCATAAGCTCCGCTATTCGGTCACAATCTATATGTAAACGTAAGTTGTGCTTAGTAATCAGGTTTATTTGACTGACCTTAGCTATCACATCTCTTTTCGCTTTATGACCGCTTCCAATAACGATATCGACCTCTAATTGAAGATCTTTAATCGACGCGATAGCATCAAGCGTTATGGATGTCATGTTAGTGGGGTCACTACCGCCAAAACAAACTAACACTCGAACTGGATCACGCTTTATAAAATCATGAGTTGGCTGTTCATAAAACTCCTGTCGCAATAGTGCATACTCTGGGCCGAGCAGCATTTTGCATTTATGAGGAACTAACGTTTCATATCGATTACCTTTATCGGAAAAGTTGACATCCAGCAGTAAATCGCAATAGTGACGGCGGTTTGCTAAGTCATCGATAACCATCACTTTCGCGCCAGTTAACGAAAGTTTTTGTTCGAATGTTTCATCTAGTTGGTAATGATCAACTATCCATATGTCAGCGTTCACATGCTTAACATTGCTATCGATTTGCTGCACAACTTCATGATTGATGTTACATAGGCCATAACGCTCTTTCAACAGGGTCGATTTTTCAGAGTTTACAAAAGTTATGCGATAGAGAGTGCCGGAGGCGTCCAGCATATTTTGAATGCACTTGGCTAATGTGAGGCATCGCATAACATGACCCGTGCCTATTTCTGGGCTTGCGTCCACTCTAAAAGCAATTTTTAAGATTTGCGTTCTCCCATTTCTTTAAGTACTCTGAACATCACTTCTGCTCGCTTCCAGTCTTCGAATGTATCAATATCTTGAACTAGATGGGAAGGAAGCTTTAACATTCGTGAGCGTTCAGAAAATATTGCTTTAGACGTATCTAACCACGTCGATGCTTGCGCAGCATAAAGTTGCCCAGCATCATGATAAGCATGTGGTAGATCCTGAGAACGCTTGTTAATATCTACAGCGCTACAGGGCCGGATGTTACCAATTTCATCCTCCAGTAAGGCTCTTTGTATAGGAAAGGAAAACCGATGGGCGGTAAACACGTAATCCGCTTTTGTTTGTTGCAGCAACTCTAACGATTGATCTAATAGCTGCGCAGTGACGAAAGGCGCGGTAGCATATAGACATAAACAGTATTCAACATTATTTTTAAGGGCTATGTAGTCACTTAGCGCAGAGCGGATAACTGGAGTGGTACCTGTCATATCATCAGCGAGAGATTTATCTCGCATAAAAGGAATTTCGGCTCCATATTCTTTTGCAACGTTTGCGATCTCATAGTCATCCGTAGAGACGATGACTCTATCTATTAACTTGCTGTTTATTGCAGCTTCAATTGAGTAAGCAATAATTGGTTTTCCGCAAAAGCGAGTAACATTTTTCCTTGGAATGCGTTTGCTTCCGCCTCTAGCGGGAATTATAGCGATATTCATTTTTTTGGATATTCACTTTCAAAAAACATCTCAGACACTAACACAATTGGGAATCAAAGTTATAATGCCAAAATTATTCGTCGAGTTCGTCAAGCAATGTGATTAGTTTATCGACAATAAAGTCAACTTGTGAAGATGTTAAATCTGGAAACATAGGTAAGGTGATTGCCTGTTGGTAATATTGCTCTACGTTAGGAAAGTCTCCAGCGTTAAATCCTAATGCCTCATAATATGGCTGAGTATGAATGGGAATGTAGTGCAAATGTGCGAAGATTCCTGCGTTTCTAAGACGCTCAATAATTGTCTTTTTTTGTTCCTGACTAATATCCAATATACGAACGACATACAGATGATAGCTAGAGTAGCTTTGGCCACTAACAATTAGAGGGAGAATTCGCGGGCAAGACTTGAATAGTTCATCGTACCTTTTTGCGATTGAATTCCGTTTCTCTATAAATACTGAGAGCTTTTTGACTTGGCTAACCCCTAGCGCTCCCTCAATATCGTTCATTCGGTAATTATAGCCAAGACTAACTTGTTGGTAAAACCAAGGACCATGAGAAGGTTTCGTCATTGACTCTTTAGCATTAGTGACACCATGGCTTCTGCCCATCCGCATTGATTCTACTAGTGCTGGATCATTTGTCATTGCCATTCCACCTTCCATGGTGGTTATGATCTTTACAGGGTGAAAACTAAAAACGCAAATGTCGGCATATTTACAACTACCTACTAAGCTATTCTTGTACTTTGCTCCCACGGCATGAGATGCATCTTCAATGACTCGAAACCCATAGTGCGACGCAAGAGTGGCTATACTCTCCATATCACACGATTGCCCTGCAAAATGCACAGGAATTAAGACTTTTGGTAATGTGTTTGTTTCTTTTGCCTTTCTCAGCTTGTTTTTTAACGCATTTATACACATGTTGCCGGTTTCAAGATCAATGTCTACAAAGTCGACGATAGCATTGCAGTAAAGAGCGCAGTTTGACGAGGCTACAAATGAGTTAGGGGATGTCCAAACTCGATCACCTTCTCCCACCGATAGTGCTAAGCAAGCCAAATGTAACGCTGAAGTAGCGCTATTAACAGCAACAGCATATCTCGCTCCGCAGTATTCAGACATCGCTTCTTCGAACAGAGGAACTTTGGGACCTTGGGTAAGCCAATCAGATGTTAGTGTTTCAACAACCGCTTTGATATCTTCATCATCTATATGCTGTTTGCCATAAGGAATCATCACTTACCTTCCTGATCAAACGTCAATATTTCATCTACCGTAAGAAAATGAGAGTTTGTGTCTGACACGTATTCAAAACCATCAACTACTGAATTTCCCTTTTCACCGAGAGCGTTAGTTTTGAAGTCGTTGCTTCTATTAAAAAATTTGATAGCTGGCGCAATGACAAAGTGATCGTCATATTCGAAAGTGTGAAAGGCCATGTCGCCAGGGCACATCATTTCGTGAAGTTTCTCGCCAGGTCGAATACCCACTATCTTAATTGGTACACCTGGTGCCATGGCTTCGGCTAAATCGGTAATTCTAATTGACGGTATTTTGGGCACAAATATTTCGCCACCCATCATGCGCTCGAAATTCTTCAAAACAAAGTCGACGCCCTGCTGAAGTGTTATCCAAAATCGCGTCATATCTTTATGCGTAACCGGAATATGGTCAGTGCCTTCTTCAATGAGCTTATTGAAAAATGGAACAACCGAGCCTCTAGAGCCCACTACATTTCCGTATCTCACTACAGAAAATCGAGGTCTGCCCGCGCCAACCATATTATTTGCTGCAACAAACAGCTTATCGGAAGCGAGCTTAGTCGCACCGTACAAATTAACGGGGTTAGCTGCTTTGTCGGTCGACAGCGCGATAACTTTGCTTACCGAGTTATCAATAGCTGCGTTTATAACGTTTTCAGCGCCATCGATATTAGTGCGGATGCACTCCGTAGGATTATATTCAGCAGCCGGAACTTGTTTCATGGCGGCAGCATGGATAACGTAGTCTACCCCTTGCATTGCGCGCGTAAGGCGGTCTTTATCTCGCACATCACCGATAAAGTAGCGCATGCAGGGAGCATTAAATTTCTGCTGCATTTCGAACTGTTTTAGCTCGTCACGCGAATATATAATTAAGCGCTTGGGGTTATAGCGTGATAACAAATTTTCGGTGTATTTATGACCGAACGAACCTGTACCACCTGTTATCAATATAGACTTGCCGTCAAACATAGATCGCCCACGATTTTTATGATTATCGTTTAAATATATCATGTGTCGGCAACAATGCCATAAACCATTAGTTTTTAACGAGTCTTCCTTAAATAAAAAGTGAAATACTCAACAGTAACGATACCGTTGAGCCGTTGGGTATTCATTTTCATACCCTTTAAAAAAACAGTCACTCGTTATTCTTCTGTCTATTTACTACACTATATTAAGTGAAAGTTTAATAGGGTAGCCTCGTGATTAAAATAGGTTCCGATTCAGGTAACTCGCTTATTGGTCAAATCCAAGAAAAGCAAAATAACCTGTTTGAGAAGCTTGCCAGTGGTAAGAAAATTAACGATGCAACTGACGGCGCAGCAGCCCAGCAAATCATCGACCGGTTAACTTCAGAAGTAGAAGGCAACCGCCAGGCTATTAATAACGTTTACGACGGAATTTCGGTGGCGCAGATTGCAGAGGGTGGTTTAGGCAGCATCAATGACGATGTTAACCGCATTCGCGAACTTACCTTACAATCTGGTAATGGTGTTTTGAGCAGTGGCGATCGCCGTGCTATCCAATCTGAAATAACACAGCTACAAGAGAATATCTCCCAAACCATTGAGCAGACGAATTTTGCTGGCAAGCCGTTACTATCTGAAAATGGCTCACTTGAATTCCAATCAGGTTCAAGTGCGGGTCAATCAATTAGCGTCAATACACAGGATGTTGCTGCTCAATTAAACGATGTGTTGTCTATCGATATTACATCTGGCACTAGCATTGAAGATGCGCTAGGTGCAACCGATGCTGCAATTGAAACGCTCGGTAACGCGCGAGGCGATTTAGGTGCTACTCAAAACCGTTTCGAAAGTGCGGCGCGTTCTCTTACTCAAGCTAATGTAAACACCGCTGAAGCGCGTAGTCGCATACAAGATCTTGATTTTGCTCAAGCTGTGTCACAGCAGGCGTCAAACGATATGCTTGGTCAAGCGGCGCTAACCGTTCAAGCGCAAGCGAATCAGCAGCAAAGTCAGGTTTTATCACTGTTGAGTTAAACCAACATACGTTAATTTTGCTAAAATTAATCGAAAGAAGCAGGGTAACCTGCTTTTTTTATTGATACATTTCCGAAAACAGCGGTTGCGCTCCGATCTTTTGTCGTTACAATTTATAAATGCGCTAAACTGTAAATAATAACAAAGCGTTCTCGGGGAATTGATGAAGAACATTTTGCTGGTTAGTGACAACCAGGAACTTATTCAAAACTTGGAAACTATTGTTACCTTCATGGGAGAATCGTGTCAATCGCGAGGCTTTAGTGATTGCGAACGGTATTTGCAAGATAGTGGAGCTGATGCTGTTCTTATAGAGCACATATCGCCAGCCATAGTCAGCGGACTGGTTGAGAAGTTTCCTCACATACCATTTGTAGCATTGGTTGAAAATAATAGCCAAGCATCAGCGAGTTGTAATCTCGTTAGCGTTATTGCAACGCCATTAACCTATCCCGTTTTGACCCAAGCTATCCATCGTTGCCAAGAATACTCAAGGCGCAAACCGAGTTTATCTCGTACAGCAGGAACAAAGACGCGACTGTTTAGAAGCCTTATTGGTAAAAGCGAACAAATACAAATAGTTCGTCGATTAGTTGAACAGGTTGCTCCAACTGATGCCACTGTCTTGATTCTAGGTGAGTCTGGAACAGGTAAAGAGGTCGTTGCACGTAATGTTCACTTCTTATCTGAACGCAAAGACGGGCCATTTATTCCGGTAAACTGCGGTGCCATTCCTGGCGAACTGCTGGAAAGCGAGCTGTTTGGTCACGAAAAAGGCGCGTTTACTGGCGCAATCAGCGCGCGTAAAGGCCGTTTTGAGTTAGCGGAAGGCGGTACGTTGTTTCTGGATGAAATCGGTGATATGCCGCTTCAGATGCAGGTTAAATTATTGCGCGTGTTACAAGAGCGTACCTTCGAGCGCGTAGGCGGCAACAAGCCCCTTCAGTGTAACGTACGCATCATCGCCGCGACGCACCGCAATTTGGAAACCATGATCAGTGAAGACAAGTTCCGTGAGGACTTGTATTACCGACTCAACGTGTTCCCAATTGATAGCCCTGCACTTAGACAAAGAAAAGACGATATCCCCTTACTGCTCCAAGAGCTAAATAGTCGTATCCAAGGTGATGGGGTGGAAGGTGTGCGCTTTACCGAGCAAGCGATCGCCTCGTTAATGGAGCACGAATGGGCGGGCAACGTTCGTGAGCTGTCTAACTTGGTTGAACGCTTAACTATTCTTTATCCTGGTCAAATCGTTGATATCGCCGATTTACCTGAGAAATATCAATACGGTGATATACAGGCTTACGAGCCTGATTATCCCGAAGAAATTCTTGAGCGTGAAGCATTCAATGCACTCTTTGCTGAAGCGGCCGCGCAAGAGCCTGAAGAAGATCTTAACGAGCAAAGCCATGAGGGTTTGAACGGAATGGTTTCTTCATCTTTACCTGAGGAGGGGGTTAATCTCAAAGAGTACCTTTCCGAGTTGGAAGTAAACCTCATTAGACAGGCGTTAGACAATCAAGATTGGGTGGTGGCTCGAGCTGCCGACAAACTTGGTATGCGCAGAACAACGCTCGTCGAGAAAATGCGGAAGTACGATATTCAACGTACTGAAGAAGCGTAATGTCAGGTAATTGACGTTGCGCTTTCCTCTATAATTTCATCCTATCTAACTGAAAAATAAGCCAATGATGAATTGGCACATCTTCTGCTTTATCTAAGTCATAGTTTAACAGCGTCTGCAATTTGACGAGGGCAATATGGCTTTTGACAGCACACCACAATCAACTGAGTACTCAGCATCAAGCTATGCGTTAGATAGTATTGATAATGCGATATCTCGTGATGAATACGACCCCTCAAGCAGTGACGATATTTCGTCTTTACGGTTGCAGGCGAGTCGACTTGAACACTTACTTCAGGTAATGCCTGCGGGCGTTATCGTTATAGACGGCAAAGGGATCGTACGCCAAGCCAATGAACAAGCGAAAGCACTGTTAGGTGAACCGCTGGAAGAGGAAGTGTGGCGAAGTATTATCACGCGCTCATTCAAGCCTCGCGCTGACGACGGCCACGAAGTCTCACTTGTTGACGGTCGCCGAGTGAAGCTTTCTATCACGCCATTAGAAAATGAGCCTGGGCAATTAATTGTTATTACCGACTTAACCGAAACGCGGCAGCTGCAAGCACGCGTGAGCCATATGCAGCGCCTGTCCTCTTTGGGAAAAATGGTAGCATCCCTTGCTCACCAAATTCGTACGCCTCTTTCTGCGGCCATGCTCTATGCGTCTAATTTAACGCGCAAAGGCTTGGGACAAGAAGCACAAACTCAATTTGCAAACAAGCTAACTGACAGGCTTAAAGAGCTAGAGAGTCAGGTTAACGACATGCTGCTTTTCGCTAAGTCAGGGGAAGAACAAGTGGTCAGCCAAATTAGCTTGGGAGAGTTGTTTACTTCAATTGAAGGCAGTGCCCAAACCATGACGGCTCAAGCACAGCAAACGCTAACTTTTAGCGGCTTCGATAAAAACGTATCTATTACCGGTAATCTTACAGCGCTTCAAGGCGCGTTATTAAACCTTGTTCACAACGCGAGCCAAGTTACTCCGAAAGGGGAGTGCGTGCACGTAGAAACTGCAGTGTCTGATGAACGTTTGCATGTGACCATTATAGATAAAGGTCCTGGCGTACCGGATAAACTCAAAAACAAAATTTTTGAACCGTTTTTCACAACTAAAACTCATGGCACGGGCCTTGGCCTTGCGGTGGTTAAATCCGTCGTAAACGCCCACAACGGTTTGCTTAGCGTATCAAATATGCCAGAAGGTGGGGCGTGCTTTAGTGTGTCTTTGCCGTGTGTGGTGAACGCTCAATCTTCACAAACATTGACTCATGTTGCGTAGGTCATAGGAGAGAATAATGTCTAAAACTACCATTTTAATTGTTGAAGATGACGCAGGATTACGCGAAGCACTCCTAGACACCCTTCTGTTAGGTAACTATGAGGTTGTTGCCGCTGACTGTGCTGAAGAAGCGTTAATGGTGCTGTCTTCGCGCTCCGTCGATTTAGTGGTAAGCGATATTCAAATGGGCGAAATGAGCGGTTTAACGCTACTTAAAAGTATCAAAACTAAGTACCCCAATATGCCGGTGCTATTGATGACAGCCTATGCCACTATTGATGATGCCGTGCAGGCAATGCGCGATGGCGCAACAGATTATCTATCCAAACCGTTTGCCCCAGAAGTACTGCTTAATTTAGTGGGACGCTACGCGCCGGCTCAAAAAATAGAGTCACGCACGCCTATTGTTGCTGACCCTTCAAGCTTGAAGTTACTTGAGCTTTCTCGCAAAGTCGCGAAGTCCGACGCCACTGTGATGGTAATGGGACCAAGCGGTTCGGGTAAAGAAGTGCTGTCTCGCTATATTCACGATCAGTCGCCGCGAAGTGATGCGCCATTTGTCGCCATCAACTGTGCAGCCATACCAGAGAACATGCTAGAAGCGACCTTGTTTGGTTACGAAAAAGGTGCGTTCACCGGCGCAATCCAAGCTTGCCCGGGTAAATTTGAACAAGCCCAAGACGGTACGCTGTTACTTGATGAAATAACCGAGATGGATTTGGCGCTTCAAGCTAAACTGCTACGCGTGTTACAAGAGCGCGAAGTAGAGCGTCTTGGCGGACGTAAAACCGTTAAGCTCAACGTCCGTGTTATTGCTACAAGTAACCGAGATTTGAGAAAAGCAGTGGATGCGGGAGAGTTCAGAGAAGATTTGTACTATCGCTTAAATGTATTCCCTATCGAGTGGCGCCCGCTTTCGGAACGTCCGGGTGATATTGTCCCTCTTGCCGAACACCTGGTTCAGCGTCACGCTAGTTCTCAAGGGCTGGGTACTATCAGGTTAAGCGCAGCAGCACGCAATAAGCTGTCACAATACAGCTGGCCAGGGAACGTTCGCGAACTAGAAAACGTGGTTCAAAGGGCGCTTATTTTATGTGAACACAATGAAATCGACGCCAGCGATTTAATGATTGACGAAGACATGACTGCACCTGTTGAAACACCGCAAGAGCATGTTGAAGATAATAGGCTAGGGTCTGAGCTGCGCTACCAAGAACATCAAATTATCCTCGATACATTGGTGTCGTGTAACGGCAAGCGTAAAGATGTGGCAGAAAAGCTCGGCATTAGTCCAAGAACCCTTCGTTACAAATTAGCGCGCATGCGCGAAGATGGTATTGAAGTGCCCGCATAAGGTCGCTTTCTACACTTTCGGTTTCCTCGTCCTTATCCGTCGCCTCTGTAGTAAAGAAGGCGGCGGTTTTTTGTTGCTCACACTAAGTCAAACGCCATAAATTTGGCTAATCCTCTTATTTTTGATTTATCTTCTTGATATGTATAGCTTTTTAAAGTTGGCAAGCCCTTTGCTAAATCCCCTCTATACATAAGTTATACGCCGATGTTCAGGCGGTCTCGAAAAAGCACTAGGAGTGGTTATGGACGTTAAAGCCAATAGTTTGTATCAAGAAATGCAGAACATGATTGGGCAAACTCGTCTTCAAGTTAATGAGCCTCAACAGCAGCCGCTTAGTGAAGTTAATAGCTCGGCAAGTGATTTCTCGACCATGCTAAAGAATGCGGTAGATGGTGTAAACGGCATGCAGCTCGAATCAAAAGACGCGCAGCAGCGTTTTGAAATGGGCGACCCTAACTTAAGCCTAGCTCAAGTTATGCTGACGAAAGAAAAGGCGGGCATTGCTTTTGAAGCCACTGTTCAAGTACGTAACAAAGTACTTGAAGCCTATAAAACAATAATGAATATGCCGGTGTAGGTGGAGTAGGTTATGGCTGAAGCTACAGGTACAAACCTTACGGTTCCTGATCAAAATCAAGCAGTGGACAATGAGCCAGAAAACAAATCTGGTTTTATGGACACTTTAGGTAGCGCAGATATGATGCGCCAAATGGCCCTTGTGGTTGTTTTGGTAATCTGCGTCGCCATCGCTATTTTTATTCTTATCTGGTCGCAAGAACCTGATTACCGTCCACTTGCGAAAATGGAAACCCAAGAGCTTATTGAAACCCTCGATTATATGGATGCGAACCAAATCGACTATAAGCTTGAAGGCAATATTGTTTACGTAAGAAGTGACGAATTCCAAAATATTCGTTTAGGCATGACCCGCCAAGGGTTAACTAAGGCCTCTGATGCCGGTACAGATATCATTATGCAGGATATGGGGTTTGGCGTGAGCCAGCGTGTTGAGATGGAACGTCTAAAACACGCCCGCGAGCAACAAATCGCGGCCACTATCGAAGATATCGCGAGTATTCAGAAAGCCCGTGTCTTGTTAGCTATGCCTAAAGAGAACGTATTTGCGCGAAGAGAGAAGAAAGCGTCGGCAACCGTTGTGCTAACGGCTAAGCGCGGTGCCGTTATTGCAGGTGAAGAGGTTGATGCTGTTGTCGATATCGTTGCGTCTGCAGTGCAAAACATGGAGCCGTCTAAGGTAACCGTAACAGACAGCAATGGTCGTCTGCTTAACTCAGGCTCTCAAGATTCTATGAGTGCTCGTGCCAGAAAAGAATACGAGATTGAGCGCCAGCGTGAGCAAGAGTACTTAGAAAAAATTGACGCGATACTGATTCCTGTATTGGGCATAAGTAACTACACAGCACAAGCTGACGTTACCATGGACTTTACAGCTATGGAACAAACACAGCGTAGCTACAATCCTGATTTACCTGCGGTTCGCAGTGAAATGATAATGGAAGAAAACAGCGTAGGTGGCGGTGTTGGCGGTATTCCTGGTGCACTGTCTAATCAGCCTCCGTTAGATTCTAATATTCCAGAAAATGCTGTGGGCGGCAGTCAACAAACTATGCCGGGGCGCACAGCGAAAGAATCAACACGCAACTACGAACTTGATACCACTATCAGTCATACCAAGAAACAGACCGGGGTTATTCGCAGATTAAGTGTATCTGTGGCGGTGGACTATACCCAAGTTGCGGGTGAAGACGGTGCGATGACGCCAACACCGCGTAAACAAGAAGAGATTCTCAACATACGTAGGCTTTTACAGGGCGGCATTGGCTTTGACGTTACCCGTGGTGATTCGTTAGAAGTTGTAAGCGTACCCTTTACTCGGATGGACGCAGGGGAAATTGAAGACGCGCCTATTTGGGAGCAGCCCGGATTTCTACCAATTCTTAAGCTAGTTGTTGGTGGCTTGGTTATAATAGTGCTTATCATCTTCGTGATTCGTCCTATGCTACGTCGTCTTATTAATCCTGATGAGTCGAACGACGCCGATGAATTTGATGCAGATGAAGGCTTAGATTTGGGCGACGACACCATTAGCATGCTAACGTCTGACTTTGACGAAGGACAGGTAGGTTTTGCGCCAGATGGTTCACTCATGCTGCCTGACCTGCACAAAGATGAAGATGTACTTAAAGCCGTACGTGCCCTTGTGGCCAATGAACCTGAGTTATCAGCCCAAGTAGTGAAGGGCTGGTTAATGCAAGACGAGTAGTGAGATAAGATTATGGCTGAAGAACTTGCCAATGTTGACGAGCCGTCATACGACGTCAGTAAATTAGAAGGCGTAGAAAAAGCGGCCATCTTGCTGCTGAGTCTTTCTGAAGAAGACGCCGCCCAGATATTGAAACACTTAGAGCCCAAGCAAGTACAAAAGCTCGGTACTGAAATGGCAAAAGTGGACGATATGACGCAAACCAAAATTACGGCGGTTCATAAGCACTTTATCGAAGAAATTCAGAATTACAGTACCATTGGCTTCCAAAGCCAAGACTTTGTTAAACGTGCGCTAACAGCCGCGTTAGGTGAAGATAAGGCGGCAAACCTAATTGATCAAATCCTGATGGGAAGCGGTGCAAAAGGCCTAGACTCATTGAAATGGATGGATTCTAAGCAAGTAGCCAGCATTATTCGCAATGAGCACCCGCAGATTCAAACTATCGTATTGTCTTATTTAGAGCCTGAACAAAGTGCTGAAATATTGGCGCAGTTCCCTGAAAAAGTACGACTCGACTTGCTAATGCGTATAGCAAATCTTGAGGAAGTTCAGCCGGCTGCACTACAAGAGCTGAACGAAATCATGGAGAAACAGTTTGCAGGTCAAGCGGGTACACAAGCAGCCAAAATGGGCGGCCTGAAGTCGGCGGCGAACATCATGAACTACCTGGATACTGCGATAGAAGGTCAATTAATGGACGCTATTCGCGAGCAAGACGAAGAGATGAGCCAGCAAATTCAAGACCTGATGTTTGTATTCGACAATTTAGTCGATGTAGACGACAAGGGTATTCAGGCCATACTGCGCGAAGTACAGCAAGACGCGCTGCTTAAAGCCATTAAAGGTGCTGACGAAGAGCTTAAAGACAAAATTATGCGCAATATGTCTAAGCGTGCTGCTGAAATGCTTAATGATGATTTGGAAGCGCTCGGTCCTGTGCGTATTAGTGAAGTGGAAACAGCGCAGAAAGAGATCCTTTCTGTTGCCCGTCGACTTTCTGACTCTGGTGAAATCATGCTTGGTGGTGGCGGCGGCGAAGAGTTCCTGTAGGAACGTTAGTCCCGTCACTCATTCAGCCTAGGTAAACATATGACTGCCAAAAAAAGTTTCAGCGAAAACGAAGTAAATGAAGCTAAAAAATGGGACCTACCTTTCGTTGATGACCCCACTGCACCCCGAGAAAACGAGCCGACCAACGCGTTAAACAAACGTTCGGACTGGAAGTATGAACCGCCTGAAGTTGAGGAAGAGATTAAGCCGCCTACCGCTGAAGAAATAGAAGCTATACGTCAGGCTGCTTATGATGAAGGTTATCAGGAAGGTAAAGAAAAAGGTTTTGAAGAAGGAAAAGCGCAAGGCCTTGAAGCAGGTTTAGCGGAAGGTAAAGAGCAAGGTCACACCGAAGGACTTGAACAAGGGCTTGAAGAAGGCTGCCAGCAAATGACGGCACAAGCCGAAGTGTGGCAAATGCTTGCTGAAAAATTTCACGACCCACTCTCGCAAGCCAACGATGAAACCCGAGATCAATTGGTAAAACTCGCCGTAACTCTTGCAAAAGCAGTTATTAAAACAGAGGTAAGTACTAACCAACAGGTTATAATGCAGGCGTTAAGCGAAGGTATTAAAGCGCTACCAATTAATCAAGCTGACTATCAAATTCATATGAATCCTGAAGATATTGAATTGGTTAAAGAGCATTTTGGTGAAGAGGAAATTACCAAAAAAGGCTGGAATTTGGTTGAAGCACCAGCAATGGAACGCGGTGGCTGTGACATTACCACTGCGCAAAATGCCGTAGATGTGTCGATTGAGCGTCGATGCCGCGACGTTATCGATAAGTTTCTTTTAAACCAAGGTTTATCTAATGACTAGCCCTTGGCATGCCCATTTTGAATCACTTACTAAACAAGTGACATCGCCACCCGTTGTTGCAGCGGGAAAATTAGTCCGGGGCATAGGGCTTACCCTTGAAGCTGTAGGTTGCCAGCTGCCGGTGGGCAGTCAATGTTTAGTGCAAACCATCGAAGGCGAAATAGAAGCTGAAGTAGTTGGCTTTGGTGATGATATTACCTATTTGATGCCCACTGAAGCGGTTCGCGGTATTGTGCCAGGGAGTCGCGTTATGCCGTTAAACCGGCAAAGCGGTTTGCCAGTAGGTATGGGACTGTTGGGTCGTGTGGTCGATGGCAACGGTCAGCCCCTTGACGGACTGGGTGAAATCAATGCCGAAGCGCGAGCTCCCACCACGCGTCCTCCTATGAACCCGCTCATTCGCCGTCCAATCAACACCCCTATGGATGTTGGCGTACGTGCCATCAATGCGTTAAATACGGTTGGCGTTGGTCAGCGTATGGGGCTTTTTGCAGGAAGTGGCGTGGGTAAAAGTGTGCTACTTGGCATGATGACCCGAGGCTGTGAAGCCGATGTGGTCGTGGTTGGGCTTGTAGGTGAGCGTGGCCGAGAAGTAAAAGAGTTTATCCACGAAATACTGACAGAAGAAGAACGCCAACGGGCGGTTGTAGTGGCAGCGCCAGCCGATACTTCGCCGCTTATGCGATTGAAAGGATGTGAAACTGCGGTAACGATTGCTGAGTACTTCCGCGACAAAGGTATGAAGGTGCTGTTGCTGATTGATTCGTTAACTCGCTATGCCATGGCGCAGCGTGAGATTGCATTAGCTGTGGGTGAGCCACCGGCCACAAAAGGTTATCCACCTTCGGTATTTGCTCGGCTTCCCGCTTTGGTTGAGCGTGCAGGTAACGGCAGCGAACGACAGGGCTCTATCACGGCTTTTTATACGGTGCTAACCGAAGGTGACGATTTGCAAGACCCTATTGCCGACGCTGCTCGCGCTATTTTAGATGGTCACGTAGTGTTGTCGCGAACCCTTGCCGATAGCGGTCATTACCCTGCTATTGATATTGAGGCGTCAATAAGCCGTGTAATGCCTATGGTCGTGAGCGAAGAACATCAATTGATGGCGCGTCGTATTCGACAAGTTTATTCAAACTACAAACAAAACCAAGACCTCATTTCTATTGGCGCTTATGCGAAAGGATCAGACCCGCGTATTGATCTGGCTATTCGCGCAGAGCCTGCAATCAACGCTTTATTGCAGCAAGGGATGAAACAAGTCATACCGTATGACGAGAGCTTAGAAGGCATGGCTGCACTGGCTAAAGGGCTGGGGCAAGGCTAATGTATAGCGCTGCAATGCAAGTTAGCTTGGCTATGATCCAGAAGTCATCAACTTTCCAAAAGGTATCGCATAATGTCTAAACAACTAGAACGTTTAGCTGAATTCGAGCGCGAAAAAGAGCAGCGAGAAGCCCGATACTACAAACAGGCCCAACAGAACGTTAATCAGCAAAAGCAAAAGCTAACCAGTCTTGAGCAGTACCGCATTGACTACATAAAAGGTATTCAACAAACCGGTCAAGCAGGTGTTACCGCCACCTATTATCAGCAGCATTTATCCTTCGTTGGAAAACTGGATAAAGCATGCGAACAACAGATACAAGTGATTGCTCGTGCACAAATGGCGGCGGATCAGCGAAAGCAACTTTGGCTAAAGCAACAACAAAAAGTGAAAGCTGTTACCTTGTTGCTAGATAAGAAAAAGTTGGCAGAGCAGAAAAAAGAAGCCAGAGCTGAGCAGGCCATGATGGATGAGTTCGCTACCCAACGATTTTTCAGAGCTAAGCGCTCGCCTTTCTGATAATTAGTCGAGCCTCTGCTACTTTGGCTCAACCCTTGCAAAAACCATTTCATAATGTACTAGCGCGACGTAATTACTTTGCAATCGCTACTACGGTAAATCATCGTTTCTTTGAGTTTCATCACACAGTATAGCGTTTGAAATTCAGCGAGGGCGACTAAGGGCCGTAGCGAAAAATCATAGCGATACATGCTGACTAAGTAATGCTAAGTGATTGTAATTAAAGTAAGCGTTGGTGGGTTTGCGATGAAATGGCATCAAGTTTTTTGTAATAAAACGCCACGTGAATCATTCGCATCACGATACGTCTTCTTGGTGAAAGACGATTTAAATGTAGGACGGTAGGACAATATGCAACAAGTTGCCGCACATAAAACAGACATTGCCGCATTACCATTCTCTGCTTCTGGTACGGCGAAAGCCGTTGGAACGGGTATCGGAACTCAGCAACAAGCGAACGATGAAAATAACCAAGCATTTAACCGACTTTATCAAGACGCGAAAACGACCAAGTCAGATTTTGTTTTAAACGAAAAAGAAGATCAGGTTGCTCAATCTCGAACAGCAAACCGTTCGGACAGAGCGGCTCCCCAATCTTCAGTCTCCAGTGACACGATCAAAAATGGTAAAGACCGCGATGCGGGACATACAGATTTACCTGTTCGTGACGAAGTGACAGATATTCCAGTTGAGTCTGAAGCTGACTCTCATAATGCAAATCAAGAAGAAAATGCAGCGCTTGGTGCACACGAGGTTGCGCAAGGTTCAGCAACGACAACGCAGCCCTCGACTGACGGTGAAAATACCAATCTCGTTATTGACGACGCTGAAGGCGCCGTTGAACAAAAAAACGTGACCGACGCGCAGTATGTCATTGGAGAAGGCGGCAGAAAAGATGCCGAGGCTGGCGTTATTACCTCACCTGGCACGCCAGATGGAAAGCCAAGCAAAGACGATGGCGAGCCAGACTGGATTGCCTACGTTGAGACGGTAGCCGATCGTTTTGGAAAAAGTGATGAATCTTCAGGTGAATCAGGTACCACAGAAGATAAGGGTCTCTCTGAAGCTGCAGGCGAGGCAGTTAACGTCGTATCTATAAAAGAAAGCGGAAAACTATGGAAGCTTCCGGAGGATGTGGATGCGAGCGATATGCCATCGGTCATGGCTCATCTTTTGTCGCAACTTAATAGTAACAATGATGGTGAATTAGCCATCGAATCCCTGTCGTCTGAAGCACAACAAACACTCACTGCACTAACTTCACTTCTTATTGGTGGCAACGCTAACAATCAACAGAGTGGAAGTGATAGTGAAGCAAACAATGCGTCTTCAAATGCGCAAACCGATATCAATACTAATTCAGATAAAAAAGTAAAAAATGACAATGAGCTTTCAGCATTAATTGCCAAGCTCATGCAGACTGAGCACACAGAAAATCCCGAACAAGGTCTAGCGTCAGACACTGAAGCCGCAAATGCATTAAGCGGTATGTTAGAAACGTTAAATGGGCTATCTGAAAGCGGCAAAAAATCGGCCGATGAATCGCTCGTACTAAGTCTACTAGCAGATGAACTTAACAATATTCAGGCAAAATCTCTTGATGATAATCTCGCCGAGGCTCAAGAGTTATTGGCCGAGTTAACTTCAGAGGCAGCTGTTGCGGGCAGCGTGGCGGTAAATGCAGCAGCATCAAGCGACGCTAAATCAGCATCATCTGAGGGGCTGTCAAACGTTGAAAACAGCGGCGAGCAAACCAAGGTAACTGATTCTTTTGGTGCTACAGAAATTTCAAACGACCTGCTTTCAGCGATAAGTGAGCTATCGCCACAAAGCGCGCAAAAGGCAACGGAAGCGTTTGCAGAGCGTGTAGTCGCGGCTCTGCCTGGTGGTGCACAGCAACAAGCGGTGAAGGCTAACATTATCGCTGGCATTAACGAGTTTCAGCAACAAGTCCAGCAAGGTAGAGAGCCTGGCATTGATTTATCAACTATTGTTGCCGATGCCGCAAAAGATGCTGCGGTAAGTGCTGATGTGGTTGCTTCAATGACAGCGCGTGTAGACGGTCAAGCCAGTCAATTCTTAAATTTGATGACGCAAACTCAAGCAAGTGCTCAACACGCTATTGCTGGATTGGTTAATCCAACTGAATCGGTTATGCAGGAAAACTCTCAGCTTCGCGCTGAAGCGTCAAAAACTCAGCAGCAGTTTGAAGGTTTTGATAAAGCGGTCAATATTCATAAGAGCGACGGCCACCAGCAGCTTAGTGAGAAAATTCGCTGGATGGTTAATGCGCGGAATACCATGGCTGAACTTCGCTTAGATCCTCCCGAGCTTGGCAGTATGCAGGTGAGAGTAAATGTGGCGGGTGACGCTGCAAGCGTGAGCTTTGTTGTGCAATCACAGCAAGCTAAAGATGCATTGGCCGATGCTATGCCTAAGCTAAGGGATATGCTTTCAGAACAGGGTATTGAGTTAGGCGACGCCCAAGTTAGGAAAGATAATTCTTCTGGTCAAGAAAATGGCCAGCAACTTGCAGGAAACAGTCACCAAGGTCAGGGAGCTGGGGATCGTGGAGAAAATGACGGTGTAGACGACACGGATGGCATGCGGGTTATTGAGCAGTCGATTTCGCGCGCGGACAAGGGCGGCATAGACTTTTACGCTTAACCACATCCCGTATGAATTATTACCAATAGGTCGCATAGAGAGAATACGTAAACGCTGCTATGTTTTGAATGAAAGGAGTGAGCAGTAGGGGTGATATTAGAGGGTAATAGGAAGCGTGAAGACGCAAAAAATTACCCGTACACATTTTGTTCTCCTCAAATAATGGCATTGCCATTTTTGACGGAACCTTGATAATACGTTTTTTCCGAGCATTACTGACGAGTTACACATGGCTGAAGAAGAATTACAAGTAGAAGAAGGCGGTAAAAAGAAAGGCAAAATGATGTTGATCATCATTATCGCTGTGGTTCTTTTAGGAGGCGGTGCAGCTGCCTATTTCTTATTGTTCGCAGGCGGTGATGAGCCAGCAGCCGAACAGCTTGCCGAGACTGATGCTGCCGCAGCGGCTGCGAGTGCACCAGCATCAGCAGCAGCAGCAGGGAAAGCTGAAATGGGCACTGCGCTTTACGTAGCGATGCCACGACCATTTGTTTTTAACGTGCCGGGCGCAGGAAGAGACAGGTTGGTTCAGATAAAAGTGCAGTTGCTTGTGCGCGGTTCTGACAATGAAGAGCTGGCGAAGACGCATATACCGCTAATTGAAGGGACATTACTACAGGCTTTTAGTACTTCAAACGCAGACGATCTGGTTACCGAAGCCGGCAAAATTGAGCTTCGCGAGCAGGCAGTAACTGAAGTACAAAAAGCATTAAAGGACATTACGGGCAGCGATGTAGTTGAGCGCGTATTGTTCACTGGGTTTGTCATGCAGTAATGCATTGACTAAGTAAGGTAGAAGACGGTGAGTGATTTATTATCTCAAGATGAAATCGATGCCCTATTACACGGGGTAGATGATGTAGAAGAAGAAGAGGTCGGCGGCAGCGACTCTGATGCTTCTACGCTCGAGTACGACTTCTCCTCGCAAGACAGAATTGTGCGTGGGCGTATGCCTACGCTTGAAATAGTTAATGAACGTTTCGCACGTCACATGCGTGTGAGTTTGTTTAACATGATGCGACGATCAGCTGAAGTATCGATTAACGGTATCCAGATGATCAAGTTTGGCGAATACATCCATACGTTATTTGTTCCAACGAGTTTGAACATGGTGCGCTTCCGTCCGCTTAAAGGCACGGGACTTATCACCATGGAAGCCCGCTTGGTATTTATTCTGGTAGACAACTTCTTTGGCGGTGATGGACGTTATCATGCGAAGATTGAAGGCCGGGAGTTTACGCCAACGGAGCGCCGTATTATCCAGATGCTGCTTAAAATAATCTTTGAAGATTATAAAGAAGCCTGGGCACCGGTCATGGATGTGTCGTTTGAATATTTGGACTCAGAAGTAAACCCTGCGATGGCGAACATTGTGAGCCCGACCGAGGTGGTGGTCATCAGCTCGTTTCATATCGAGCTAGATGGTGGCGGTGGCGACTTCCACGTGTCTTTACCATACTCAATGCTGGAGCCAATTCGCGAACTGCTTGATGCGGGTGTTCAAAGCGACAAAGAAGATACAGACTTACGCTGGAGTAAGGCCCTTCGCGATGAAATTATGGACGTTAAAGTGGCGTTAACTACGCATATGCTAGACGTTGATGTACCGCTTCGCGATGTGATGGAGTTTAAACCTGGCGATATCATACCTGTGGAGATGCCAGAAACCATCACAGTATTAATTGAAGATTTACCCACGTTCAGGGCTAAATTAGGTCGCAGTCGCGACAATTTGGCACTGAAAATTGTAGAGAAGATTGCAAGACCGACTTCAGTGAAGTCTGAGCTACAGTTATTAACCCGCGGTGGGCGCATTATTGATAATGACGCAGAACTGCAAGTACTCGAAGAAGACCTGTAAGGTAGAGGGGAGTTCCCATGAGTGAAGACGGTATGGACGATTGGGCAGCGGCAATGGCCGAACAAGCCGAATCTGAAGCGGAACAAGAGGCTGGCGATAACGAAGACGTACAAGTTGCTGAACTTGACGAATTAACTGACGACGCGCCGATTACGCAAGAAGAAAAGAAAAAGCTAGATACTATTCTAGATATTCCTGTGACTATTTCGATGGAAGTCGGTCGTAGTCAAATAAGTATCCGAAATCTGCTACAGTTGAACCAGGGTTCTGTGGTGGAGCTGGATCGTGTTGCCGGTGAGCCACTAGATGTATTAGTTAATGGCACGTTGATTGCTCATGGAGAAGTAGTAGTGGTCAACGACAAATTCGGTATTCGATTAACGGATGTTATCAGTCAAATTGAGAGAATCAAGAAGCTCAGATAAAACTTCTTATAAAGTAAGGGGTTGCGCAATGCTGCCCCTTTTATTTAGCCAGATAGCCGTCGCGCAGTCGACCCAGTCAATCACAAATCCCACGTCGGTACTGTCAATTTTCCTTTCTTTACTTGTCGTTGTTGGCGTCATTTTCGCTCTCGCTTATGTGATGCGTCGATTTAATGTCACTGCGATGGGTGGAAATCAAATGAAAGTCGCGGCCAGCATGGTTGTTGGCGCAAAAGAAAAAATCATGGTGATTCAGGTAGGTGAAGAGCAGCACCTCATTGGTGTAACCAGTCACAACATCTCTCATTTAAGCAAATTAGATAAGAATCTCGATGTGCCTGTGAAAGGTGTGAACAAAACCACAGGCGAGCAACAAAATGGTGCCGATGCGTTTAAACAAAAACTTGTTGCTGCCATGGCGGGAAAGCTCAACCCGAATATAGAAAAGAATAAAACAAAGGAAGAGTCGAGAGATGCGTAAGTTTGCCTGGCTACTTTTAATACTGCCCTTATTACTTCTCGTTGAGCCCGCCTATGCTCAACAGGGAATTTCAGCCGTCACGGTGACAACCAATCAAGATGGCTCTCAAGACTACACCATGACACTTCAAGCGCTGTTTATCATGACAGCGCTAAGCCTTATTCCTGCGTTTATCATGATGATGACTTCTTTCACGCGTATTATTGTGGTGTTGTCTATTCTGCGTCAGGCGATTGGCTTACAGCAATCACCGTCAAACCAGATACTCATTGGCGTTAGTTTGTTTCTATCCATGTTTATTATGGCGCCGGTATTTGAAGAGGTGAACGAGCGAGCTTTACAGCCCTATCTTAACGAGCAGCTCACCAGTTTAGACGCTCTTGAGCAAGCCAAAGGGCCTATGCGCGCGTTTATGCTTTCTCAAACACGGGTAAAAGACTTAGAAACGTTTGTACGGATAGCTGGAGATGAAGGAAAATACGCTGACACCAATGAAGTACCGCTAACCATCCTAATTCCGGCTTTTGTAACCAGTGAACTTAAAACCGCGTTTCAAATCGGTTTTATGCTATTTATTCCCTTTCTCATCATTGACTTGGTGGTAGCGTCTATATTGATGGCTATGGGTATGATGATGCTTTCACCTATGATTGTATCCTTACCGTTTAAGCTCATGTTGTTCGTGTTGGTTGATGGATGGAACTTGATTTTCGGCACGTTGGCGACCAGCTTCGGCATGGGCGTCTAGGAGGGCTTATGTCACCAGAAGTCTTTGTAGAAATACTGCGAGAAGCCATGTTCATGGTTATTGTGTTGGTATCTGCGGTGATTGTTCCAAGCTTGATCGTAGGTCTAGTTGTTGCTGTTTTTCAGGCGGCGACAAGTATCAACGAACAGACCATGAGTTTCTTGCCCCGCTTACTTGTAACGCTTCTCGCGCTGAGTTGGGGCGGAAACTGGTTGGTGCAACAGCTTATGGACTTTACTTTCAGAATGGTTGATATGATCCCGCAGGTTGTGGGATAGAAGGCTAAAGCTGTGGAAGTCGAACTTGCGACCATCAATCAATTTCTAGCAGACATGCTGCTGCCGTTTATGCGCATTAGCGGCTTATTCGTGGCCATGATTGGCTTGAGTGCTAAATCCATTCCGCCGCAGGTAAGAGCCTTGTTGGGTATAATGCTCACGCTCATTATCATGCCGGTAGTGCCCCCGTCACCCATAGAAAATTTGGTGGATGTGGGCACATTTTTAATCGTTATTCAGCAGTTGCTAATAGGCATTGCTATTGGTTTTATATCAATGATGGTGCTCAATACCTTCGTGCTTGCAGGTCAAATTATAGCAATGCAAACCGGTTTGGGGTTTGCGTCAATCGTTGACCCGGTAAACGGTATTAACGTGCCCGCAGTCGGCCAGTTTTATCTGATACTAGCGACCTTATTGTTTTGGACCTTGGATGGGCATTTGTCCATGATCCAAATGATAGTAATGAGCTTTGAGGCGTTTCCTATAGGCGAAGCATGGTGGACCGGTGAACAGTTCCGCGATATTGCCCATTGGGCAGGCTGGATGTTTATATCGGCAGTGACCCTCTCTCTTGCGCCAATCGTCTCGCTGCTTATCGTGAACTTGGCGTTTGGCGTAATGACTAAAGCTGCACCACAGCTAAACATTTTTAGTATTGGTTTTTCCATTGCTCAGGTAATGGGATTACTGATTATTTGGATAACACTTGATAACTTTACTGCACACTTCGAAACCCAATGGTTTAGAGCCGAACAGTTTATGTGTGAACTATTGAATATTTGTTCGTAGGAAAACATGGCAGATTCAAGCGAAAAAACAGAAGACCCCACGGGGAAAAAACTCGAAGATGCCCGAAAAAAAGGGCAGCTAGCCCGTTCCCGTGAACTCTCTACGACCCTAGTACTTATCGTCAGTGCTTTTATGTTCTTGTTTGTAGGCGGGTGGATTGCTGAATCTGTTTTTAAACTTACTCAGAGAATGTTCATTCTCTCTCGTGACGAAACCTATGATATCACCCACATGTTTGGCGCATGGGGTGAAGCCTTTTCGGCAGTAGGTCCTGCCGTGCTGCTATACATGGTTGTGGCAATGATAGCGGGCATTTATGGCTCTATCGCCCTTGGCGGTTTTAACTTTACCTGGGAAGGTGCAAAACCTAAGGGTTCAAAAATGAGCCCTATTCAAGGCTTCAAGCGTATGTTCGGCATGAACGGCTTGGTTGAGTTACTCAAGTCTATAGCGAAAGTGGTGGTCATAATTGGCATGGCCATCGGAGCGTTACTATTCTTTGAAGATGAAGCGCTCCACCTTGATATGGAGCTTTATCCGGGAAACATCTTTCACGCACTCGACATGCTTAAGTGGGCGTTTCTTATTCTGGTGTGCGGCATGATCCCTATCGCGCTCATTGATGTGCCTTATCAAATGTATAAGCACAACAAAGAAATGAAGATGACCAAGCAAGAGGTTAAAGACGAACGGAAAAATGCGGAAGGCGACCCTATGGTTAAAGGCCGAATTCGCCGTCTGCAATATCAGGCTGCAACCAAGCGCATGATGCAGGAAGTGCCACAAGCAGACGTAGTGGTGACTAACCCGACCCATTTCTCGGTTGCTATCAAGTATGATGAGAAGGGAGTGAGGGCGCCGGTTGTGGTCGCTAAAGGTGCTGATGAGCTAGCGATGCACATCAGAAAAATTGCTACCGCCAACGATGTGCCGTTGATCCCTTCTCCCATGCTTGCCCGCGCCATTTTCTACTCCACTGAAGTGGACGATGAAATTCCTAACGCCTTATTTATGGCGGTAGCGCAGGTGCTCGCACATGTTTATCAGTTAAAAGCGCATAGAGCAGGTAAGGGTAAACGTCCTAAGCCACTTAAACGGGATTTGCCTATCCCACCAGAGTACCGACACTAACCCAACCGCTAAATGGGTGAAAATTGACTTTGAAGGTGGGGCATAGGTATGTGCCCCGAACCAACAATTCTACCAGCGCGCTAGGGTTCCTCTCACATCCACATGAACAAAAGGCCCGTGCGCCGCATTAGCACCGTAAATACCAAGCCCACCGACTCTTGGACCGAAAGCGCCTTGCTTAGACATGTTTGATATAAAGTTCGCAAGCCATACCGCGTCTTCGCGGTTTACCACACCGTCTTTATTGAGGTCATCCATCACCCCATCTTTCGGTGACTGATCGATATAGAAATCTGCCGCTCCTCCCCAGACATGACGACTGTACTGAACGTTGCCAATGGCTTTGTTGTAGAACGGAGTGCGATATCCACTCATTATGGTTAATCCTTCAACTGCATGCCCTTCGTCATTTAAGGTGTGCAGTATTTTTTCCAGTTTCAACAAAAGGCCTGCTCGCAAATGTACATATTTGGGAAATCCTTGTTGCTGCTTGGATAGAAATTGACCTAGGGTGAAATTGGGCGACAACCTTACGTCCGTTTGTTCTGGCGATATTTCAATAAGTCCTGATGGGGGTAAATAAATGGGATTGTTTTTTAAAGGCTTATCAGGATATTTACCAATTGTGTAGCCGTTCAACTTACCTGTTTTGTCTACCTTTTCCAAAGATGTCATCACAAAGACGTTGAGCGTCGCAGTTTCACCTGACTGCGCGTTGGTGGTTTTAAGTACATAGTGCCCTGATTTCTTAGGTGCCATTATTGGCGCTTTCCCCACAACCCCGCTAACTATTGGAAGGTTCGAACTCGTCTTTAGTGCCTCACCGTTCGCTTGGTGAAATTGAAAGTTCCCAGTATGGCTTTTGTTGTCAAACTCAACAGTGAATGTTTTATTCGGCATTACGAAAATAGAGAAAATAGGGTAGGGGACCGTACTTCCATTAATAGCAAGCTTAGAGTTGAGCATGTCATTGTCAAAGGAGAACGCATCACCGGCGCGCACTACAGTTAAAAGAGCAATCAGCACTAACAAACACTTACGCACGTTTAAACTCCTTCAATTTCTCAATAATATGGCTGTCCCGATTGTATGCATCGCGGCGAAATACAATGGTTCCTGCTTCATCTGCAAACGCTGTGAAGTACACAATAAGAACAGGTATCGGTTTCTTCAAATACAGTGTACTGGTCTCTTCACTTTGAAGTAATTGCTCAGCTTGCGGTATTGCCTCTGTCTGGCCTGAATGAGTGAGTACCCATTGAGACAGCTTCAAAGGGTTAGAGACTCTGATGCAGCCAGAGCTGAAGTTCCTTTCTAATTTCGAAAAAAGGCTGTGATCGGGCGTGTCGTGAAGATAAATGGCATGCTTATTTGGAAGCATGAATTTCACTTTACCAAGGGCATTGTGCGGCCCGGGCTTTTGTCTGAGTGTATAGTGAAACGTACCACGGCTAACATTTGTCCAATCAAATTCATCGACAGGGCTGAAGCCGCTGACACCGGCGGGCTGGGCTTCGTAACCTTGCTCGACCAATAAAGAAGGATTGGTTTTCAATTTCGCCAGCTTGTCTTTAGTGGCTATACTGAAAGGCACGGTCCAGTAGGGGTTAAACACCATATACTTCATTGATTCAGCGAAAACGGGCGTTTGCCTCACTGGTGTACCGACAATCACAGGCATTCCCAATGTTTCTTCACCTTCAGTAAATCCTCTCAACTGAAACGAAGCAATGTTAACGCGTAAATATGTTGACCAAGTTTGATGAGGGAGCCAGCGCCAACGCTCTAAGTTTGCATCAATTCTTTCTAACCAAGAAAACGTGGTAGCATTTAATGCTTCTAAAGTGGAACTTCCCACAATACCATCTGGCTCTAAGCCCGCAGACATTTGAAACTGCTTAACCGCGTCCAGTAAATCTTTATCGAATAACTCTGAATAGGTGCCTGGCCCTAAAAGACGAGACTTCAGCAACACAACTCTTTCGCTCGTTGAGTTCAGCTTAAGTGTTGGGCCAATTGGAATTTGTGTGGTAACTGTAGAAACTGCCGTGAGTAAACTACGCTTTTTTTCTAACAGTAACTGGTATTCATGGTGTGATGGCCACATGGCCCGCAATGTTGCAGAAACACCGTTAGTTAATGCGTGATTTAGCGATGCCACAGGATCCGCTTCTCTTTGCTTAAGGAACCACTGCGAATCTGCATTGGCGGGGCTAACAAGCCCATTTAATCGATGCAGAGTTTGACTGATGAAGGCATCGGTTGCTAGTACATCTAAGAGTGCCGTATTGGCGTCGCGACTTTCGAGCATTGACGCGTGGTAATACTCGGGCGAGAAGCCATGTAACTCTGAATCAGCAATTTCATGGAGGAGTTCCTGAAGACGGTTTTCAGCATCACTAGTACCAAACCATATAAGCTGATAGCCCTGTCGAGTGTAGACCTCGCTTACCAAAACTCTATTGTGCACACGAAATGGGTTACTATTTTGTGAACCGTATATCTCCACTGAATCAACTAGCAAATTCTCCACACGCTGTCGTAAGTTAGGTTGTTTAGATGCATGAGCTCCATGACTAAAAGTCAGCATGATGACAAGGCTGACCCAACAAAACGTTGCAACACGGTTTTGTAGTACTACCATGAATAATCCTTTTAAAACGAAGAGTAGGCCCTAGGAATAGTGACGTAATTATAAACTGTTCGTATGTCCCTCGGATACAAAATCTTAATCGCCCTATACAAGTCACTGTAGACAGTAATCACGCATGATTACAGCTCAGATTTGGATAACTTTTGCGTAAAACACAAAGCTGGCACGTTAGTTGAAAACTCACTAGAAGATTCACATAAAGCGTCAATTTTCTGATAGAGAGACACCAAGCCATGCAGTTATCCGGTTATCTTCAGCGATTCGATAAAAATCAGCTGCAAAATTTTACCAGTGGTTTAGGCGCACCCATCGTCCTTTTAGCAATTATGGGCATGGTTATATTGCCTATGCCGCCATTCTTACTGGACGTGCTGTTTAGCTTTAATATTGCGTTGTCGCTAGTCATTATCTTGGTGGCTGTACTTACCCAGCGTCCAGTAGATTTCGGCATTTTCCCCTTGGTGTTACTTATCGCTACCGTTTTGAGACTAGCGCTTAACGTGGCTTCTACTCGCGTTGTCTTACTTTATGGACATGAAGGCGGCGATGCAGCAGGTAAAGTTATCGAAGCCTTCGGTGAGGTCGTGATTGGTGGTAACTACGCCGTAGGTATTGTTGTTTTCGCCATTCTTCTTATTATCAACTTCAAAGTTGTAACCGCAGGCGCAGGACGTATTTCAGAAGTAAGCGCTCGCTTTACGTTAGATGCTATGCCCGGTAAGCAAATGGCCATAGATGCTGATTTAAATGCAGGGTATATAGATCAAGATCAAGCACGTAAACGCCGTGAAGAGATTACCGCTGAAGCGGATTTTTACGGGTCGATGGACGGTGCGTCAAAATTTGTAAAGGGTGATGCGGTCGCAGGCCTTTTTATCATGCTGATTAATATTGTCGGTGGTCTTTTTATTGGCATGATTCAGCACGGGCTTTCATTCGGTAACGCTATAGAAATCTACACCATATTGACCATCGGTGATGGTTTGGTGGCGCAAATTCCTTCATTGTTACTTTCGGTCGCTACAGCCATTATCGTTACTCGTGAAAACGAAACCCAGGAAATGGGCAAAGAAATCCGCGGTCAGCTTGGTAACAACCAAGCGCTTTATATTGCGGCAGGCGTGTTGTTTGTTATGGGTATCATTCCTGGGATGCCTCATATCGCATTCTTAGGGTTCTCATTCTTGATTGCCGGCTTTGCTTACTGGCAGTCGGTCCAAGAAAAGAGAAAGGCCGCAGAGCCCAAAGTGCCAGACAATGTGGTAAAAGATGAATCGGTTGCGCCTGAAGTGAAAGAGCTTGGCTGGGATGATGTTCAGCAGGTAGATACCATCGGATTGGAAGTGGGCTATCGCTTAATTCCTCTTGTCGATAAATCCCAAGGTGGCGAGTTGTTGACGCGCATTAAAGGCGTACGTAAGAAACTATCGCAAGAACTGGGTTTCCTTATTCCGCCTGTCCACATTCGCGATAACTTGGATTTAGAGCCCAACACTTACACCATCGCTATGCTAGGCGTAACGATAGGCGATTCCATCATCAGTCACGATGAAGAACTTGCTATTAATCCAGGGCAAGTGTTCGGCAAATTAGAAGGGCGTGCCACTAAAGACCCCGCGTTCGGCTTAGACGCAGTATGGATTAAGCCCAACAAACGGGAGCATGCACAAACTCTTGGGTACACAGTTGTAGACGCTGCGACCGTTGTAGCGACCCATTTAAGCCAATTACTTTCTAACAATGCATATCAATTATTAGGGCACGAGGAAGCGCAACAACTTCTTGATATGCTTGCCAAACAGCATCCGAAACTGGTTGAAGGGTTAGTACCAGACATTCTTCCGTTAAGCACCGTCGTGAAGGTACTGCAAACCTTATTGTTTGAAGGTGTGCCTATTCGCGATATGCGTACAATCGTTCAAACACTCAGTGAGTACGGCACGCGCAGCCAAGACCCCGATGTTTTAGTGTCTGCAGTGCGTATTGCCCTTAAACGTTTAATTGTCCAAGAAATTACTCAAGGTGCAAAAGAGATACCTGTCATAACCTTGGCGCCAGAGTTGGAACAGATGTTGCACCAGTCACTTCAAGCAGGTGGCGAAGATGGCGCTGGCATAGAACCAGGTCTGGCAGACAAGCTGCAAAAATCATTGCAGCAAGCCAGTCAGCAGCAAGAGTTAGAAGGAGAGCCTGCAGTACTCCTTACCTCAGGCATGCTACGACCCGTTCTGTCTCGCTTCTTAAAATATTCGGTTGTTGGGCTTCATGTTCTGTCTTACCAAGAAGTGCCTGACGACAAACAAATAAAAATAGTCAGTTCGGTCGGTCAATAATCTGACACTGGGTGATTGGAGAGGTTGCAATGAAAATTAGACGTTTCTTCGGCAAAGATATGCGTGAGGCGTTAAGCCAAGTTAAAGCTGAATTGGGCAGTGACGCTGTGATCATGTCAAATCGCAAAGTCGCTGACGGTATTGAGCTTGTCGCAGCCTACGACAAAGAACCTGAAGCGAAGCTGTTTACGCCGAAAGCGTCCCCACAAGCCGCTGCAAAAACACCTGGTCAAAAGGCAGTGCCTAGCTTGAGCGAAATCATTGGTGACGACGGTCCTGATAGCCTTAAAGCACTGCTAGAAAAGCAGCACGGTGGAAATAATGGCGTGGCGAGTCCCGCGCAACCTAACCAACCAATGACAGCGAATGCTAAGCACGCCAATGAAATTGCTTCGCACTTAGACTTCTCAGAAGCCTTTATTGACGACGTAGAAGCCCAGCAGTCTTCTCATGAACCAGTTCGTCAGAACGCTTTCCCAGAACATCAAGCGTCAAGTATGGATGATACCTCTGTGACGCAGTCAGCGGAGCTTGCGCAAATCAAGGAAGAGCTAGCGTCTCTTCGCGATGTATTGCAATATCAAGTGGCCGACTTGATGGAAGCTAAGAACAAACGTCAAAAACCTGTTCATCAATATCTAATCACCCGTTTAACCGATATGGGGTTAAGCAACGCGTTAGCGAAACAGCTTATTAGCTATACGCCGTCACATTACAACGAACGAGATGCATGGGTATATCTTCTTAACCTATTGGCTAATCGCATAAATGTGACAGGAAACGATATACTTAGCGCACAAGGTGCTGTTGCATTAGTAGGACCAACAGGTACCGGTAAAACAACTACCGTTGCGAAACTTGCTGCCCGCTATGCGCAGAAATACGGTGCAGAGTCGGTTGCGATGATTACCATCGATACGTATAGAATTGCCGCCTATGAGCAGCTAGCGACATACGGAAAGATTATTGGCTGCATGGTGAGAAAAGCGCAGACTAGTGAAGAACTTGCGGATTTATTATTCCAACTTCGTCATAAGCGACTAGTATTGATTGATACGGCTGGATTTAGTCAAAGAGACAGTCGATTAATTAAACAAATTAAGCAGTTTGATAACGGACAAATGCCAAATGTTAAAAAATATTTGGTAGCGCAAGCAAATACGCAATATCCTGCTTTGCAGAGAATCATTCAAGCGTATGATGATATTGAACTAAGTGGCTGTATTTTCACAAAGTTAGATGAGTGCTACTCTTTAGGAGAGGTGCTTAGTGCAGCGGTTGAATACCAATTACCGGTTAGTTATGTCACCGATGGTCAAAAAGTACCTGAAGACATTAAGATTGCAGAAGCGAAATCTTTGGTTTCCGCTGCTGCAAAGCTTTATAAAAAGTACGGTTTGAATCATACTAGTGGTAACAACGCAATTAAAACAGCATAAGCAGTATGATTGACGACCAAGCGAGTAGCTTAAGAAAAATGAAGCAATCACGGTTAATCAAAGTAATCGCCGTCACCGGTGGCAAAGGTGGCGTAGGTAAAACAAACATTACATTGAACACCGCTATCGCCATGGCGAAGCAAGGTAAACGTGTAATGGTTCTCGATGCGGACCTCGGTCTTGCTAACGTAGACGTTATGTTAGGTTTGCGTGTTGAGAAAAACTTATCCCACGTGCTTTCCGGCGAATGTACACTTGATGAAGTATTAGTGACCGGTCCGCACGGAATAAAGATTGCCCCTGCCACATCAGGCACGCAGTCGATGGCAGAATTGTCGCCAACGCAACACGCTGGCCTAATTCGTGCCTTTAGTGAGCTGCGCTCGCAAATTGACGTGCTAATCGTTGATACAGCGGCAGGTATTTCAGACATGGTGTTGAGCTTTTCAAAAGCCTCACAAGACATCATGGTCGTTGTGTGTGACGAGCCTACTTCATTGACAGATGCGTATGCATTGATAAAAATTCTGAATAGAGAGCACGGTGTTTTCCGCTTCAAAGTCGTGGCTAATATGGTGCGCGACGTGCGAGAAGGCCAAGAGCTATTTAGTAAATTAAGCAAAGTGACAGGGCGTTTTTTAGATGTTGCACTAGAATTAGTGGCGACAGTACCGTTTGACGAGAACATTCGTAAAGCAGTGCGTAAACAAACAGCCATTGTCGATGCTTACCCTGGTTCACCGGCAGCCGTTGCAATAACACAGTTGGCGAGCAAAGCCTTAACATGGCCTATTCCAGCGCAGCCAGGTGGCCATTTAGAGTTTTTCATTGAACAATTAGTTGCAGAAAAAGCCGTAGGAAGTCAGCGTTGAACAGCAAGGCAGCCGCTTATCAACAACAAACCGATAAAGCGCAGTTAGTCGAAAGACATGCGCCATTGGTTAAGCGTATAGCGCATCACTTGATAGCGCGATTGCCGGCTAGTGTTCTTGTAGACGATTTAATTCAATCAGGCATGATTGGATTATTAGAAGCCGCGCGAAACTTTGATGGTTCAAAAGGAGCCAGCTTTGAAACGTTTGCCGGTATACGCATTCGCGGTGCTATGCTAGATGAAATTCGCAAAGGGGATTGGACACCGCGTTCAGTTCACCGAAATGGCCGAGCGATCACTGAAGCAATTTCGCAAGTAGAAAGCGAAACAGGCCGCGATGCTAGAGATTCTGATATTGCTGATAAGCTTAATGTAAGCTTGCAGGACTATCACCAAATGCTTAATGAAGTAAATGCCGGAAAGCTGGTAGGTATTGAAGATTTAGGTGTGTCAGAAGATGTTATTTCGACAGAGCAAAATCGAGGTAGCGACGCACCACTGGAAGATTTGATGCAAGGCGCTTTCCAAAAAGCGCTTGCCCATGCAATTACGACATTACCTGAAAGAGAAGCGATTGTACTTTCGCTGTATTATGATGAAGAGCTGAACCTAAGAGAAATTGGTGAGGTTCTTGATGTAAGTGAATCGAGAGTCAGTCAAATTCACAGTCAGGCCATGTTAAAACTCAAATCACGAATGAAGTCGTGGCAAGCTGACGAAGAATAGAAATTAATAACAATTAACCCCTCACTGGAGGCTATTTTGGACAAAAGCATGAAAATTCTCGTGGTCGATGATTTTTCTACCATGAGACGTATCATCAAAAACCTACTTAAAGATTTGGGTTTTTCCAACATCCAGGAAGCGGATGACGGAAGTACTGCATTGCCTATGTTGCAGCAAGGTGATTTCGATTTCGTAGTTACCGATTGGAACATGCCTGGAATGCAGGGTATTGACTTGCTTCGCGCGATTAGAGCCGATGACAAGCTCAAGCACCTACCAGTACTTATGGTTACTGCTGAAGCGAAGAAAGAGCAAATTGTTGCCGCTGCGCAAGCAGGTGTTAATGGCTACGTTGTTAAGCCGTTCACTGCAGCAACACTTAAAGAAAAATTAGATAAAATATTCGAACGTTTAGGTTGATCCAGACGCTCACCAGAGAAATGAGGTTTACTGGATGTCAACGAATGTAAACGTTCCAATTTCGTTGGAAGAAGCAAAACAGCTTGTCACCTACCTTGAAGAGGGTGACAACGCTTCAGCCAATGCCCTATTAGAAGCGGCCTCAATGAAAGAAAACGTTGAGTTATTTGCCGAAGTAGGGAAACTGACGCGTCAGCTCCATGACGCGCTGAATAATTTCCAAATAGACGACCGCATTAAAAATCTCGCGACCGATGATATTCCCGATGCACAATCCCGCCTAACCTACGTAATTGAAGAAACTGAAAAAGCTGCTAATACTACTATGGATGCCGTTGAAGCGAGCATGCCTATAGCTGAAATGCTGTCGGCGCGCATCGAAAAGGTTATGCCTGAGTGGAAGAAGCTGATGAATCGCCAAATAGAGTTGGGTGAATTCAAGGCTTTATGCGCAGACTTAGACGAATTGTTGGAAGAAGGTTCGGCACAGTCAGCTAAACTTACACAGTTACTTACAGAAGTATTGATGGCTCAAGGTTATCAAGACTTAACTGGTCAGGTTATTCGCCGCGTTATCGACTTGGTTAAAGAAGTGGAAGACAGCTTAGTTAACATGCTTACCATGTTTGGTGAACGCGACGGTGCAGAACAAACTAAACCATCCAGCGTTAAGGCCGATAAGGTTGACGGTGTAGAGGCAGAAGGCCCTATCATTGATGCCGATAAGCGCGACGACGTCGTGTCAGGCCAAGATGATGTAGATGATCTTCTGTCTAGCTTAGGTTTTTAGGGGAGCGGGCGCATGTCGTTTGATGTTGACGAGGATATATTACAGGACTTTCTAGTTGAGGCTGGAGAGATACTTGAACAATTACAAGAACAGCTCGTTGATCTTGAGAACAATCCTGAAGATGCGGATTTGCTGAATGCAATTTTCCGTGGTTATCACACAGTTAAAGGGGGAGCAGGGTTCCTGTCTCTTACCGAGTTAGTAGAAATTTGTCACGGTGCGGAAAACGTCTTTGACGTAATGCGTAACGGGCAACGAACACTAACCCCTGAACTGATGGATATTATTCTGCAAGCCACAGATGTGGTTGTTGAAATGTTTGAACGAGTGAAAGCTCGGGATCCATTAGAGCCAGCAGACGCACACCTAGTCGACTTGTTACACAAACTAAGTCGCCCGGAATCTCCAGATGAGAATATTTTTGGTGAACAAAGCGCGCCGGCGTCAGAACCTGAGCCCGCGATTGAAGAGCCAGAATTAGTTGTTGAAGAGCCTACTGCACAGGCACCAAGCTCTGGTGATAGCGGCGGTATTGACGAAATCACTGAAGATGAGTTTGAAGCGCTGCTTGATGAGCTTCATGGCTCTGGGGCACCAGGACAGTCCTCAGCGGCTAAAAGCGAACCTGCAAAGGCTGCTGCACCTGCTGCCGCTAGTGATAACGACGATATCACCGACGAAGAATTTGAAGCGCTGCTCGATGATTTACATGGCAAAGGCAAGTTTGGTGGTGAAGAAGCTGCGCCAAAGGCAAATACACCAGCTCCAGCACCAGTTACGCCGAGTGCAGCTGGTGATGAAGAAATCACCGATGACGAATTTGAAGCACTGCTTGACCAACTGCATGGCTCAGGGCAAGGGCCTACCAAGCAGGGAGCCGTTTCAAAGGCGCCAGAGCCTCCTGTAGATAAGGCAGCAACAGAAGCGGTTCAAAAAGCGAAACAAGCAGCGCCAGCTGCGCCAAAAGCGACGCCTGCTCCTAGCGCCGCAGCGCCAGCTAAAGCAAGCGCACCTGCTGCACCAAAAGCAGCGCCTAAAAAAGATGAGAAGAAGGCGGCACCAGCTGCGCCTCCTGCTGAGACTACAGTACGTGTAGATACCAAGCGCCTTGACCAAATTATGAACATGGTGGGTGAACTCGTACTAGTGAGAAACAGGCTAATAAGCTTGGGTATCAACAGTAACGACGAAAGCATGTCCAAAGCCATTGCCAACTTAGATGTGGTAACGGGCGACTTGCAAGGTGCGGTAATGAAAACCCGCATGCAACCTATCAAGAAGGTGTTTGGTCGTTTCCCTCGCGTTGTTCGAGACCTCGCTAGAAGCTTGAAAAAAGAAATAACCCTTGAGCTTGTGGGTGAGGAAACTGATTTAGACAAAAACCTGGTTGAAGCACTGGCCGATCCACTTGTGCATTTGGTGAGAAACTCCGTCGACCATGGTATTGAAATGCCTGATGACCGTGCTGCAGCGGGTAAACCGCGCATGGGTACGGTTCAGCTATCGGCATCTCAAGAAGGCGATCATATTCTTCTAACCATCGAAGATGATGGTAAAGGAATGGATCCTGAAAAGCTTAAAGAAATTGCTATTAGTCGCGGTGTACTAGACGCAGACGCAGCTGCACGTATGTCGGATGTTGAAGCGTTTAACTTGATATTCGCGCCAGGGTTCTCAACCAAAACAGAAATTAGTGATATTTCTGGTCGCGGTGTGGGCATGGACGTGGTTAAGACCAAAATTAACCAACTTAACGGCACCGTGAACATTGATTCACAGCTAGGAAAAGGCACGCGACTGGATATCAAAGTTCCGCTAACGCTAGCCATTCTTCCGACGCTAATGATTGTTGTAGGAAAACAAACCTTTGCGTTACCATTAGGCGCGGTGAACGAAATAATAAATATGGACATCAAAAAGACCAACACGGTCGATGGCCAGCTAACAATGATAGTTCGTTCAAAAGCAATTCCGTTGTTCTTCCTTGGTGAATGGTTGATTCGAGGTCCCAAAAACATCGATAGAGAAAAGGGACACGTTGTTGTAGTGCAAATTGGTACACAACAAGTAGGATTCGTAGTAGACGCGCTAATAGGCCAAGAAGAAGTGGTTATTAAACCTCTTGATGCATTATTGCAAGGCACGCCTGGTATGGCGGGAGCCACGATTACATCAGACGGTGGAATTGCACTAATTTTAGATATTCCGAGCCTGCTTAAACGGTATGCGCGTAAACCCATCAAGTAAGGCGATGAATTAACAGGAATAATAATCCATGGTCTTTAAAGTCCTTGTCGTGGACGACTCGACTTTTTATCGTCGTCGAGTAAAAGAAATACTCGATGGCGATAGGGAACTTGAAGTTGTTGGGGAAGCGAGAAATGGGCGCGATGCACTCGAAAAAGCAGAAGCGCTTAAGCCGGATGTGATAACGATGGATGTTGAAATGCCTGTCATGGACGGCATTTCAGCTGTAAAGGCCATAATGGACAAGCGGCCTACACCTATTCTTATGTTTTCTTCGCTTACGCATCATGGTGCGCAAGCGACATTAGATGCGTTAGAAGCGGGCGCGCTCGATTTCTTACCGAAGAAATTTGAAGATATCGCGCAGGACAGAAAAGACGCATCGCGCTTGTTGTGTACAAAAGTACGCTTAATAGCGCGTCGTGGTATTGGTCTTAAGCGTCCGTCGTTTCGCTCTACAGAGGCAAGAAAGCTTCCTGATAATGCGCCAAAGCAGGCGTTCTTTAAAACATCAGGGTTGCTATCAGGGCATAAAGACGCAGCCAAACAACCAACCGTTTCGTCTGTAAGAGCGACGGGAAAGCACTACAAGTGTTTGGCAATTGGGGCTTCTACAGGCGGGCCTGTGGCGCTTCAAAAAGTGCTGTCTCCTTTACCTGCAGAGTTTCCATACCCCATTTTGCTTGTACAACACATGCCAGGAACATTTACTACGGCATTTGCACAGCGTTTAGACACAAACTGTAAGATTAGAGTAAAAGAAGCCGAGCACGGCGACATTCTAAAACCAGGTCATGCGTATCTTGCTCCCGGTGGGAAGCAAATGTTGCTAGAAACCATAGGTGCGAATAAACGCATTGCCATTGTTGATGCAAGTGCGAGTGGCAAGGTGAATTATAAGCCCAGTGTTGATCTCACTTTCAGTTCTCTGGCTAAAGCTTATGGTGGGGATGTATTAGGAATTATATTAACGGGTATGGGAGCTGACGGCAGAGAAGGATGCCGAATGCTCAAGGAAAAAGGCGCAACGATTTGGGCTCAAGACCAAGATTCCTGCGTTGTGTACGGTATGCCTCAAGCTGTAGCCGTTGCCAATATATCCAGTAAAAATATAAACATTGATGATATGAGCAGTTGCGTTCAAACCGAAATGCGATAGCAGTTTGAACAGTAATGGAACAGCAAATATGAAAGTGTGGACAGTAGCGAATCAGAAAGGTGGTGTAGGAAAGACTACCACTACGGTGAGCCTTGGCGGCTTGCTTGCACAGCAAGGCAAGCGAGTGCTCATGATTGATACTGATCCACATGCATCGCTGAGTTATTACTTCGGTATCGATGCAGAAGCGTCAAGTCATTCAGTTTACGATATTTTTATTAAGTCTAATGACATTACGGCCGATAATGTTATGGATTGTCTGTGCCCGACAAAGTTAGACAACTTATATGTGCTTCCTGCAACAATGGCGCTCGCGACCTTAGATAGAACGATGGGTAGCGAACAAGGTATGGGCTTAGTCCTAAAAAAAGCGTTGGCAAAAATCGCAGGGGAATTTGATGTTGCTATCATCGATTGCCCTCCAGTGCTAGGGGTGCTGATGGTTAACGCTCTTGCAGCGTGTGACAAGGTTATCGTGCCTACCCAAACAGAATATCTGGCGCTTAAAGGGCTAGACAGAATGATTCGTACCATGGAAATTATGGGACGTTCGTTGGACAAATCCTTTGATACTGTGATTATTCCAACTATGTTTGATAAGCGCACTAACGCGGCGCTTGCATCGCGAAAGCGCTTAATGAATGACTATGGTGAGCGCGTGTGGGAAGGGGTTATTCCCGTCGACACGCACTTCAGGGATGCAAGTTTAGTACAGCTTCCCATTTCCGCAGCGTACCCCAAAACACGAGGTGTGTCTGCGTACGAGAAACTATTAGCGGTATTGGAGAAATAACGAGAACATGAGCAAGCAATCGCCTTTTGCCCGTGAAGAAGTGATGGAGGCATACCTTGATAGCCTCCTCAAAGAGCCAGAAGCACCGGAAGATGTGACTGCGCGCACGGCAAAATTGCTCGAGCAGGCTTCTCAGCAGATGGCTGAAACGGCACTTGCTTCTACCGCCAATGAAAGTGAGCCGCAATCGAATGAACAAGAAGCGATAGCGGAAAAGGTTACATCGTTAATTGAAACGCAAAAAGCAGAGACAATTGAAGATGAACAGCAACAGTCTCACGCAGAAACTTTAGTAGAAAATGAACAAGAAGCTGCGTTAAACCGCGCTGAAAAAACAAAAGTTCCACTAAAGGATACTCTCGGTTTTCGCTTTCAGGCGCTATTCTTTGAGGTTGCAGGGTTAACACTTGCGGTGCCTTTGACGTCGCTAGGTGGGATCCACCAAATTGAGAAGATTGGCCCTTTATTTGGAAAACCTGATTGGTTTATGGGTGTAATGTTGCACAGAGAGTCTAAACTAAGTGTTGTTGACTCTGCAAAATGGGTAATGCCAGAAAAATATGACGAAAACCTCGCACAATCGCTTAACTACCGATATCTTATAATGTTAGGGGAAAGTGCGTGGGGTCTGGCTAGTGAAAAGCTAGTCAATACGGTCAATTTGACTACCGATGATGTTAAATGGCGCGAGTCCACAGGTAAGCGTCCCTGGTTAGCAGGGATGGTTAAAGAAAAAATGTGCGCGTTAATTGACGTTGAAGAATTAATATCTATGCTTAACAAAGGCTTAGGCAGTAACGACCAGACGCCATAGTATTGGGAGCCAGGTTCATGAGCGACGAAAGAATAAATAATAACGCCACCGACAGCAACGACGAAGTCCTTCAATGGGTAACGTATCGCTTAGGTGAAGAAACTTACGGTATCAACGTGATGCAAGTTCAAGAGGTCTTGCGTTATACCGAAATAGCCCCTGTACCCGGTGCACCTGACTATGTACTTGGTATTATCAATCTGCGTGGTAACGTAGTAACGGTTATTGATACACGTGCTCGTTTCGGATTACCGCCAACAGAAATTACTGACAATACCCGTATCGTTATTATTGAGTCTGACGAGCAGGTGGTTGGTATTCTGGTGGATAGTGTCGCTGAGGTGGTTTACTTGAAATCTTCAGAGATTGACAGTGCCCCTAACGTAGGTACTGAAGAGAGTGCTAAGTTTATCCAAGGTGTAAGTAACCGCGACGGCGAACTGCTTATTCTTGTAGATCTTAATAAATTGTTAAGCGACGAAGAGTGGGATGAGCTTAGCAACATCTAAATAAATGAATAGGCGGTATTGATTATAATACTGCCTACATTTCCCCAAGGGTTATGTCCATGGATTGGCAGCTTGCTGCACCTACCTTATTAGAGCTCATACTGTGTATTCTTGTAGTTATACTCATTGCCGCGATGGGTGTGCTGTATTCACACATTAAGCAGTTGCGTTCTGCATTAAGCGAAAGCGAACATGCTAACGCAGAGGCTATTGCCCGCACTGAAGCCCTTGCTAAAAATGCAAATAATCAACAAACTGAGGCGCAAGCACGCACCTTGGTGATCACTCGACACCTTCAAGAGTTAGACGAAAAGCAAACTGATATTGAAAACCAGCTTCGAGAACTCAAGCTTCAAGATCCTTCCCTACGCCTATATCAGCGTGCGGCGGACTTAGTCAAGCAAGGCGCTAGCATTGATGAAATTATTGAAGCCTGCGACATTCCTCGTGCCGAAGCTGAGATGTTGGTAATGGTGCATAAACAAAATAATTAGTATTTTTGAGCATCAGAGAAAAAACGTTTAGACGTCTAGACGTAAAGATGTTGACATATCGCCAGTTATAGACACAATACAGATATTGTAATTTATCACTGGAGCCCTCTATGCCAATTCGTATTCCTGAGCAGTTACCCGCGCAGAATGTACTACTAGGTGAAAACATTTTTACCATGGACATGGACAGGGCTGCCAATCAGGATATTCGTCCTCTTGAAGTCGGTATTCTTAATTTAATGCCGAACAAGATAGAAACAGAGGTACAGTTACTTCGCCTGTTATCGAACACGCCACTGCAAATAAACGTGGATTTAATTCGAATTGATAATCAAGCGCCGAAGAATACCCCGCAATCGCACATGGATGCTTTCTATCACGACTTTTCAGCGGTAGCGAATAAGAAATACGATGGCCTCATTGTCACCGGTGCGCCTCTCGCGCTTATCGATTACGAGGAAGTAAAGTACTGGGAAACCATGACCACCATATTGGAGTGGGCGCAGCGTCACGTGAACTCAACCCTTTACTTATGTTGGGCTGCTCACGCCGCCATGTATCACTTTTACGGCATTACACGAGAGCTTAGAGACGAAAAGTTTTCAGGTGTCTTTAAACATAAAGTGAATGACCCGAACAATGAGCTATTAAGAGGCTTTGATCCTTCTTTTTACGCACCACATTCCCGTTATGGGCATATTAACACCTCGTTGTATAACAGCGTCGATGGACTTAGTGTTGTTGCAGAGTCTGACGATGTAGGCGCTTATATTGTGGCGTCAGAAGATAAGCGCATGGTATTTGTAACGGGTCACCCGGAATACGATCCAGATACACTTAAAGACGAGTATTTTCGAGATATTGCCGCGGGACAAACGCCAGTAATTCCAAAAAACTATTTTGAAGGGGATGATCCAGCCAAGTCTCCTATTGTACAGTGGCGCTCACACGGCAGCCTATTGTTTACAAACTGGCTGAATTATTATGTCTATCAGACCACGCCTTACGATTTAAGTCAGCTTGCTGAAAAGTCACAGCCAAAGAGGTAGCACGTGAGCCAAAGACCAAATTCTAGCGCGCAAGCAACGCTTACAGAAGCCGCTAAAAAGCGCATCCTTATATTAGATGGCGCCATGGGCACCATGATCCAGCGCCATAAGTTAGAAGAAGAAGATTATCGCGGAACACAGTTTGCCAACTGGCACTGTGATGTAAAGGGTAATAACGATTTGTTGGTTCTTACCCAGCCCGATATCATCTATCAAATTCACTGTGATTACTTTGAAGCTGGCGCGGACATTATTGAAACGAATACGTTTAATGCTACGACTATCGCTATGGCCGATTACGATATGCAGGCTCAATCCCGTGATATTAATTTAGCTGCAGCTAAATTGGCGCGTAAAGCTGCCGATGAGTTCACAGCAAAGACACCCGACAAACCCCGTTTCGTGGCAGGTGTACTTGGCCCAACAAATCGCACTGCTTCAATTTCGCCTGACGTTAACGACCCAGGCAAACGCAATGTTACTTTTGACGAACTCGTGGAAGCGTATAGCGAGTCTACCGAAGCGCTCATTGAAGGCGGTGCAGATTTAATCATGCTGGAAACCATCTTCGATACACTTAATGCGAAAGCGGCAGCCTATGCGGTAGAGTCGGTTTTTGAAAAGCTAGGTATATCGCTGCCCGTTATGGTGTCTGGCACGATTACCGATGCCTCAGGGCGCACGCTGTCTGGTCAAACCGCGGAAGCGTTTTATTATTCCATGCGACACATCAGTCCATTCTCATTCGGCTTAAACTGTGCTCTTGGGCCAGACTTACTGCGCCAATACGTGGATGAAGTGGCTACTGTTAGTGAGTGCTTAATTTCAGCGCACCCTAACGCTGGTTTACCCAACGAGTTTGGTGAATACGACATGGAAGGCCCTGAAATGGCCGAGCACATCAAAGAATGGGCGCAGTCAGGGCTAGTGAATGTCGTAGGTGGCTGCTGCGGCAGTACGCCAGAACACATTCGCGATATTGCTAACGCGGTCAATGGAATTGCGCCAAGAAAAGTGCCACAGTTCGAACCCAAAATGCGTTTGTCAGGCCTAGAGCCGTTTGTACACTAGGAGGGCATTATGAGCGCAGAATTTTCTACATTTATTAATATCGGTGAGCGTACCAACGTAACAGGCTCCGCTCGTTTTAAACGACTTATTCTTGAAGGTGATTATGAAACTGCACTTGATGTCGCAAGGCAGCAAGTAGAGAACGGCGCGCAGATCATCGATATCAATATGGATGAGGCCATGCTTGATTCTAAGCAGGCCATGATCACCTTTTTGAACCTAATCGCCTCTGAGCCTGATATTAGCCGCGTACCTATTATGATCGATTCGTCTAAATGGGATGTTATCGAAGCAGGACTTAAGTGTGTACAGGGCAAAGCGATTGTTAACTCTATCAGCTTAAAAGAAGGGGAAGCGCTCTTCTTAAACCAAGCCAAGCTAATAAAGCGCTATGGTGCAGCAACCGTAGTGATGGCGTTTGACGAAACTGGTCAGGCTGACACGCAGGCTCGAAAAGTAGAAATTTGTCAGCGTAGCTACAAGCTGCTGACAGAAGAAGTCGGCTTTCCACCTGAAGATATTATTTTTGACCCTAACATTTTCGCAGTAGCGACGGGTATTGAAGAGCACGATAACTACGCGGTTGATTTTATTGAAGCTACCCGTGAGATTCGTAAAACCTGCCCGTACTCTCATATTTCCGGCGGTCTTTCTAATATTTCATTCTCGTTCAGAGGTAACAACCCAGTACGTGAAGCTATGCACTCGGTATTCCTATATCACGCTATTCGAGCGGGTATGGATATGGCTATTGTGAATGCAGGTCAGCTAGAGGTATATGACGAAATACCGGCTGAACTTCGAGATGCGGTTGAAGACGTGATTTTAAACCGCAGAAGTGATGCCACTGAACGCTTACTCGATATTGCACCGAACTATCAAGGCGATGGAAAGGCTGCCGCAAAAGAAGATTTATCCTGGCGCGAGCAAGAGGTTAATAAGCGCTTAGAGCATGCCCTAGTTAAAGGGATCACCGACTACATCATTGATGACACCGAAGAAGCGCGCCAGCAAGCTGAGCGTCCATTACACGTTATTGAAGGGCCGTTAATGGACGGCATGAACGTGGTGGGAGATTTGTTCGGCGAAGGTAAAATGTTCCTTCCTCAGGTAGTAAAGTCGGCACGTGTAATGAAAAAAGCGGTAGCCCATTTACAGCCATACATTGAAGAAGAAAAGTCAGACGACGCGAAAAGTAACGGCAAAATTCTATTAGCCACGGTAAAGGGCGATGTTCACGATATCGGCAAAAATATTGTTGGCGTGGTACTTCAGTGTAATAACTTTGAAGTGATTGATCTTGGCGTAATGGTGCCAGCGGCGACAATCTTACAAACCGCTAAAGATGAAAACGTTGATATGATAGGCCTGTCGGGCCTTATTACACCTTCACTAGATGAAATGGTTCACGTTGCCAAAGAAATGGAGCGTCAGGGCTTTGATATCCCGCTGCTTATTGGCGGGGCGACTACGTCTAAAGCGCACACTGCGGTAAAAATTGAACAAAACTACCATGCGCCTGTAGCCTATGTTCCAAATGCTAGTAGAGCAGTAGGCGTATGTCAGCGCCTTCTAAACAAAACGTCCCGCGATATTTACGCGCAGGAATTGGCAAAAGAATACGATACGGTACGTGAACAGCACGCCCGCAAAAAGCCGCGCAGCAAGCCGGTGACGTTAGCTCAAGCCAGAGAAAACGCTTTTAAGCCAGATTTTACGACTTTGCCAGTAAAACCTGCGAGCCTGGGTGTAACACCGGTAACCGCCGATTTGGCTACGCTGCGCAACTACATTGATTGGACGCCATTTTTCTTAACCTGGTCTTTGGCAGGCAAGTACCCACGTATACTTGAAGATGAGGTGGTGGGAGAGCAGGCACAGTCACTGTTTAACGACGCCAACGCCATGCTGGATAAAATTATCGAAGAGAACAGCCTTCAGGCGAAAGGCGTTATCGGCTTGTTTCCTGCCAATCGCGTTAATGACGATGTTGAAATTTATACCGATGAGTCGAGAAACCAGATTCAAGGTGTTGCCCATCACTTGCGTCAGCAAACCCTAAAAGACAAATTCGCTAATTATTGTTTAGCAGACTTTGTAGCTGAAAAGTCGAGTGGCATAAATGATTATGTGGGCGCTTTTGCCGTCACCGGCGGTATAGGTGAAGACGAGCTTGCTGATAGCTATATTCAGACTGGCGATGACTACAACGGCATTATGGTTAAAGCGGTGGCAGACAGGCTTGCCGAAGCGTTTGCGGAATATCTGCACGAGCAAGTGCGTAAGCATTACTGGGGTTACGCCGCTGACGAATCACTAAGTAACGAAGAACTTATTCGCGAAAAATACCAAGGCATTCGACCGGCACCAGGCTACGCCGCGTGTCCCGAGCATACTGAAAAGCAGCTTATTTGGGATTTATTGTCAGCAGAGCAGCATACAGGTATGAAGCTTACGGAAAGTTACGCCATGTGGCCGGGGGCGTCAGTATCGGGTTGGTATTTTGCTCACCCTGATGCCAAATACTTTGCTGTCGCCAAAATTCAAGCCGACCAAGTAGAAGATTACGCCACACGTAAAGGCTGGACCCTAGAAGAGGCTGAAAAGTGGTTGGGTCCAAACTTAAGTGATTAATGCTGATTAGGCAGGTAACGTGTATGCAAATCGAAAAGCCTTTTAGTCAGGCTTGTGAGAACAACAAGCGCGCCATTTTGAGCGTGCTTGAACGTAAATTTGCCAATTGCCGACAAGTATTAGAGATAGGGAGTGGAACAGGTCAGCACGCCGTATTTTTGGCTGAGCATTTGCCCCATCTTATTTGGCACACAAGCGACCAACCACACTATCACGAAGGCATTGCCGCGTGGCTGAGTGATTCAAATACGCGGAATGTGAAACCTCCCATTGCATTCACCGTTGGGCAAGATGACTTTCCCAACCTCGACATAGACGGCATTTTTACGGCAAACACCGCGCATATCATGCAAAAAGAAGAGGCGAAGCTACTCATGGAATCAGTAGCGTTGCACTTACCCATAGGGGGCGTTTTCTGTCAGTATGGCCCTTTTACACATAGTGGTAAGTTTACTTCTGAAAGTAACCAAGCCTTCCATACTTCGCTTTTAGCGCGTGGTTATGGTGGCTACCGCGATATCAATGAGCTTACTGCTTGGGCAGGCGAGCTAAGCTTGCAAGAAATAATCGACATGCCCGCCAATAACCATATGCTTATTTGGCAAAAACGCTAGAAAAGCATCTCTTGCATCAATGAAAGGAGTAATTATGAGCTTTAAAGTAAACCATTATTTCGACAATAAAGTGAGCTCGATTGGGTTTGAATCTGCAAACGGCCCCTGTACCTCGGGCGTGATGTCGCCGGGTGAATATACATTTTCTACATCACAAAAAGAGCTAATGAAAGTGGTTGAAGGTGAGCTAGTTGTGAAGCTTCCGGGAAGTGACGAATGGCAATCTTTTGCTACAGGCACCAGCTTTAATGTACCCGCCGATGCTTCTTTTGACGTAAAAGTGTCTACGCCTACCGCTTATCTTTGCTTTTACAGCTAATTCTTAAAAGCGTTTAATTCACTCTGTATTTAAACTTTCGTAGAATTGACTTTCAGAGGTTGTAAAATTTCTCTGTATATCTCAAAGTATTAGAAGTGCAAGCGAGCTCGGCTCACTTGCGCTTTTATACTAATAAAACTAAACCTGAAATGTGAGCGAATTATCAGGGCCTGTTGACCTTTGATGTACGAATTTTGGTCTAAATGGAAGCCTTTTAATCGCGAAACAGTCCTGCAAGCCTAGTGGGCTAAGTTAAAGGGCTGTGACAAAGAGTAAAAGGCTTCCATAACGACCCCTTCGGGCAGCGCCTTTGTGCCATCTATACTGCGTTGAATGTTTTCGACTTAGAACCACGAAACCGTCAAACATCCGCCTTGTCTAGATGGCACAAAGACCGCTGCAAAAACGTACAACAAAGGTCAACAGGCCCTAGTGCTGGAATACACTTTTCACACGTTGTGGCGTTTAGTAAACAATGAGAAGTACAAATGAAATCCATATCACTCCAAAAAAAGTTCATGCTTATCGTTGGCGGTAGCATAGCTTTGATGTTACTCATTACGGCGTTTTTCTTAGTCAATACCGTTGCAGATAACACCCGCAGTCGCGTAGAAAAAGAGCTTAAATCCTTAGTTGCACGTGAGGCTAATGACGTTGAAGGCTTCTTCGCAACCTATGGCGGCGTTGCTAGAGCATTCCTAAGTAGTCCTTTTCTACAAGATTTTTTTACGCGCCATAACACGCGAGGGGCGCCCGAAAGCCAACTGACTCAATCCAAAGATATCTATGCCACATTTGAGGGCATCAGCAGTCAAGATCCCATTATTAAATCGGCGTTCTTTGGTTCAGCTAAGACGGGTGAATACTTCTATGAAGAGGGCCGAGTCGGCGTCGACACTTCGGGTCCTGATGCTGGCAATCCTAACGCCGGTTACTTTGCAACTAAGCGTCCGTGGTTTACTACTGCCGTTGAAAAAGGAAAGCTATACGTAACGCCTCCTGCTGTCGATTCCCAAGATGGAAGCGTATCTGCAGTAGTACAAACCCCGATATACAAAAATGGAGCGTTACTAGGCGTTGGCGGTGTCGATATTCTTATTAGCACGGTGGGTAAGGTCATAGATGCCATTCGTTATGAAGAACAAGGCACGGCGTTTTTACTCGATGAAAACCAAAACATTGTTTACTTTCCAAAACAGAGCAAAGCGTTGCCACTAAGCTCCTCTATTCGCAACTTTGACAGCGTGTTTGATAGCACTGAAGGGTTTGGCAAGTTGGCAAGTAATATAGCGGCTAATGAATCTGGTATTGTGCACGTAACCTGGAAGGAGGAAGACTATGTTGCGGTTTTTGAGCACGCTCAGTTAACTAACCCACAAATGAATTGGTCGCTGGGCATTCTTATCCCTGCAAGCATCATTGATAGCCCTATAAATAATGCAATTACTACGGCAATTATCGTCGCCTTTGTGATTATTGGATTAATAGCGCTTATTACTTATTTTGCGAGTGCTAAAGTCACTCAACCTTTGGTCGAAATGCGCAACGCAATGGCGGAAATAGCGCATGGCGACGGCGACTTAACCAAGCGTCTGGAAGTTAAGAGTAACGACGAAATCGGTGCGCTTGCCATAGAGTTTAATACCTTTACCGATAAACTAAGATCATTGCTAAAAGATGCTGCCGCTAACACTAAGGCTGTTTCTGATGCAGCGGATCACCTTCGAGATGTGAGTCACGCGACTAGCAAGGAAATTAACCAAGAGCGTAGTCAGGTGGACAATGTGTCTACGGCAGTCACGCAGATGGCTGCTACCGTCGTTGAAATTTCAAAAAATGCGGCACAGTCCAGTGACGCTGCGACTAAAGCAGATGAATTGGTACAAGCCGGCAGTGAGCAAGTGCAAGATGCCATGAGGGAAATTCGCGCGCTGGCTGACGCCATCAGTCAGGGTGTTGAAGTTGTGGGCGGATTGAGCAAAGAGTCAGATAGCATCGGTGCTGTAGTCGATGTAATTAACAGCATAGCTGAACAAACTAATTTACTGGCATTAAACGCAGCCATTGAAGCGGCGAGAGCCGGTGAACAGGGGCGCGGCTTTGCCGTTGTTGCAGATGAAGTTCGCTCATTAGCAAGTCGTACACAAGAATCGACGACTGATATACGAAAAATGGTAGAGCGATTGCAGGCGATGTCTGAGCAGACCAACAGTGTTATGCAGGAAGGACAATCCCGTTCTCAATCTGGTGTCGATAAAACAGAGAAAGTGGTCGAAACGCTTAAAGACATTACCCAGTCTATAGGTTTGGTTCACGAGCAAAGTACTCACATAGCACTTGCGACCGAGCAGCAAACGGAGGTGGCGCAAGATATTAATAAGTCGCTCGTAGCTATCACTGGTTTAAGTGATAAAACTAGTCAGCATGCAGAAGAGTTAGCTGTGGAAGCTACGCAGTTAAGTGCCGTTTCTGGTGACTTAAAAGAATTGGTGGGGCAGTTTAAAATTTAGCGCCATTCATACCGTTAACCGCGCATAATGCGCAATAGTCTTTAATTAGAGCGTTGTCGCTTGCCAACATTGTTGGCAAGCGAGTTGTTTTATTCCTTAGTTTGACATAAGTTTCCGAAATAAAGTTTGGAAAACCTATGGCTTGTGCGTTTGCGAAAGGGCAATGAAATCATCTACAAACCCCAATACGTCCTGCGCTTTTCTATGACCCAAGTACAGCGTTTTTGATACACCTTGTTCACCTAGCGACCGACAAGTCAGGAGATCGCTTTCTTTTGATTCATCAATTAACCATTTAGGTAGCGCAGTAACACCACGTCCCGCTGCTACCATTTGTAAGATGATCTCTGTGGTTTCAATCGTTTTATGTTGCCTCACTGTGCAATTGGCAGGAGTAAGAAAATGCGTGAATACGTCCAGACGACTAAGCTCTACCGGATAGGTTATCAGGGTTTCACTGCTTAAATCTTGCGGTGTTATGAAAGGCTTCTTCGCCAAGGGATGGTGCTTATCCATTACCAACACTTGTTCGTATTCAAATACCGGCGTGTAAGTAATAGTATCGAGTGAAAGTGGGTCTGGCGTGAGTAAAATATCAATGTCATAGCCATGAAGCGCCTGCAATCCGCCGAAAGAAAAAGCTCTACGTACATCTACATCAACATCTGGAAAGGTTTTCAAAAAAGGCGCCACTACCTTGAGCAACCATTCAAAACACGGGTAGCACTCCATCCCAATACGTAATATGCCCTGTTTACCATCAGCGAATCTGCGTAATTGGGCTTCAGTATGCTCAAACTGGGGTAAAACTCGGTGAGCTAAGCCCAATACACTCTGACCTGCCTGAGTCAGCGTGAGTCTTCTGCCGTCTTTTTTCCAAAGCGGTACGTCAAAATGGGCTTCCAACTTTTTCATTGCGTGGCTTAACGCTGACTGGGTTAGAAAAAGCGATTTTGCCGCTTCTGTCATCGTGCCTTCAGCATCTATCGCTCTTACTATTCGTAAATGTTGTCTATCAATCATAATAAATTACAACCAGTTTAACGTTTTTGAAGAGGGCTTGGGGCAGCACTGACTATAGTCACGGCGTCCGACAGGCGAGTTTCAATTATCTCTTTTATGATAATTGATATTTCTCTAAAGGTCTTTCGTCCAGGCGCAGTGTTTCTCCACGCTAATGAGTGCTGACGCTCAATAGGCATATCGGCAATCTCACACACGTGTAACGCTTCAGGCTTGTGCAACTCAGAATGAATATAAAGCCCTGGTAGGAAGGCTACACCCATGCCCATTACCACCATTTGACGCAAAGTATCGAGGCTGGTGCCCTCATAATCACGCTGTAAATCTGCCCCAATCTCATCGCAAATGCGCTGCACTTGATGATGAAAGTGATGTCGGTCTTCGAGTGTTAACACTTTCTCGCCGCTTATTTCTTCTGGCTTAACATAGGCTTTTCCTGACAATTTGTGATCAGAAGGCGTGACGAATTTTAAAGGCTCTTTGAAGAGTGGTTGCGTGATCAATTGAGAGTTTTCGCCCGAAAGTGGGGAAAGAATTAGGTCATATTCACCACGCAGTAGACCGTGTTGCAATGCGTTAGGGGCGCCTTCTCGAACATAGAAGCGCAAGCCGGGCTTCCGTTTGTGCAGATCTGGTAGCACAAAGGGAAGTAAATAAGGCCCTAGTGTTGGCGGTATCCCTAACCGGTAGGTTACAACTTCACCCTCGGACAAGTCTCGTGCAATTTCGCTGAACCGTTGAGAGGCCTGCAGCACCTCTTCCGCTGCATCAAGCAAGGCTTTACCTTGGGGAGATAACAGCGTTCCCGTGCGTGATCGTTCAAAAAGCGTTAGCCCTAAAAGGTTTTCTAGCGCACTGATCTGACTGGTCAGAGTAGGCTGACTAATTCCCAATATTCCCGCTGCTTGCCTGAAGCTTAGGTATTTAGCCACTGCAACAAAATAGCGGATTTGGTTAATTGACGGGGTCTTTCCGTTGAATTGCATGGTGAAAATGGCTCTCTCTTACTATGCTTATGGGTAGTGTTACGTAAGCAGTGATAGTATTTAGCTATCGCGAGTTAGTATATTAAACTATTAATCTATCAGGTGAAACTGGCGTAATTACATAATCATTACAATTATTAAAAAATTGGGAGTTATATATGGATCACGTTATCTCAGGTGTTGCCAAATTCCAGAAAGAAGTTTACCCAAACAAAAAAGCTACGTTTCAAAAACTAGCTACTGGGCAGAACCCTGAAGTGCTTTTCATTACGTGCTCTGATTCACGTATCGACCCGAACTTAGTAACACAAACTGATCCGGGTGAGCTATTTATCTGCCGTAATGCGGGCAACATCGTACCTCCTCACAGCAACCAAACTGGTGGCATGACAGCGTCTATTGAGTTTGCAGTTGCTGCACTGGGCGTTTCTCACATTGTTATTTGTGGCCATACTGACTGTGGTGCAATGAAAGGCGCCATCAACCCTGAAGGCTTAAGTGCGCTTCCGCATGTAAAAGAGTGGCTAGGTCATTGCCGTGTTGCAACTGAAGTTGTTAAAGAGCGCTGTGGCCATTCAGACCTTTCTATTGACGATCTAGAAGCGGTAACGAAAGAGAACGTTGTTCAGCAAATTCAGCACCTTCGTACTCACCCTGCTGTTGCTGCAAAAATTGCAACAGGTCAGGTTAAGCTTCACGGATGGGTATATAACATTGGTTCAGGTGAAGTGCTTTACTACAACACTGAGTCTGGTGAATTTGATGTAATGGACGAGTCTACTGCCGAAGCACAACTTGCTCGCGGTGAATAAGGTCTATAACGATGGTAAAAATTAACCTTTCAAACCTACGAGGCGATTTTACCGGCGGTTTAACAGCCGGTATCGTTGCTTTACCACTGGCGCTTGCACTTGGTGTCGCGTCAGGCTTAGGTCCAATGGCGGGTCTGTACGGTGCTATTGCGGTTGGCTTCTTTGCCGCACTTTTCGGTGGTACACCAGCACAGATTTCTGGTCCAACGGGGCCTATGGTTGTTGTTCTTGCAGGCTTGTTCGCAAGTCTATCAGGCGACACCAGCCTTATATTCACAGCGGTGATATTGGCCGGTATATTCCAGATTGTTTTTGGTGTCCTTGGTATTGGTCAATACATTCGCCTAGTGCCTTACCCGGTAATATCGGGCTTTATGTCGGGCATCGGTGCAATCATCATTATTCTTCAAATCGGCCGCTTACTGGGCCATGAGCCTCCAGGTGGAACAATCGGCGCATTGACATACTTGCCAACCGCGCTTGCCGATATTAATTTTGCAACCTTGGCGTTAGGCCTTGGTACCTTGGTTATTGCCTACAAATGGCCACCGCAACTAGGCAAGTATGTGCCTGGTGCACTGGCTGCACTTATCATTGGCACGCTTGTAAGTTTAGCGTTGTCTGTGCCAATTCTTGGTGATATCCCGACGGGTTTACCTAGCCTTCACCTTCCAGTATTTGACCAAAGCAAAGCACTGCTTATTCTTGAAGCCGCGTTTATTCTAGCTGTGCTGGGAGCCATCGATAGTCTACTTACATCTCTTGTTGCTGATAACATGACGCGTACCCGTCACGATAGTAACAAAGAGCTAATCGGCCAAGGTATTGGTAATACATTTGCTGGTCTTATCGGCGGTATCGCAGGTGCAGGCGCTACCATGCGTACGGTTGTAAATATCCGTAGCGGTGGTAAGTACAACATTTCAGGTATGGTACACGCACTAGTTCTTCTAGCAATTGTGTTAGGTCTTAGCCCGCTAGCAGCGCAAATTCCTCACGCAGTTCTTGCTGGTATCTTGGTTAAAGTTGGTTTAGATATCATCGACTGGAGTTACTTGAAGCGCGCTCACAAAGGCCCACGTTGGGACTTCGGCCTTATGATTATGGTGCTTGCGCTAACGGTATTTGTAGATCTGATCACAGCAGTTGGTGTTGGCGTGGTATTCGCAGCATTAGCTTACGTTAAGCAAATCGCACAGCTGCAAATTGAAGAGCTTAAGAAAATCCCTGAGTCGTTAAACGACCCTAAAGACAATGAGCTATTGGAATCTCTTAAAGACAAAGTATCAATCTTTAGTTTTGGCGGACCACTAAGCTTTGGTGCGGCTGCCGATTTGGGCCACCACGTTCGTGAGCGTGTAAAGCCGGGTTCTAAAGTCACCATTTTAGATTTCTCGCGCGTTCCACTTATGGATGTTTCTGCTGCGATGGCAGTTGATACAGTTACCTCAGATGCACTAGCGGCAGGTCGTCAGCTGGTTATTTGCGGTGCTAATGCAGAAGTCAATAAGGTGCTTGAGGGCGTAAACGAAGCGCACCCAGGTATCCCTAACTTTGACACGCTCCACGACGCCTTGCTTTACGCAGAAAAGCAAGTAGCCGGGACTGAAAGCAAAAACACCCGTTTTCAAGCCGCAACGCAGTCGTAAAGTAATATCAAGGTAAGATAAACCTTTCCCTTTTGGCCCTCCTTAGTGAGGGCTTTTTTGTGTCTGTTAGGCAAAGATTTCTTTGCTAAATTTCTGGGGCAGTTTATAGCTGATGCGTGTTTACTTGGATGTCATTGAGTAAACAAACATGGAAAATGTTTTATTAATTGATTGTTCAATTAAACTTAACGCTACTGTAACAATTCCTCCCTAGAGTAGTGAGTAAACATTACACAACTACTTTGGGAAACACATGAAAACACACAATAAACTCTCGTTAGCTGTACTTGCAGCACTTTCGTCTATGACTACACCTACAGTGGCGTGGGCAGAGGAAGCAGAGCGTGCTGACGAAGAGCGCATAGAAGAAATTACCGTTGTTGGGCGAAGCGTTTCTTACGCGAATAACGCAACGAGCGACGATATGTTTAAACAACAGGCTAATCTTAGCAGTGTGTTAGCCGCGGTTGATAACCTGCCGGGTGTGCTTATTAACGAAGGTGATACCTTTGGGGCTGATGACTGGTCAACGTCTATTGTTATTCGTGGCTTTCAAGTAAACCTAAACGAGCAGCAAATTGGCATGACGGTAGATGGCATCGCCAACGGTAACTCGAATTACGGTGGTGGCGCGAAAGCGAATCGCTATATCGATACCGAAAACGTAAAAGGCGTTGAAGTTTCTCAGGGTACGGCGGATATCGCTTCCCGTTCACACGAAGCCTTGGGCGGCACACTGAATTTCACCACCATTAACCCGTCTGCGGAGCAGGGCTTAATAACCAGTGTGACTGCGGGTTCATTTGATGCGTCAAAATATTATGTACGCTACGAAACAGGCGAAATCTTTAAAGATACTTACGCGTGGATAAGCCTTTCAAGTCAAGAAAGTTCTGACTTTATGCAGCAGGCAGCAGAGAACACCCGTGATCATTTAGCCCTGAAGTTTATCTCTACCGTTAACGACGTGTCTCTTACAGGTTACCTGTCTTACGACGATACCCACGAAGATAACTACCAGCGCATATACGGGCTGGCGCAATATGAGCAAAATCCAGATTGGGACCAGTTAACTGACGAGTGGACAGGCGTGCCTTATCAAGATCAGGCGTATCGTCGAGGTTGGTCTACCCTACGCGAAAACCTTTTCGCTTATTTACAGGCTGACTTTACTATTGGCCAGGTCGATTTTATGACTAACGTGTATTATCACGACAATGAAGGACGCGGCGAATGGGTTCCACCCTATATTGTTGATATCACTGATGACGGAGCAGAAGGGCACTCAGAGCTTATTGTTGGAAATACGGTATTCGGTGGAGAGGAGCTGGGACAAATCTACTTTGTTGATAGACAAGGCAACCAGCTAAGCCCTATTGAGGGGTGTCAAAGCTCACTGACCTTCCCTTATGGTGGTGCAGGTGCAGAATATGACCCAGGCTGTCATGCGCAAGGCGCTATTCCCGTGGGCTCATATCGTCATACCCATTATGATAAAGAGCGTTTTGGCATTAATGCTGATGCTGTGTGGTACACCAAAATTGGTGATTTTGATAATACCGTACGTTTTGGTATTTGGTGGGAAGACTATGAGCGTGGCGAGTCTCGCGATTGGCATAAAATTACCAACTCGTCTATTAGCGTCGATTATGACAACGTGCCTTACTGGGTGCAGTACGACAGAACCTTCCCAGTTGATACCTTGATGTACTATGTGGAAGATGAGCTTGATTTAGGCTTTGCCCGCATCCGTGCTGGTGCCAAGAAGTTTAACGTAGATATCGAGAAAACGGACAACTTTGATTCAGCCAACAACTTAGCGGTGAATACTGACTCAGATACCTTATTCTCAGCCGGCATCGTTGCACCTTTACCCATTGAAGGAGTGGAAGTTTTCGCAGGTTACGGTGAGAACTTTGCGGCAATTAAAGATGCGCAACTAGAGCGCAACGATACTGACCTTCGCTTTATAAAGCCAGAAACAGCCGACAACATTGACGTAGGTTTCCGCTACTCTTCACCTGGCTTCAATGCCAGCGTGACTTACTACAATATTGAGTTTAACGACCGTATTCAATTTACCAGTAACGAAACCTCAGAGGGCATAGACTTTCTTGAAGCGGCCGCGGGTGGATATAAAAACGTGGGCGGTATTGAGTCTAGTGGTTTTGAAATTTCAGCAGACATTATGCTAACCGAAGAATTCTCGTTGTTTACTTCTATTACCTTAAGCGAGTCAGAATATGTAGCGACGGTAGGTAGTTCAGGTACGCAATACGATACACTTGACGATGCGCTGGCAGCCATCGCTGACCCTGAAAACCCAGAAGTGTCACTGGTAGCTATTGAAGGTAATACGGTTATCGGTACGCCTGACACTATGGCGGTAATTAGCCTTGATTGGGCACGCGATAACTTCTTTGCAGGCCTGTCTACCAAGTACGTTGATAGCCGCTACCTGGATATTGATAATGCAGCACAAGTTGATGACTATATCGTTAGCGACTTCTATATTGGCGGCTTTATCGAAAACATTGGTTCAGGTGCTGAAGAGCTAGAAGTGCGTTTAACAGTAAACAACCTGTTTGATGAAGACTATGCGTCTACCATTGCACCAGGTGCATTTTGGATTGGCGCACCTCGCGCTGTTGCAGTCAACGCGCGCTTAACCTTTTAATCGTGATATCATGCCTGCGGCGGCATTGTGCTGTCGCAGGTTATTTTTTAGATTTAAGGTTTGGAGTTGTAGCATGCCCAAGGTGGGAATGGAGCCAGTTCGCAAGAAGCAATTAATAGAAGCAACGCTAGAAGTGATGGCAGAAGTTGGCTATCACGGTACAACGATTAGCTTAATTAGCAAAAGAGCTGGGCTTTCTTCAGGGATAATCAGTCACTATTTTGGTGACAAGCAAGGTTTAATTGAAGCAACGATGCGCCACCTTCTCGATGCGCTAAAAATCACGCAGCGTATTGACGATCCCCTAGAGCGGATTGATTTCATTATTGAAAATAACTTTTCACAAACGCAAGGGGCGAGTTCCGCCACCAATACCTGGTTTAACTTCTGGGCGTTGTCACTACACAACGAAGGCTTGCATCGTTTGCAGTGTATTAACCACAAACGCTTAGAGCGTAATTTAGCGTTTAGTTACCGCAAGCTACTTAAACCTGAGCAGGTCAAAAACGCCGCTGCGTCTACCGCTGCATTAATTGATGGGTATTGGCTTCGTTATTCCATGGGCAGTGTGGGTAACGGTGATTTTTCAGAAGCTGTAGCCCGTTGTAAGCAATACGTTCGCGATTTAGTTGCCCAATACGGAAGATAAATAAGCAAACGGAAGTTAAACAAGTACTCGCGGCTGGCGTATAAGTACCACTGATCGAATACTGATTAGAGAAATAAAAAGGGCGGTTCGAGATAAGTCGAACCGCCCTTTTTAATTATCTACACTTTCTAAATGAGCTATGCGGACTGGTATTAGCTGGCGCCAGATACAAATTCTATCCGGCGCGAGAAGCTAGCATGTGCTCACTAAGTGCTAAACTCAATGAGCTACCAAATTCTAACGCGTTCTTCAGGCGCAAGATAAAGTGCATCACCTGGTTTCACGTCAAACGCTTCATACCATGCATCATGGTTTCTTGGAGCTTGTGCACGATAACGACCTGGCGCGTGTGTACCTGCGCGAAGTTGATTCAACATGCTTTCTTCAGTGCGTTTTTCTTTCCACACTTGTGCCCATGCAAGGAAGAAACGCTGATCGCCTGTTAGGCCGTCAATTACCGGTGCTTCTTTGCCGTTAAGGCTAAGTTTGTAGGCGTGGTAAGCCATGGCTAGACCACCCACGTCACCAATGTTTTCACCCAAGCTGTTGCGACCATTTACGAAGTTACCTTCGATAGGCTCGTACTGGCTGTATTGCTCGGCTAGCATATCTGCTTTTTCTTCAAACGCTGCGCGGTCAGCATCGGTCCACCAGTTGCGCTGAATACCGTTTGCATCTGACTTCGAGCCTTGATCGTCAAAACCATGTCCCATTTCGTGACCAATTACCGCACCGATTGCACCGTAGTTAACTGCTGCGTCGGCGTTTGGATCAAAGAATGGTGGTTGCAAAATAGCCGCTGGGAATACAATTTCGTTGAACGAGCTATTGTAGTAGGCGTTAACGCGCTGCGGTGTCATACCCCAGCGATTGCGATCTGTTTTCTCTAGCTCACGTTCTACCGATTGGTCTTGGAAGAATGTGCGTAGGTTTCGAACATTGCCTACTAAGTCTTTGTCGCTGATGGTTACGCCGTCGAAAGACTGCCATTCGTCTGGGTAGCCAATTTTAGGGTTAAATGCCATTAGCTTTTCTTTGGCATTTACCTTGGTTTCTTCGCTCATCCAGTCTAGGTTTTCAATACGCTCACCTAGTGCTGTACGCAAGTTCTCAACCAGCTCTGCCATCTGCTCTTTTGAGCTTTCTGGGAAGTATTCGTTTACGTAAATCTTGCCGATAGCAAAACCAAGTGACTCAGTACCAGACATTTGGCTCACTGCGCGTTTCCAACGAGGACGAGGCTCTTGCTGACCGCTTAGTGTACGACCAAAGAAGTCAAAGTTGGCTAGGTAGATATCTTCAGAAAGGAAATCCGCATTGTTTGAAATAGTGTGATATTTCAAGTACGACTTCCAATCAGCGAGATCAGCTTCGTTAATAATTTTAATAACGTCTTTTACTGGCTCAGGCTGTGTAATATTTAGCTCAGGTACCTTATAACCGGTTTGAGCAAAATACGTATCCCAATCAAAGCCAGGGTACTCGTCAGACAGCTTGCTACGTTCAATCTGGTTGAGAGTAAGATCGCGGTCACGGCGTTTTTCGCGAGGCCACTGAATTTCTGCAATTTGTGTTTCAAGGGCAAGAATGTTCGCCGCTTTTTCAGCTGCGTTTTCTTCGCCTGCAAAATTTAGCATCTGCTCGATGTGCGCTACATAAGCTTCACGAATTTTAACAAAACGTTCGCTATCGCTCAGGTAGTAGTCGCGATCAGGAAGGCCTAAACCACCAACACCAACACTTAATTGGTATTCATTTGGGTCAAGGCGGTTGTACCACATACCGCCGCCAATTGGCGTGGTTGAGCCTACTAACCAGCTGTTACCAAATGCTTTGGTTAGGTCAGTTTTGTTTTCAATGCTATCGATAGACGTGAGTACGTCTTTAATTGGCTCAATACCTTTTTCGTTGATGGTATCTGTATCCATATAAGCAACAAAAAAGTCGTGAACAAGCTTTTCTTCTGCATTTAGAGAAGACTTTTCCATTAGCCCATCAATGATGTTTTTAACTTGCTCTTCACTACGCTCTGCAAGACCCGTAAACGCGCCGTAGCGAGTTTTGTCAGCGGGCAGCTCGTAGTTGTCGTACCATGTACCGCTCGCGTACATGAAGAAGTCATCACCAGGTTTTACCGCTTCATTACGAGCGGTCAAGTCTACGCCAAAAGAGCCTAGTTCCGCTTCGCCCTTCATTTCTGGCGCTTCAACATTGCTGGTTTGTTCTTGGGCTTGTTCAGGCTGACCGCAACCAGCAAGTCCCAAAGATGCCGTAATCGCTACGGCAAGAAGTTTATATTTCATCGTTTTTCTCGTTGTGATTATAAGTGTCGTCGTTAGGTGCAGTGACACTCGTTGTTTTTAAAGTAGGCACAAATTCCTTGTTAAACGGTAAAGCATTCCGTGCCTGATTAAAATAGCTTGCGATATGTGGCGTTTCTCGCTGTAAAAAGTCTGCTACAGCAGTGTGAAACGACGGATGTTGTAATTTGTGATGAGAACGGCAATAAATAGGCTCGAAGCCTCGAAGTATTTTATGTTCACCTTGGGTGCCGGGATTAAAAAGCGATAGCTTTTTCTCAATGGCGAATTCAATGCCTTCAAAATAACAGCAGGCAAAATGTAGCCCGTCTATTTCTTTCAGTGCTCCCCAGTATCTGCCATACAGTCCTGTCTCATCATAGAAAAAGAGGGCGCTGGCTACTGCTACCTCATTCTCTATTGCCGTCACTATAAGCATGTTATCGCTCATGCTCTCGACTAGCTGCTCGAAAAACGCATCGTTCAAATATCCCACGTGACCGCTTCGTTTTAAATAGGTTGCTTTGTAACACTTTGTGAAAAACTGCAGTATCTCTGGACTAATCTCATTGCCAGTATGATGGGTAAAGCGGACGCCTTGCTCGTTCAGTTTACGTCGACTTTTCTTGATATCTTTTCTTTTGCGGGAGGTAAGCGCGTTAAGAAAATCGTCGAAATCACCATAACCGTAGTTATGCCACTGAAACTGAACTGCGTATCGGGTCAGGTAGTGGTTGGGAATACTGGGTTGAACTTTGAATTGGTCATTAGGCAAATCAGCGGCTAATGCACTGGCCTCAGGCTCGCCTTTACCAATAAGTTGAGCCGAGGTGCTTTCATTGGGAAATAGCCAATGAAAAGAAGATAAAGCCTTACCAAATACGGACTCTACATACGCTGTCAATGTATTTTCTAGTTCACTTAAAAGTGACGGAGTAAGCGCAATGTGTCCATCAGAAAGTAGTCTAGAGCCTGTTACGGGGGTAAAGGGGATGGCCGATATCCATTTAGGATAATAGTCGAGACCGTGCTGTGCATAAGCATTAGCCCATGCGTGGTCAAACACGTATTCACCGTAGCTGTGAGTTTTCAGGTAGCCGGGAATAACAAGATTTGCAGCCTCATGCTGACCTTTCGCTATAGCAATATGGCAAGGCTGCCACCCAGATTCATTGCTGCACGAGCCGCTGCGTTCTAGCGCATGTAAGAATTCATAAGAAACGAAAGGACCCGATTCTTTTGCGAGGTATTGCCAGCGCTCTTTAGAGATCTGTTCAATCGAATCTATTATTGTTATGCGATAGTTGGATGCTGTCATGCAGTTTACATCATGTAGAGGTTAAGTGCGTAAAACGCTAGATAGTCGCAATGTACGAGTAATTAACGCTAAAATAACGCGGTTTCTACGTTTAATACAGAAGAGTAAGTTTACAAAAATGTCAGAGTTCGACCGAAAAATCATTACCGACGCGATTACTCGCATGCTGGCACGACGAGAGCATAGCTTTAACGAGATTATGCGAAAGTTGCAGCAGAAGGGAATAGCGAGTGATGCTTTCATGCCTATTCTGGAGAAATTCAAAGATGCTGATATCCAAAGCGATGCTAGATTTGCAGAAAGCCGAGCTCGCGCACTGTATTTAAAAGGGAAGGGACCCCGCGCAATTAAATTAGACTTACAGCAATACGGTGTAGATGAAAGTACTGCAGAACACGCAATGAGAGAGATTGACGCTGACTGGTTTGAAAGTGCTAAAAAAGTAAAAGAGAAAAAGTTTGGCGAGTTTTATGAAACCGAATTCGCGTTGAGACAGAAGCAGAAACAATTTCTTCAATATCGTGGCTTTTACCAAGATCACATTGAATATGCGGTAAGCGCAAACGAATCTAGCTAAAACGGCTGGTTTATGCTCATGTTTACCGACAAATAGATGCCGTTGGCGATTCGTTTTATGAATACTGGCTATTTTCGTCGATTTAAAGTGAAATTTGAGCCTATCTTCTCCCCGTTACACTTAACAAAATTGCGTTATCCATGGTATTGTTGCGCAAATTTGTGTGCATTTTAATTATCCAGAGAATTATAGCGAGGATAAGCGTATTGCGTATTCGCAAACTGCCCCGATTATAAAGCTCATCAGAACAGGCAAATCGCACGTTTCAAAAATAAAATAAAGGAAGTTAGGTTTTCAATGACATTATCAACTGCTGACTTACGTAACAAGTTTATCGATTATTTTAAAAGCCATGGCCACCAAGCGGTGGCTAGCTCGTCACTGGTTCCGGCAGATGATCCCACACTTCTTTTTACCAACGCGGGCATGAACCAGTTTAAAGACTGTTTTTTAGGTGCGGAAAAACGCAGCTATACCCGTGCGGTATCGTCACAGCGCTGCGTTCGCGCAGGTGGTAAGCATAACGACCTTGAGAACGTAGGTTACACTGCGCGTCACCATACCTTTTTTGAAATGCTGGGTAATTTCAGCTTTGGCGATTATTTCAAAAAAGAAGCGATAGAGTTTGCGTGGAATTTCCTTACCAAAGAAATTGGTTTGCCAAAAGAAAAGCTCTTAGTCACCGTTTATTCTGAAGATGACGAAGCTTTCGACATCTGGGAAAACCATATTGGTGTTCCAAAAGAAAAGATTATTCGCATTAGTACGTCAGATAACTTCTGGTCTATGGGCGATACCGGTCCATGTGGTCCTTGTTCTGAAATCTTTTACGATCACGGTGCGCACATTTGGGGAGGTCCTCCGGGAACACCAGAAGAAGACGGCGACCGCTTTATCGAAATTTGGAACCTGGTATTTATGCAGTTTAACAAACAAGCTGACGGTACCATGGAACCACTCCCTAAGCCTTCAATCGATACCGGTATGGGCCTAGAGCGTATTTCCGCTATCTTGCAGAACGTGCACAGCAACTATGAAATCGACCTTTTCCAAAACTTGATCAAATCAGCAGCATCAATTGTTGGAAGCGAAGATTTAGAAAATAAATCGCTACGGGTTATCGCCGATCACATTCGTTCGTGCAGCTTCTTAATTTGCGATGGCGTTATGCCATCAAATGAAGGGCGCGGATACGTATTACGTCGCATTATTCGTCGCGCTGTTCGCCACGGCTACCAGCTTGGCGCAAACGATATCTTCTTCTATAAGCTTGTAGCATCACTTGCCAAAGAAATGGGTGAAGCGTATCCAGAACTTGTAGACCAGCTACCGGTAATTGAAAAAGTACTACGTGTTGAAGAAGAGCAGTTTAGCAAAACGTTAGCCCGTGGTATGGCTATCCTAAACGATACATTAGAAACTCTAGAAGGCGACACAGTGCCGGGTGACGTAGTGTTCAAGCTTTACGACACCTATGGTTTCCCTACTGACTTAACCAATGATGTAGCACGTGAGCACGACCTTAAGATTGACGAAGAAGGTTTTGAAGCTGCTATGCAAGCACAGCGTGCCCGTGCACAGCAGGCTAGCAACTTTGGTGCAGACTACAATAGTAAACTCGCCATTGACCACACAACCTCATTTACTGGGTACACCGATGTAGAAGGCCAGGCGAATGTGGTTGAACTTATTGCCGACAATGCGTTTGTTGAGAAGCTTGAAGACGGTCAAGAAGGCGTTGTGGTATTAGACAGCACACCGTTCTACGCTGAAAGTGGTGGTCAGGCTGGAGATAAAGGTGTGCTTCGCGTGGCAAACGGTGAATTCATCGTTACCGACACCCAAAAAATGGGTAATGCGTTTGCACACAAAGGTATTGCTAAAGGTTCGGTATCTAAAGGTGATACGGCAACCGCAGCGATTGATGCAGCAAATCGTGAAGCTATTAAAAAGAACCACAGCGCAACGCATTTACTTCATGCAGCACTGCGTGAAATTTTAGGTGAGCACGTAACTCAGAAAGGTTCATTGGTTGAAGCGCCGCGCATGCGTTTTGACTTCTCGCACTTTGAGGCAGTAACGGCTGAGCAACTTGCTGAGATTGAAAGACGAGTTAACCAAGAAATACGTGCAAACCACACGTTAGCAACTGAACTAATGGATTTGGATGAAGCCAAAGCATCAGGCGCAATGGCGCTATTTGGTGAAAAGTACGACGAAAAAGTTCGCGTGGTAACCATGGGGCCATTCTCTGTTGAGCTATGTGGTGGTACTCACGTTACACGTACTGGTGATATTGGCTTGTTTAAAATTACCAGTGAAGCGGGTATTGCATCGGGCGTTCGACGTATCGAAGCAGTTACTGGCGAGCATGCACTTGAAGTCGTGCAAACCCAACAAGCGACACTGTCTTCATTGTCAGCGTTATTGAAAACAGACAGCCAAAATGTACTTGATCGCGTAGTTTCTCTACAAAATCAGACTAAAGAACTAGAAAAAGCGCTCAATTCTGCGAAACAAAAACTGGCGAGTCAGCAAGGTGCTGATATGCTTAGTAATGCAGTAGAGATAAATGGCGTTAAAGTTCTTATTGCGAATTTGGAAGGTGTTGAAGCGAAGTCATTGCGTTCAATGATGGATGACATTAAAAACCGAATTGGTGAAGGGATCGTAGTATTAGGTGTGGCTAATGACGCGAAAGTGAATCTTATTGCTGGCGTTACTAAAAACCTCACTAGTAAAGTTAAAGCGGGCGAGCTAGTTAACTTTGTCGCATCACAAGTAGGTGGCAAAGGGGGCGGTCGTCCAGATATGGCACAGGCAGGCGGTGACCAGCCTGAAAACTTAGGCCAGGCGCTAGATTCGGTTAACGCTTGGTTACAAGATAAGCTATAATTATTTTTGTGTATAACAGTGAGTTTTTGAAGTGACGCAGAAACATGGAATCACTGTCGCTTCCATCGGGTCGTGCCGATGGGTTGGCAAATCTTAATGGATGATGTTCAGTATTAAGGAACAGGAGCAAGCGAATGCTTATTTTGACTCGTCGAGTTGGTGAAACGCTTATGGTTGGTGACGATGTAACCGTTACCGTACTAGGTGTAAAAGGGAATCAGGTACGTATCGGTGTGAATGCACCAAAAGAAGTTTCTGTGCACCGTGAAGAGATATACATGCGCATTCAAGCAGAAAAAGGCGGTCAGCCAGGCTCTGCAGAATAATTGCATTATACGCTTCATTGGAAAAGGTCAGCTTACGCTGGCCTTTTTTGTTTTAAGTGAGTAAATCTTATCGGGCTTTAGCGCAAGTCTATTGTTTCTGTTCTATTTCGCCAGAAATGACGTTGTGATGTCTCGCGCTAACGACCAAGTTAAGTCTCTGGGTCGTGCACAGCTTTTTTCTAGCATAATGCCTTCTGGGGGGGCGATTTTTAAATCGAGACATTAACCGCTTTATCTGAGATTTTGGAGCGCTTTTAAATAACTTAAGTAAGTAATACGAATCAGCGTACTTGGTTTTGAACAAATAAATTCAAAACTTTTTGATATTATTTTTGAAAAATTGACTAAATTATTAAGGCGGGTCAGTTAAAACTGCAATGAAGCTGCGCATATTCAAATGCAAATTAACGAGCATCGTTAAATAAAATTCGGTTTAATTGCTTGTATTGCGAACAAATTACTGGTTTTTTGCTCGAATCGTTTAAAATGGCAGCGGGTGAACAATTTCTTTATAAAAAAGGTTTGACTCAGGCCAATGAATCCGTAAAATGCACCCCGCAGTCAAGGAGAGGTGGGTGAGTGGCTGAAACCAGTTCCCTGCTAAGGAACCATACGCATATACGCGTATCGAGGGTTCGAATCCCTCCCTCTCCGCCATTATTCGTTGGCAGTGACGGCCAACAACAAGTTTTGCGCGTGTGTAGCTCAGCTGGATAGAGTACCTGGCTACGAACCAGGCGGTCGGAGGTTCGAATCCTTCCACACGCGCCACTTATTTTAAGGCGTCACCTTTTGAGGTAGAATTCAAAAGTACACAAGTTTACGCGTGTGTAGCTCAGCTGGATAGAGTACCTGGCTACGAACCAGGCGGTCGGAGGTTCGAATCCTTCCACACGCGCCATATTGAAAAACCCACGTTTTTAGGTGGGTTTTTTCATTTCTACTCCTTTTATTTTTGTTCTCTCCACTTTCGTCTAAGCGCGCTGTTTAAAATTTAAGCTAAACTTAATGTGTCTAACAGCAGTAAAGCGCGAGGTACGCTATGGCACATCCATCTACTACTTTTCGATTTTTAGCTGAACCTACCGACGTAAACTTTGGCGGTAACGTTCACGGTGGCATGCTCTCTATAACAGCTTAATGAAATGGATTGACCAAGCAGCCTATGCCTGTGCCGCGCAGTGGTCCAAATGTTACTGCGTCACGGTGTCTGCCAATGGCATACGTTTCATAAAACCTATAAAAGTAGGTCAGCTAGTTGAGATAACCGCATCGTTGGTACACACTGGAGCGTCAAGTATGCATATCTATGTTGTGGTTAAATCGGGCGACGCCACGGAAAACACTACGTCTGTCGCAAATCGCTATTTAACTTTTATGGCGGTGGACTGTGAGGGAAACCCAGTAAATGTGCCTGCTTACGTACCCGAGGATGAACGACATATGCAGCTAGATTTATACCAGTCCGCATAGATAATCACCCACTCAGCGAGAGTTAAAATGTTCGTAATCGCGGCGTGTTACCGTAGGTATAGTGGTTCTACATCAAGGTGACACAACAAAGAGTACGGACATTTTAAACTCGCCCTTCGGGAAGGTCTGGCAAGCTTCCTAGCTACATTCTGGGAATTTGAAAGGGAACAGCCATTCCTGCATTCCCACGCTTTGCTAGGAAACTTGCCAGCGCCTTCTGAGTGGGCGATTATCTATGTGGATTGGTATTGTTGGCGATGCATGCGAAAGATTTCGCTAAACAGCTAGACAGTGACTTTACGGAAAATATAGGCTTTCATTAAGGCGTGAGTATAAATGAACGTAAACGTAGATTGCTGGCATCGGCAACGCTTATGCTAATTCCTAAAATATACTTTTGTTGCAAATTTATTAAAGAATAATGCATTAAGTTTCATTTTGGCGGGTTTTATTCATTTTAAAGTGGTTTTTTATGCTGCTTTGTTGTGTTTTGAAAAACCACGTGATACTTATTCAGGTACAAAATAACAACAGGATTGAATATGGATTCGGGATCCGTCGCTAGCCTGCTCTTTGAAGCAGGTTCTCTTATGCTTATAGGAATGGTATTTGTTTTCTCATTCTTAGGGCTTCTTATTGTGGGTATTCATCTCATTGCCCGATTTTGTGAAGCTTTTCCTGGTGAAACAGCAGAGCCTTCAGCTCATTTAAAAGAGCCTTCAGCAAATTTAAAAGGGCCTTCAGCTAATTTGAGTCGAAACAATCAAGCGGTACAACCAGGAATAGACGGAAACGTTATCGCAGCTATTTCTGCCGCAATTCATACCCATCGCCAAAATTCTAAAAAATAAAGCCTAATCAGGAGTTACCATGTCTAAGCCTCTGGCCCTTACCGAGCTGGTTCTGCGTGATGCCCACCAATCCCTTCTTGCTACGCGCATGCGTATTGAAGATATGCTTCCCATAGCGGAAAAACTAGATAAAGCTGGCTTTTGGTCAGTTGAATCTTGGGGTGGTGCTACATTCGATGCCTGTATTCGTTATTTAGGGGAAGACCCTTGGGAGCGCATCAGAAAGCTAAAAGCAGCCATGCCTAACACGAAACAGCAAATGCTGTTGCGTGGTCAAAATCTATTGGGTTACCGCCATTATGCTGACGATGTTGTCACTCGCTTTGTAGAGCGTGCTCACGAAAGTGGCGTAGATGTATTTAGAATTTTTGATGCCATGAATGACATTAGGAATTTGAAAACCGCAATAAAAGCGACCATAGACAGTGGCGCTCACGCGCAAGGGACAATTTCTTATACGGTAAGCCCTGTGCACAATCTTAAGCTTTGGCTCGAAATGGCGAAACAGCTTGAAGACCTAGGGGTTCATTCTATCTGCGTAAAAGATATGGCTGGGCTTTTAAAACCGTACGAGTGCGAGGCATTGATTACCGGATTAAAAGAAACGGTTGATGTACCTATTGCCATGCAGTGCCATGCCACAACAGGGTTGAGTACGGCGACGTATCAAAAAGCTATCGATGCCGGCATTGATATGCTGGACACGGCTATTTCTTCAATGAGCATGACTTATGGTCATAGCGCAACTGAGACCATGGTTTCTATCGTAGAAGGTACAGAGCGCGATACGGGCATTTCATTGCCTGAGCTTGAAGACATTGCCAGTCACTTCAGAGAGGTAAGAAAGAAATACAGCAAGTTCGAAGGCAGTCTCAAAGGGGTAGATGCACGTATTCTTTTGGCTCAAGTACCGGGCGGAATGCTAACCAACATGGAAAGTCAGCTTAAAGAGCAGGGCGCTGAAGATAAATTCGAAGAAGTGTTAAAAGAAATTCCACGGGTAAGGGAAGATCTTGGGTTCATTCCTCTTGTTACGCCAACCTCACAAATCGTGGGCACGCAGTCAGTGCTTAACGTACTCACCGGCGAGCGTTACAAAAGCATTACAAAAGAAACCGCAGGCGTTCTTAAAGGTGAATATGGCGCTACCGCAGCACCAGTAAACAAGGAGTTGCAGGCGCGTGTGCTTGATGGCGCAGAGCCCGTGACATGTCGCCCTGCTGACAATATTGCACCAGAGCTGGATACACTGAGTAAAGAGCTTGATGAACTGGCTGAGAAAAAGCAACTCTCGCTGTCAGACGATAAAATTGATGATGTTTTGACTTATGCCTTATTCCCGCAGATAGGCCTAAAGTTTATCGAAAACCGCGGCAACCCTGATGCGTTTGAACCTGCACCTAGCGCACAAGAGTCGCAAAGCTCGAGTGCGCCTAAGCCTGCTGAAGCCAAGTCAAGCTCACAAGGGGCTACCGCGAGTGAAACTTACGACGTAAACGTAGATGGAAGAGTGTATCGCGTAGAAGTGGCACCTTCAGGTACGCTGACGAGCGTTACACCTGCTAGTGGCTCTCAGACGCAAGCACAGCCTCAAACTAAGAGTGCTGCGCCATCAGACTCTAACTCTTCTCAGTCTATTGATGCACCGCTTGCAGGTAACGTATTTAAAGTTTTGGTGAGAAACGGCGACAGCGTGTCAGAAGGCGATGTGGTGATGATCCTTGAAGCCATGAAAATGGAGACAGAGATCCGCTCCGCATACACCGGTACGGTCACCGACATTACTGTTAGTGAAGGCGATGCCGTAACCAGTGGTCAACCGTTAATCTTATTGGGGTAGTACATGGATAAGTTAATGGTACTTTGGGATAGTACCGCGCTTGCGCACTTTGAAGCCGGCCAGCTTATAATGATGGCGGTGGGTTTCGGCTTGTTGTACTTGGCCATTGTTAAAAAGTTTGAGCCATTGCTCTTATTACCCATTGGTTTTGGTGCATTGCTTACTAATATCCCTATTGCTGGTTTTTCAGAAGCGGGTGGCTTGCTGCACTACATATACAAAATCGGCATAGATACAGGGGTATTTCCTCTGCTCATCTTTATGGGCGTAGGCGCAATGACTGATTTCAGTGCGCTTATTGCTAACCCTAAAATGTTGTTACTTGGCGCAGCTGCGCAGTTCGGTATTTTTGCTACCTTGTTTGGCGCGATAGCGTTAAACCTTATACCTGGCTTTGAGTTTACGTTAAAAGACGCGAGTGCCATTGCTATCATAGGTGGCGCGGATGGGCCTACTGCCATTTTCCTCGCCTCACGGCTTGCGCCTGATTTGCTTGGTGCGATTGCAGTCGCTGCATACTCTTATATGGCGTTGGTACCTATTATCCAGCCGCCCATCATGAAAGCGTTGACCACAAAAGAAGAACGCGAGATAAAAATGGGTCAACTACGACCTGTGTCAAAGCGAGAGAAGATTATTTTTCCGCTTGCTGTTCTGTTTATGACTATCTTGTTTTTACCTGCAGCAACGCCACTTGTCGGTATGTTCTGCTTCGGTAACTTAATGAAAGAGTGTGGCGTGGTAGACAGATTGAGCAAAACAGCCCAAAACGAGCTCATCAATACGGTCACTATTTTCCTTGGTTTAGCAGTAGGATCAAAGCTATCAGCTGAAGCATTCCTTACGGTCGAGACTTTAGGTATTTTGGGGCTTGGGGCTATCGCGTTTGGTATAGGCACTGCCGCAGGCGTACTCATGGCCAAGCTTATGAGTAAGCTGTCTGGTGGCAGTATAAATCCACTGATTGGCGCAGCTGGCGTCTCTGCTGTGCCGATGGCAGCCAGAGTGGTGAACAAAGTTGGGCTAGAAGCAAACCCTCATAACTTCTTACTTATGCATGCAATGGGACCTAACGTGGCTGGTGTGCTAGGTAGTGCGGTTGCCGCAGGTATTCTATTGGCTCTGGTTGGCTAGAAAGCACAAATGCATTGCTGTACAAGGGGCAATTTATTTGCCCCTTTTTTATTGCATGGCGTTTGTTCAAAAAAAGGCTTTCTAGGGTTTTCTTTTTGTGACGAGTAGAGCGTGCCAGTTCGGTACGTAAGTGCGCTTCTCAAAGAAAACAGCACCCAAACGATAAGCTCTTTATTCTCGAATTGTGTTTTGTGGCACCAGAGATTGGTATGCGGTAACGAGTTTCTTAGTGCGCGTATGCTGGGGCCACCTAAAGATAGTTTCGGTCTTGCCTTCTTCTACAATTTCACCGCCTTCCATCACAATAATCCTGTCTGCAATGTGTCGTACAATACCCAAGTTGTGACTAATAAAGATAAACGCCAAGCCAAGTTCTTGCTGAAGCTTCAATATAAGATTCACCGTTTGCGAACGAATGGAAGGGTCTAACGCTGCAAAGGGTTCGTCAGCCACCAACACTTTGGGCTTTAACACAATGGCTCTGGCTAGCGCTACGCGCTGCTGCTGTCCATCAGAAAGCATATGTCGATAAAAGTAATAGTGTTCGCGCAAGAGGCCTACCTTCACCAACATATCTTCTATAATTGGTTTGCGTTCTGCTTCGCTTAGGCCTGTATTCAAACGCAATGGCTCATCCAAAATTTTTCCCACAGGAACCGATGGATTCATCGACTCGGAGCTATGCTGCAAGATCATACGAATGTCATGGGTACGTTTTTGCTGGCTATCTTTAGACTGGTATTTGGCTAAATATTTGTGCGTGTTAATTTCAATTTCACCTGCATCAGCAGGCAGTGCACCTACCAAGAGCTTAGCCAACAAGGATTTGCCTGAGCGATTTTCACCAATAATTGCAATGGTTTCACCGCGCTTTACGCTTAAGTTCACTGGACCAAGTTGAAAAACTTCAGGACGTTTTAGCCAACGTTTCCTCTCGTTATGAATAAACGTGAGATCTTTAACCTGCATGATATCCATTACAGCTTCTCCATATGTAGAGGGAAGTGACAGCTGTAATTGTGATCGTGAATTTTACGCACGGCTGGCGTTTGTACACAGGCGCGCTGTGCACGAGGGCAGCGTGGACCTAACCGGCAACCAATAGGCAAATGCTGTAGTGTGGGAATAGAGCCACCAAGCGTGGGTAGCAGCGATTTCGGTGGCAGATCTTTTCTGAAGCTTGGCGCGCTGTCTAGTAATGCTTTTGTGTAAGGGTGCAGAGGGCGCTTCTTAATGTGCTTCATTCTACCTGATTCTACAGTCTGCCCTGCATACAACACCGTCATAGAGTGAGACATACTTGCAATTGCCAGTAGGTCGTGACTAACAAACAAGATCGAGAGCGAGCGGGTCTGATTCAAACGCGTGAAGAGCTTCAGAATTTGTGTTTTTGTTGTAGGTTCCATTCCCCGAGTTGGGTCATCGGCGATGAGCAATTTAGGCTGTGAAACCAGGGCCATCGCAATCATGAATTTTTGACCTATGTCAGCCGGTATTTGATGAGGAAAAGCGCTTAAATAATGCTTGTGGTACTTTATTCCTACTTTGTGAACGGTGCTTATTGCGATCTTTTTGCGGTGTTGTGCTCGTTGCCAGAACCAGCTCCCTTCAACAAATTCATCGGGAATGCTCTCTTCCAACTGCTCTCCAAGCGTTGCCGATGGGTCTAAACTTGCCTGTGGGTTTTGGAACACGACCGCTATTTCTCGGCGCATTACCTCACGACGCTGCTGCACAGACATACTCAGCAGGTTTTCACCATTCCAACTCATGCGGTCAGCCGTTAAATTCCATTGGCTAGGAAGGGCTCCGCAAATGGCGGACACGATCAAGCTTTTGCCTGAGCCAGATTCTCCTACCAGTGCGCGAATCTCCCCGCTGCTAACTGACAGGTTAACTTTGTCCAACGCTTTAATTGCGCCATCGCTGCTCTGCATTTCCAAGGTGAGGTTTTTAATATCAAGCATTGGCATATTAATGACTCACTCTTTTTCTAAGTGCTGAACGCAAACCGTCACCCACAATATTGATAGATAGCACCATGAAGAATATTGCCATGCCGGGGACGGCAACGTTCCACGGTGCTAGATAAGCAACATCTAGCCCATCAGCTAGAATAACGCCAAGTTCAGGAAGCGGTGACTGTGCGCCTAAATTCAGAAAACCAAGTGCAGATATGTCGATAACGGCAATAGAAAGTGCAAGCGTGCCCTGTACAACCAGCATTTCGGTCATGTTGGGTAGTATAGAATGAACAAAAAGTTGCCATCTACTGGCACCGTCCAATTTAGACGCCACTATATATTCTTTTTTCATTTCGGCGCGCACAAAACTTCTTGTGTGGTGCACAAACTGTGGAATAAGTGCAAGGGTAATTGCCCACATGCTGTTAACCAGACCGGTACCCAATATTGCAACGATAATAATCGCAATAAGTAGCGTGGGAATGGCCATAAGTGCATCGAGTAAGTGGTTGACGATACTTGAGCGAACACCTCGCAGCATGCCAGCAAAGGTCCCAAGGCTAACGCCGACTAACATGGCAAGCACAACAGTAATGAATGCGGAGCCTAGTGTGATGCGACACCCATAAATTATGCGGGTAAATAGGTCTCTACCCAACGCATCAGTACCGAAAATGTGCGATATAGAGCCATTAGCTAACCAGCTAGGCGGTATTAACAGTCCGTCGATATTTTGTTCCACGGCATCATAGGGAGTGATGATTGGTGCGAACAGCGCACACATAACAAACAAAGCCAGCATAGTCAGGCCAAGCATGGCGATGTGGCTCGCTCTAAATGATGCCCAAGTCCGTTGCCACGGCGACGGATGGAATTCTTCGTCGTATAAACTAAACTGTGGCACGTTCGTATTTCTCTCTGCTTGGGTCAATCATTCGGTTAAACAAATCAACCAGAATCGTGAGTGTAATTACCACCGTGGATACTGCCATCATACCAATTCTAAGGGCAGGGTAATCTCGTTGATAAATAGCTTGAATCAGCCAGTTACCGATCCCCGGCCAAGAAAACAAGGTTTCGACAATCATCGCGTTCGTTATTAGTGTCGTAATTTGTATCGCCATTAGCGGTAAAATGGGCAGTAACGCGTTGCGCAGAATATGACGAAAGAATATCTGCCAACTTGAAAGGCCTCTAGATATTGCTGCAGCGATATAGGGGCGGTGTTTCACGTCTATAACAGAACGTCTTGTTATACGTATCATCGAAGCGGTGGCGATAGCACCAATGGCAAACGTAGGTAATGCTAAGTGCGATAACGCATCCTTGAAGGCTAAGGTCTTGTTTTCTACGTCAGACAATAAAATATCAATGAGAATAAAGCCTGACACGGGTTCGATGTTATAAAGCAAACTGATACGACCCGACAGCGGTGCAGCGTCTAGCTGCAAACTGAAAACTAATATAAGCAGGAGCGCAAACCAAAAAACAGGAAAAGAATAGGTTGTTATACTTGCACTATTTATTAGGTGATCCGACGTTGAATAGCTGCGAATCCCCGCATAATAACCAAGCGGTATTCCAATGAATAACGCCATCAACATGGCATAGGTTGCCAGTTCTATTGTGGCTGGCATCGCAATACCTACCTCTTCTCTTAACGGCAGGCCTGACGTAAAGCTGTATCCCCAGTCACCAGTGAGCAAATTACCTACATAATAGAAAAACTGGAAAATATAGGGCTGATCTAGTTTAAATTGCCGCTCCAATGCTGCGCGTTGAATTTCATTTTGCGGCACGAGTCCTGTTAGGTTTTCAAGTGTATCGCCTGGAAAAAGGTAGGCGAGTGAAAACGACATAATCGCTAACACCAAAAGCGTTAATATAAATAAAGTGCAGTATCTTACGAGGATCTGGATCACAGTGCTTTTTTTACTCCACCAAAGCGTACACCGCCAAAGGGATTAATGGTCATTCCTTCTAGTTCATTCCTGTATGCCTGATAGCGATAGGCATGTGCGATGGGAACAAGAGGAAGGCGTTCGTATAATAATCGGTTAACTTGCCGGTATATGGCTGTGCGCTCTTCTATATCATCTGTCTGAAGAGCGTCGTTGAGTAACTTATCATAGTCTTCACTGCACCACATGGCACGATTTGTACCTGAGGGTATAGCGCCACAGCTCAATAGCGGACGATAGAAGTTATCTGGGTCTCCGTTGTCGGCAGACCAACCAATTAATACCGAGTCGTGCAGGCCTTCCTGAAGATGGCGTCTGAAGGTAGTCCAATCGTAACTGACAATGGTTGCTTCTACGCCTACATCACGCAAATAACGCTGAATGAGCTCGGCCATCTTTGTTGCGTTAGGATTGTAAGAGCGTTCAACAGGCATAGCCCATATCGTCATAGAAAAGCCGGCCTTAACTCCGGCGTCAGCTAATAATTTGCGCGCTAGAACTGGATTGTAGGCGGTATCGTCTGCGTCATTTTGAAACGCCCAGCTTGCCGCAGGCAGCAGGGTCTTAGCTCTAGTAGCACTGTCAAAATACACCGCTTCTAGCAATGTGTTCTTATCGATTGCGGCCGCTAGTGCACGTCTTACATCTGGGTTATCAAAAGGAGGGCGTTGAGTGTTAAACGCCCAAAATCCAATGTTTAGTCCTGGTTTTTCCGCTAGCGTTAGATCTTCTTTTGCCCGAATCACTTCAAGTTCAGTCTGTGCAGGAAAAGCGGTAGCGTCACATTCACCTGTCATTAATTTAGCCAGTCTCAGTGAGCTTCTTGGCGTAATGTCAAATATAAGCTGCTCTACAACAGGGCGCGTTTCGTCACCGTTTTGTGCTGTACCATCTTGAACAGTATCTTCGCCACCTTGGCCATTTTCAACTTCTTGGTTGGCACTCTCTACAGTATTGTTATCGCTTAGGACTTCATCACTCGTAGGCGCATCTTCCATTTGGTCACGCCAATAGTTGTCGTGGCGCAGGAACTTAATGAAATGATCTTTGCGATAGCTATCGAATTTAAAGGGGCCAGTACCTACTGGAAGCTCATCGATTTTGCCCGGCGTGCCGGTCTGTGCCAGCTGGTTAGCATATTCTTCTGATAAGATAACGGCGAAATCGGTTGCTAGATTTGCCAAAAATGAGCTATCCCTGCGCTTAAGTGTAATTTCAACGCGGTAGCCGTTTACGCGCTCTACCGACGCGATATTTTGTGCAAGGCCTATGCTTTCGAAGTAGGGATAGCGCCCACCAGACACGTAATGGTATGGATGGGAGCGTAGGCGCCATCTGTCTATACTGAAGATAACATCGTCGGCGTTAAAGTTTCGTGTTGGCGTGAAGTAGCGCGTATTGTGAAACCATACATCCTTTCTCAGTTGAAAAGCGTAGGTAAGACCGTCATCACTCACTAACCAACTACTCGCCAAACTAGGCACGATGCGGCCAGACTCAGGGTCGAAATCAAGCAGTCTGTCGTAGAGTTGGTGTGAAGATGCATCTGACGTTGTACTTGATGTATCTAGCTGCGGATTGAAGGTAACTGGATTGCTTTCAGAGCAGTATATAATACCCGTATTGTAAAACGCTTGTTTGTTCTGCTTAGCACAGGATGCAACAAGAAGCGCTGTACATATACATAATGACAAACGCTTTACCAAACCATGGGACATGCTTTACGCCTCGACGCTTTCCGCGGAAGAATCTAGTAAGTTATATTTTTTGAGATAGCCTCGCAGCTGATGATACGTCAGGCTCAATTTTTCAGCAGTCTTCTTCTGATTAAACTGACTGTCAGCAAGTGCCTGTTTTATCATATCTATCTCATGTTGTTGAGAACGTTCTTTCAAATCTATGGGATATTCAACAATTTCTGGCTTTTTCACTGGTGCCAGTGGCGTAATGTCTGCACTTTCAATGCGTTCATTGGTGGCAGCGGCCTCTGAAGGGGACTGAGTAACGGGTGAGTCGGACGTATTCACTCTGTCATTGGTCTTCACTCTACCTTTCGGGCGATAAGCTGACTCAAAGGGGTCAAGAACGATTTCATGTACGGGCAGATGAGGATTATTTGTTCGATACACTGCACGTTCGACCACGTTCTTTAGTTCACGTATATTGCCTGGCCAATCGTAGTCAAGAAGGGTCCGCTTTGCCTTCTCTGTAAAGCCGCTGAATAATTCCATTTCCATTTCACGGGCCATATTAATAGCAAAGTTTTCTGCCAACATCATGATATCTTCCCTACGCTCGCGTAGCGGAGGAATGGTAATTACGTCAAAGGCAAGTCGGTCGAGTAAGTCTGCACGAAATTCACCTGCATCGGCAAGCGCGGGCAAGTCTTCGTTTGTAGCTGCAATAAGGCGTACGTCAGTTTTTACTGACTTGCTTCCGCCAACGCGCTCAAATTCGCCATATTCGACAACGCGCAGTAGCTTCTCCTGAATAAGGCCAGAAGTATTAGCTAGTTCATCAAGAAATAAGGTGCCGTTGTGGGCCACTTCAAAGCGACCTTCGCGGCGTTTTGAGGCACCGGTGAACGCACCTGCTTCATAACCGAATAATTCACTCTCCAATAGGCTTTCACTTAAGGCAGCACAATTAAGCTTAATATAGTTCTGATCCCAGCGCTTAGATAAGAAGTGAAGTCGCGCGGCAATAAGCTCTTTACCTGTGCCTCGCTCACCTATTACCAGCACAGGTTTATCTAGCGGTGCAATTTGTGAAATTTGCTCTAAAACTTCTAGAAAACTATTCGCTTGGCCAAGTAAATTGTCTTGCTGTCGATACCTACTCATTAAATCCCTCAAAAGTTAGTCATTTCGACCAATTAATAGTGTAGAACAAAACATATTGAGAAACGAGTATTATTTGAACTTATAAAAAGTGTATGAAAAATAGCAGGTTAGCACAGTTATAAAGTTGGCAAGCATATTGAATACAACTAATACCAAGAGTAACCTATTTATCAAGTGTGGTGTTTTTTAAACACTTACCATTTTTAGCAAGAGGTAATTATTATGGGTATCTTCTCGCGTTTTACAGATATTGTGAATTCGAATATTAATGCGCTTTTAGATAAAGCGGAAGATCCTGAGAAAATGGTTAGATTAATCATTCAGGAAATGGAAGACACATTGGTTGAGGTGCGCTCAGCATCAGCAAAGACCTTAGCCAACAAAAAAGAAATTGTTAATCAAATTGCAAAGTATGAAAGCGATGCAAGCGACTGGGAAGCCAAAGCTGAGCTTGCTTTGAGCAAAGACAGAGAAGATTTGGCGCGTGCTGCGCTGCAGGAAAAGAAGAAGTCTGCAGAAGCTGCTGAAGCGTTAAGTAAAGAGCTGGCTATTGTTGATGAGCAAATCAGCAAACTTCAGGATGAAATTGGTCAGCTTCAAGAAAAGCTAGCGGATGCGAAGAGTCGCCAAAAAGCGATTATTATGCGCCAGAAAACTGCAAGCTCTCGTCTTGAAGTGAAAAAGACGCTGGATAGCACTAAAGTAGATAATGCGATGGGACGCTTTGAGCAATATGAGCGTAAAATCGATGACCTTGAGTCACAGGTTGAAGCTTACGATCTAGGTAAGAAAACGTTACAGGATGAGTTTGCTGAACTAGAGGCCAGTGACAAAGTTGAAGACGAACTTGCTGCGCTTAAAGCGAAAGTAAAAGGTGCAAACACAAGCACCGAAAAATCAGAATAATAAGAACAGGGTGTACCCTCTGGATGTGAAATCGGAAGGAGGGTAATTACATCAGAGTTTGTAGGAGAGATTGAGATGGATGAAGGTACGATTGCAATGTTGGTGATGCCCCTTGTGGTGTTTTCAATATTCGTTGCTCCAATTTGGCTAATATTACACTATCGAAGCAAGAAGCAAGTGAATCAGGGATTGAGTGCAGAAGAGCACGCATCTTTGCAAGACTTAGCCGAGAAAGCCGAGAAAATGAGCGAACGCATTGAAACTCTAGAGGCCATTTTAGACAGCGAGGCACCTGAGTGGAGGAATAGAGCATGAGAAACGGTAAGCAGCTCTATCGCAACCCAGAAAATGCAAGAATTGCAGGCGTGTGCTCGGGTGTAGCTGAATATTTCGGCTTAGAAACTTGGTTAGTAAGGATTTTAGTTGTAACAGGTTTCTTCTTGTTAGCCGGACCTTTCATCTTTGTTGCATACATTGCAGCTTGGTTCATTCTCGATAAAAAACCTGTTGGGTTAAAAAATGCACCAACGCAACCTGTTTTCTCAAAAGGTAAGGGATGGACAAATCCCAACGGTGGTCAGGTAAAAAGCCCAAAAGTGGAAGTGAAAACGAAAGTTTGGCAGGCGGGCGAGCCACCAAAACAAGCGCTTCACGATATTCGTAATCGTTTTGAAAAAGCAGAAGTTCGACTTCGTAAAATGGAAACTTATGTAACGTCTCGCGAATATCAACTCAATAAAGAAATTAGCCGTCTTTAATTAGCGATGGCGCACCAAGCAAACTTGAATGAAGCCGCTCGTAATGAGCGGCTTTTTATTATATAAAACAATGTGTTTACTTGGTTTTGTAAAATTCCTGTTACAGCAAAATCGAGTCGCTCGTAAGGGCTTACACTTTTCGACGTCGCGAATTTCATTAGACTGATAGACAAGTTTTTTAACTCTTATTGGTTACAGAAGTTATGCCAAAATCAACGCAATACCAGTCGAGACAATCTGACGAGAATGGCATTATCCATTGGTCAGACGAAGAGAACCAAATTTGGTCTGAACTCTATGCGAGACAAATTCCGCTGGTGAAAGAAAGAGCGTGCCAAGAATACTTGGACGGGCTTGATTTGTTGAAGTTAAATGAAAAGGAAATCCCTCAGCTACCCGACATCAACAAAGTACTGATGGAGAAAACGGGGTGGCAAACAGCTGAAGTGCCTGCGTTAATTAATTTTGGCGAATTTTTCAGATTACTGGCGAATAAGCAATTTCCTGTTGCCACCTTTATTCGCACCAGAGAAGAATTCGATTATTTGCAGGAGCCGGATATTTTCCATGAAGTTTTCGGTCATTGTCCGCTACTAACGAATCCTGCATTTGCTCATTTTACTCACACTTACGGAAAGTTGGGCCTTGCTGCCAGCAAAGAAGACCGAGTTTATCTTGCTCGTCTTTATTGGTTCACCGTAGAGTTTGGATTGGTGAGAGCCAAAGATGAATTGAAGATATACGGTGGAGGCATCTTATCTTCTCCTGGCGAGACAATATATGCGTTAGACAGCGACACACCTCTGCGTAACCCGCTCACTGCTATTGATGCATTAAGAACACCTTATCGCATCGATATTATGCAGCCTCTTTATTATATCTTACCGGAATTCGACCATCTGTTTGAATTAGCGGAAATGGATATTATGGCACTCGTAGAAGAAGCGAAGTCTTTAGGGCTATTTTCCCCACTTTTCCCACCTAAAGAGAAAAAAGCCAGCTAACACTATTGTTAATTAAATGTGTTTTATATAGGATGCCGCTCACTGAAGCGGCATCTTTTTTATTTGGTATGCGCGGCCTTTTAATCATGCTCTCTGCGCGTTCTTAAATGTGTGATTCATCGCAAATTTAACCATCTGTAACATTTATCTTGTTATCTTTTTGTAAAAGTATGATATTCTGTACATATATGTTTACAAAATAGCTATAACACCCTATGCGTCTAGAAATAAGCTGTCAGGACCGTCTTGGTATCACTCAAGATGTTTTAGATATTCTCGTTACTAAAGAAATAGATTTACGCGGTATTGAAATTGACCCTGCGGGGAAAATTTTCCTTAATTTTCCCAATATCGAATTTGCAGATTTTCAACACCTCATGCCTCAAATTCGCCGCATCGATGGTATCGACGATGTGAAGACGACGCTTTTCATGCCAGGAGAGCGCGAAAAAAATCAGCTTTCCGCTATTTTAAGAACGTTGCCCGACCCTGTGTTTTCTATCGATGCCAAAGGCAATATTTTGCTATGCAATGAAGCGGTATGCGCGGGGCTAGAAATTCCGAGTAGCGAAATAGAAGGCATTGAAATTGGCGAAGTTGTGAAAGGCTTTAACTTTACTAAATGGATGGACGGTAAATCGCCTGGCCCTCAATCTTCGAAAGTGAAGTTTATTCAACAGGATTACCTAGCCGATATGCTGCCTATTACTGTACCTGACGGCGAGCAGAATATGATCATGGCAGGTGCTGTGGTGATATTAAAATCAGAGATGCGACTAGGACAGCAATTTACCGCGTTCCACCAGTCTCCCACTGATAGCTTTGACCGCTTCGTCACTCAGTCTCCGTTTATGAAGCGAGTTGTTCATGAAGCCAAGCGAATAGCTGATTTGGATGCACCCATTTTAATTTTTGGTGAAACAGGCACAGGCAAAGAAATGATTGCCAGAGCCTGTCACCAGTCTAGCCGTCGCAGTGAAGGTGCATTTTTAGCTTTAAACTGCGCGTCTTTACCTGACAGCGTGGCAGAAACCGAATTATTCGGTTACGCAGCGGGGGCGTTCAATCAGCCTAATGCAAAAGTGGGGCTATTAGAGCAAGCAAAAGGCGGTACGCTTCTACTCGATGAAATTGCTGATATGTCTTCTCAGCTTCAAGCTAAACTGCTCCGCGTTCTGGAAGACGGCGAATTTAGAAGAGTAGGGGATTCTGAGCCAGTTAAGGTAGACGTGCGATTTATATGCACCACCTGTCGTGATCTAGGTCAGCTTGTAGAAGAAGGACGATTTAGAAAAGAATTGTACTACCGCTTAAACGTACTAAGTTTGGTTATGCCTTCTTTAAAAGACAGAAGGCAGGATATCGTTGCTCTAGCCGAGTCTTTCATCGTTCAGCACAGTACCAAGTTAGGTCGCCGTCCTGCGAAACTCAGTAAATCCTGTGTTGATTTTCTGCAGCAGTACCCGTGGCCGGGTAATGTGAGACAGCTACAGAATGCGTTGTATCGCGCGTTATCACTCCTTGACGGTAAGGAGATTACCAAGGAAGACATTCAGCTTCCAAGTTGTGCGCCAAGCGTCACTTATATTGACGAAAACTTTGACGGCACATTAGACGAAGAAGTGAAGAAGTTTGAAAAGGACTTGCTCAAGCGGTTATATCCTTCTTACCCAAGTACCCGTCAATTGGCTAAAAAACTGGGATTAAGTCATACGGCAATTGCAAATAAGTTACGTGAGTACGGCATTAACAAGGCAACGGTAAAGCTTTAATTATATGGGAGCATTGACCTTTGCCATAGGGTGAAGGTCAATGTGACCAAGTATATTTGACGTCGTTTAGCAAAGTAAAAATGGCAAATGGTCTACGCCAATTTTTATATCGTTAATGCGTTTTTGTGCCTCAGAGCAATATCAATTCATCTGTTACGATAAATTTACATCGCCCACGGAGCAAGCGGGCAGCGCTATACCTGCTCAACAGAGGCTTACTAGCGTACATCCTTTCTTACAGCCAAATAAAACTTCGTCAACAGATCACTTCTCAACGCACACCAACTAGTGGCATAACTATAATCATGGAATTGTGTGTGATGCTGCCGCGTAAAAAGATATAGGTCTTTTATTCAGAACGTATTAATAAAAGACAAGAGCGCCAAGCTGATGAATAATTTTTCGAGGAAAGAACAATGAAACTAGCAACCTATAAGAATGAAACCCGAGATGGCTGCCTAATGGTAGTGTCGAAGGACCTTTCTCGAGCATGCAGTGCACAGGACATTGCGAAAACGATGCAAGACGCACTGGATAATTGGAAAGAGATTGCCCCTCAGCTACAGATGAAATACCAAGCGCTAAATGACAATGCGTGTGACAGCGTGCCGTTTGACGCATCTCGCTGTGAGTCGCCTCTGCCTAGAGCTTACCAATGGGCTGATGGAAGTGCTTACGTGAACCATGTGGAATTGGTGCGAAAGGCGCGTAATGCAGAAATGCCGGAAAGCTTTTGGACTGACCCATTGATGTATCAAGGTGGTTCCGATGACTTTATTGGACCCGAGGATGACATCATACTTCCAAGTGATGATTGGGGAATCGATTTTGAAGGTGAAGTCGCTGTTGTTACCGATGATGTTCCTATGGCGTGTACGCCTGAACAGGCTTCAGAGCGCATTCGACTTATTATGTTAGTTAACGACGTATCACTTAGAGGGTTAATCCCAGGCGAACTGGCGAAGGGGTTTGGCTTCTTCCAATCAAAACCTGCGTCTAGCTTTTCTCCGGTTGCTGTAACACCAGATGAATTAGGTGATGCGTGGAAAGATAGCAAAGTGCACTTGCCTTTGCGTTCAACCTACAATGGTGAACTATTCGGTAAGCCTGAAGCGGGTCAGGACATGACGTTTGATTTTGGTCAGCTAGTCGCGCATGCCGCCAAGAGCAGAAACCTAGGTGCAGGTGCTATCATCGGCTCGGGTACAGTGTCTAATAAACAGGGTACAGATCATGGCTCTGCCATCGCTGAAGGCGGTGTGGGTTATTCATGTATTGCAGAAGTGCGCATGATTGAGACTATTCGAGACGGCAAACCTTCTACTCCTTTCATGCAGTTTGGCGATCGTATTCGCATAGAAATGCTAGATAAAGAAGGCCACTCTGTTTTTGGCGCCATTGAACAGCAAGTTAAGCCGCTTAGCTAAAACTTTAAAATGAAAAGTAGTGTGGGCTAATAACGCGGTTTACTCAGTAGGCACGTTGTTGTTTTCCCCACTATTATTATAAGAGGGAGTAGGGCGTTTAGATTCATCAAAGCCCTGTGCTCCTACCAAAAACGTTTAATAGGTGTGGTAGTACCATGAGTATAAAACTTTACGGCTATTGGCGTTCGACCGCCTCTTACCGCGTGCGGATTGCGCTGAATTTGAAAGGGGTTGAGTACGAGTATGTACCTGTCCATCTTGTAAACAACGGTGGCGAGCAGCATAGTAGCGAATATACGCGTCTCAATCCTGCGCACCTTGTCCCTACTTTGGTTGACGAAGACGAAGATATTATTCTGAATCAATCGTTATCAATCATCGAATATCTTGATGAACGGTATGAAGGCGAACACCAGCTGGTTCCTGAACATCGAACAGAGAGAGCCAGAGTCAGAGCGCTAGCACAAGATATCGCGTGTGATATTCAGCCTTTGGGTAATCTACGTGTACTGAATGCGCTAAAAGGGAATTTTGAGGCGTCACAAGATGATGTGGCGAAGTGGGCATCTCACTGGATAACGCTGGGGTTCGACGGCATTGAAAAGCGTCTTCAGACCCAAGCTGGAAAGTTCTGCTTTGATTTCGATGTTACCCTGGCTGATATTTGCTTAGTACCCCAAGTGTATAATGCGCAACGTTTTAACGTCGATATGAGTCGCTACCCTTTAATTAGTAAGATAGCGAAGAACTGTAACGAGTTAGATGCTTTTGAGCGGGCTAAGCCCGAAAATCAAATAGACGCCTCTTAGACTGACGGGGGAGAGTAGAAATGTACTCTGACCCCATTTTTTGAGTTATTGGCGTTTAATCGGTAGCTCGGTGGTGTTTTTCACCTGCTTTAAGGCGAAGGTTGAGCTTAAATGATCGACAAGAGGCAGGTGAGTTAATTTCGTTTTAAGTAAGAATTCGTACTCTTCAATACTTTCCACTATCACTTTTAGTAAGTAGTCTTTTTCACCGCTGGTGGTATGACACTCCACGATTTCATCGATGTTTTGTACGGCATTTTCAAAATCGGTTAGCGAGTCACCGTCATGGTTTTTCAACGTGACATAGATAAAGACCGACACACCTAAATTCAGTTTTTTGCTGTTTAGCAATGTGACTTTACCAAGAATGATGCCGTCGGCTTCCATTCGCTTGACACGTCTCCAGCACGGAGTGTGCGACAATCCTACACGCTGGCTTAAATCTGCCATCGACACCGTGGCGTCTTGCTGAAGTACGCGCAAAATCTCACGGTCAAATTTATCCAATTTCATTAACACTGTTTCCGTCGTTTTTATGATGTTTATTATATATCAAAAAAAATTCTAGGATAGCTGTCCTAGAAAAATTGTAATCAATTCTATTGCGTTTCAGTTTGTAAATTTCATTAACAAACTTTGCAAGACCTGTCCTCAAAACAATCGGATACACTTGGCAAAATGTTGCTGATCTTTGCGAGGCCGATAAGTGTACCGCAAATCATCTTCAGACTCTCACATCATCCCAAATGAGCGGCGTTTCGTTTTCGTGACAGCTAGACCTTGGGTAGGCTTTAATTCATCACAGTATTAATAGGGAAAATATGTCAGTTTTTGATCACCCGGAGTTCAATAATCACGAACACGTTGCGTTTTATCATGACGAGAAGGCGGGCTTGAGCGCCATTATTGCTGTACACAATACCAATCTGGGGCCAGCACTTGGCGGTTGTCGCATGTGGCCCTATGTAAATAGTGGTGAGGCATTGACCGATGTGTTGAGACTGTCAAAGGGGATGACGTATAAAGCAGCCATGGCTAACTTGGAGCTTGGCGGCGGTAAATCTGTGATCATCGGCGACCCTCGTAAGGCTAAATCGCCAGAAATGATGAAGGCAATGGGCAAGTTTGTTGAATCATTGGGCGGCAAGTATTTCACTGCTGAAGATTCAGGTATTTCAGTAACGGACTTGCAAACCATGGCAACCGAGTCGGATTACATCGCTGGTGTTAATGCTAAATACCACTATGCGGGCGAAGTACCTGACGGAAACCCGGCTCCGTCTACAGCATACGGTGTGTTTGTGGGTCTAAAGGCGACGGTAGAGTACGGCTTGAAGCGCAGCCTTGATGGCGTCAGTGTTGCTATACAAGGTATGGGGCACGTTGGCTACCGTCTTGCAAAGCACTTGCATGAGCACGGTGCCAAGCTTTATGTTGCGGATATCTATCCCGAGGGTGTTGAAAAAGCAGTATCTGAATTTGGTGCGACAGCTGTGGCGCCGGAAGAAATATTGAGCTTAGATGTGGATGTGTTAGCGCCATGTGCGTTGGGTGCAGCCATTAACGATTTGTCATTGCCTGAAATCAAAGCCAAAGTAATTGCAGGCGCTGCAAATAACCAGCTTGCACGTGAAGATATTGGTGAATTGCTTCAACAGCTCGGCATTCTGTATGCGCCAGATTACGTGATCAATGCGGGTGGCGTTATCGACATCTTCCATCAGCGTATGGAATCGAGTTCTAATGAAGCGCTTCGCGCACATATTGAGCAAATCGGCGAAACGCTAAAAGAAATTTATACCCGTGCAGAGCAAGAAGGGGCGGCGACAAACCGCGTTGCCAACCTTATTGCCGAAGAGAGATTTTCTTTAAAGGGTTGAAAACTCTCAACCAAATAGTCATAATGCGCCCCGCACTCAGGCAGGGGCGAATGACTTTGCTTTGAATGCGACTTTCTATGGTGGGCTTTTGGTCCTCCCGCAATGATACTCTGTGAACCCGGTCAGGCCTGGAAGGGAGCAGCCGCAGCAGACGACTCATGTGCCGGGATGTGGCTGGAGGCCCGCCACCCCAATTCCTTATTCGTCTTCTTTTTTAGTCTTTTCTATTTCATCTAAGTACTTGAGTGCTTTACTAATAGCATGCTCAACATTCATTTCCATTTGATTTCGTTCGCTCTGAGGCAGGTAAAACGCCATGTCTACTTCGTAGCGGATATAACGTGGTGGAACCTGATTTAAGGCAAGACAGCACAAGTCTGCTAAGTAATCAGGACTTTTCGTGGTATCGAGCCCCAGCTTACTGATTCTTTCTAAAACCAGGTGTTCATAATAGTTATGGATGTCGTCATCTAGTTTCATGTTCATTCCCCTTATAATTGTTGTTAGCGCCCTGCGTAAAAGTGCTGTGGTATGCAAATATGTTGTGCGGAAAATACAGCGCTTGTCCAATAAATTGGACACATTTTTATACAAGCTAAATGGCACAACACGAACCTTGGCTATATATCCTTATAATGTATAGCTTGTATTCTGTGGATGTCGAGTCGACGGTGATAGAATTACGAAGTTAAACAAAGCAATAAGGCAAGAACGACATGAAAAAAAATATAGAGCCCTGCTACTACGGCGATTACCTACAGCTTGATAAGATTTTGGGGGCGCAGGACTTACAGAGTGAGAAGTACGGTGACGCGGCGCACGAAGAAATGCTGTTCATTATTGTTCACCAAGTTTATGAGCTTTGGTTTAAGCAGGTTCTTCATGAATTAAATGCAGTAATTGATACGTTTAATCAAGAAACGGTTAAAGATCAGCAGCTAACGCTAGTGGTGCATCGCTTACAGCGAGTGATACAAATTCAAAAGTTAATGAACGATCAAATTGCTATCATGGAAACCATGACGCCACAGCAGTTTTTGTCGTTTAGGGACTACCTGGTGCCCGCGTCGGGCTTCCAAAGTATACAGTTCAAGCGTTTAGAAATATCACTGGGCCTAAAGCGTGATTTCAGAATCGACTTTGATAAGCAAAGCTTTTACAACCGTCTGACAGATAAAGATAGAGCGTTATTGGAAACCCTTGAAAGCAAACCCAGTTTGTTTGAGTTGGTCGACAAATGGCTTTCAAGAATGCCGCTTCTAAAAACGGAAGGTTTCGATTTTTGGCAATATTATAAAGATGCGGCAGACGAAATGTTGAAAGACGACCATCATACAATTTCAACCAGTGACATGCTATCTGATACAGAGCGGCGACAAGAGCTAAAAGACTTACAAGCAACGATGGAGAACTTTGATGCGTTGTTTGATGATACGCAGTTTGAAAAGTTAAGAGGCGAGGGCAAGTTCCGCTTGAGTCATAAAGCATTGCTTTCTGCATTATTTATAAAACAGTACTCTGAAGAGCCTATCTTTAATCTGCCGTTCCAGCTTATTACCGCACTCACAGAGATAGACGAGCAACTCACTATATGGCGCTATCGTCACGCAATGATGGTTCAGCGCATGCTGGGCACTAAAATTGGCACTGGTGGATCGTCAGGACATCATTACCTCAAGAAAACCACTGAGTCTAATCGTATCTATTTAGACTTTTTTAACATGGCAACCTTCTTACTTCCCAAAAGTGCATTGCCAGAATTGCCTGAAACTGTAAGAAGACGACTGGGGTTTTATCTCCAATAGTTTGAAAAATATTAAAAATAATGAATAAACGCTGATTTTTTGTTTTATTTCTTTGGGTTCAACAGTTCATCGCTCAAAAAGAGCTACTCGTTGCGCTCATTCAAAAAACGTGTTGATTGTTCGTCTTTTGTTAGTCAATTATCCTTTTGGATAACATTTATTATCTTCAATAAATACAAAGGTTTAGGTTATCTTAATTAATAGTTAATTAAAGTTTAACACTAAGCCGAGACTAACCAGGGAATACAAGAATGTATCAAATAAAAAAAAGTGCAGTTGCTTTAGCCGTTGCTCTATCAATGAGTGCGGCAGCACCAGTATTAGCAAACAGCACAAATGGATCTATTCAAGGGACATCAGTCCAAGTAAACGGTAGCGGTCTCGCGAACGTAACAATTACGATTGAGAACTTGGAAACGGGTTTAACACGTTCTGTGCAAAGTGACGAGTCTGGTGATTTCCGCTTTCCATTGCTACCGGCTGGCAACTACAAAGTTACTGCAGAGAAAAACGGGTTTCGAACTACAATTCAAGACTCTGTAAAAGTTGGGATCAGCGGTAAAACTAACCTAGATATGCGTCTCGCTAGTGATGACGTTGAGCGAATTGAAGTTACTGGAACGACGATAGCAATGGTTGATGTAACTAGTTCAAGCACCGGTATTGTGGTTGATAGCGTTACATTAGATAGAGTTCCTGTTCCTCGTAATTTGACGTCGGTTGCACTTCTTGCTCCGGGAACGACTCAAGGTGATTCTGCGTTCGGTGACCTACCATCGATCGGTGGAGCTTCTGTTGGTGAGAATGGTTATTACATTAACGGTTTGAACATAACAAACTTTCGTACTGGTGTTGGTTCTAGTGAGCCTCCATTCGATATGTATGAAACTTTTGAGGTAAAAACTGGTGGTTACTCAGCAGAATTTGGCCGAGTTACTGGTGGTGTTATTAACGCCAAGACAAAGAGCGGTACCAATGAATTCAAAGCTGGGGCGAATTTCTACTGGGAGCCAGATGCACTTCGTGAACAACGTAATTCATCGAGAAACAACGTCAATGGCTTGTATCGCATCGACAACACACAAGATGAAGTCAACGAATGGGATGTGAATGTTTGGGCAAGCGGTGCGTTAATAGAAGATAAGCTATTCTTTTACGCTCTATTTAACCCTCGCTCAGCAGAGAACAACTATGTAGGCGAGCAAACTAATACGGCCGATGGAGTACTACAAAACGGAACTTTTGAGAAAGACGAAGATGCGTTTTGGGTAGCGAAACTTGATTGGTACGTTACAGAAAACAACATTCTCGAAATCACTGCATTTTCAGATGAGCGTTCTACAGAAATTACTACTTACGATTCTGTAGACGGCGGTGACTTTACAAATGGTCGTGTAGGTTACGAAGACGAAGGTGGATTAAATTATACCGCTAAGTGGACAAGTATCATCAATGATGACTTCTCAGTATCTGCTCAATATGGCGTAAATAAACAAGATAGAACTATTCGAAGTGAGTTAGATGGAAATCCTGCTGTTTATTATCGCTATGACAGCACCGCGGCATTCGTACCAACTAATACTTGGGCTAACTTCACTGCTGAGCAAGGTGATGATGAACGCGAAGTAATACGTTTGGATGCAGATTGGTATGCAGGAGATCACTCGATCAGATTCGGTGTTGACTACGAAAAACTGACATCAAATAGCAACACGATTAACTCTGGTGGCGCATATTACGTATATTACGTTGATGACAGCGACCCTGCAAATGAAGAAATTTATCAAGTCCGTTATCGCGACTACAATGTTGGTGGTCAGTTTGAATCGAAGAATTTTGCATATTACGTGCAGGATCAGTGGCAGGTAACTGATACGTTAGTTATCAATGCAGGTATTCGAAACGATACTTTCGAGAACTTTAATGCTGACGGCGACTCTTTTGCCAAACTGGATAATCAATGGGCGCTACGACTAGGAGCTGTTTGGGATGTCTTTGGCGATGGAGAGACAAAAGCATGGGCTAGCTATGGCAGATATTATCTTCCTATAGCGGCTAATACGAATATTCGTTTGGCAGGTGCCGAAACCTACACGCAAGAGTATTATGAGTTTGAAGGTTTTGCTGATGAAGCACTAGGTATTCCTAACCTAACAGGTGCAAAAACGCAGCCGGATGACGTATTCGCTGATGGCACTGCAAAATCACCTGATGAGATAGTAGACCAAAATCTTGACTCAATGTACTCAGATGAATTCATTGCAGGTTACCAATTTCAGTTGAACGATGAATGGAGTATGTCAATTCAAGGTACATACCGTGAACTTTCAACCACAATTGAAGATGTCGCGATAGATGCCGCAGTAATCGAGTGGGCAGAAGCTAATGGCTATGGTGATGTAACTGATATTTGGGACGGCTTTCATCAGTATGTATTGACCAATCCTAATTCAGATATGCGCATTGGAACCACTGAATTACCAGGAGCGGAAGGTGAGTTAGTATTCATGGACCTGTCTGCTGAAGATTTAAGGTATCCTGATTCAGTCCGTAAATATGCTGCCCTTGATTTTATGTGGCAACGTGCTTGGGATGGTGTGTGGATGTTGAACGCAGCGTACACATGGTCGCATAGTTGGGGGAATAATGAAGGTTACGTTCGTTCTGATAATGGCCAGGATGATGCTGGTTTAACAACCTTGTTTGATCAACCAGGATTGCTTGATGGTGCATATGGGGACTTACCGAATGACAGACGACATCAGGTTAAATTATACGGAGCATATGCCGTTACTGATGATTTAATACTAGGTGCAAACTTCCAATTCTGGACAGGTCGCCCAATTAATGCTTTTGGTTATCACCCAACTGATATATTTGCACAGGATTATGATTCAGAATCCTTCTATGCTGGCGGTGAGCTTGCTCCCCGTGGTTCTCGTGGCAGAACCAGCAGCTATTACTCGGTCGACCTTTCTGCGTCTTACAATATAGATATTGGTGAAGATCAGACACTAGTTGTAAGAGCTGACATATTTAACGTTCTTAATAACGATCGTGTAACTGAAGTAAACGAGATTTATGACGATGAAAGCTCGGCGGATCCTACAAACCCAGAGGTGAATCCAAATTACGGACTCCCAACTGCGTGGCAAACGCCGCGATATGTTCGCTTTAGCGTGAATTACTCATTCTAATTTTAAATTTTTGAAAAAAGTGAAGGCGAGTTGGTATGTATCTTTTAGTAGTATGACGCCGCTCGCCTTTTTTGTATAAATATCGAGCTGCTAACGTTTGATTTTGATAATTAAAAGTAAAATGTAAGTTAATATTTACAGATTAGAGTTAAAACACAAAAAAAAATTGAACTTTTGTGAAACACCCGCCTGATCCCAGTTGACCCTTCGCACAGGATGTGGTTATTATCAAAGTGAGGCTTTGACCTTATTAATAATAATTCGTTATATAAACGATTTAAGAAACACACACTAAGAGTTTTAGTGGTCCAGGGAGACAATACATGTTTACAAACTCTAAGCTGGCTAAATCAGTGAAGTTAGCGTGCGCATTCGGTGCTGCATCATCTATCGGCTTCACTGGTGCAGTTAACGCACAGGAAACCGAAGAAGCAGCGGACGCAGTAGAAAAAATCGAAGTAACAGGTTCTCGTATCCGTCGTACCGACATTGAAGGTGCAAACCCAGTTACAGTTATGTCACGTGTTGATATCGAAAAATTCGGTATTACTTCAATCGGTGACGTTCTTCAAGCAATCCCTTCTGCGGGTTCTGCTATTAACACCAACAACAACAACGGTGGTAATGGTACGACTACTATTAACATTCGTGGTATTGGTTCAAACCGTACGCTAGTTCTTGTTAACGGTAAGCGTTGGGCGCCAGGTCTTGGTGGCTCTGTTGATCTTAACAACATCCCTGCATCCATCATTGAGCGTATCGAAGTTCTTAAAGATGGTGCATCAGCAGTTTACGGTTCTGACGCAATTGCAGGTGTTGTAAACATCATCACTCGTCAAGATTTTGAAGGTGTTCACGCATCTGGTTACGTTGGCCAGTATGACGAAGGCGACGGCAATAAAGAGCAGTGGGATATCGGTTTCGGTACTTCTAACGACAAAGGTAATGTTTATTTTAACATCAGCTACGTAGAAGAAGAGCCAACACTAGCGGGCGACCGTGAAATCTCTGCAGTACCTACTTTTGGTACGCCTGAAGGTTTCGGCGGTTCATCTGCTCCACCTCAAGGGCGTTTCTGGACTTTTGACCAAGCTGATAATGGCTTTAACGAACAAGGTGACGGTAACGGTGGTTTAGAGCCATGGGTTGAACCAGATAGCCGCTTCAACTTCGCGCCGTTCAACTACCTATCTACACCACAAGAACGTACTAACATCTATACTCAGGCACGTTATGAACTTACAGATAACCTATCTGTCAACGTAACGGGTTTCTATGGTAACCGTAAATCTGAGCAGGCTTTAGCGCCTACTCCTCTATTTATAGGTACTGCGTTTGGCGATACTGGCTTTACTTTATCAGCTGATAATCCATTCAGTCCGTACGATTTTGATGTTACAACCGACCAATCTGTACTTGACGCCGATCCGACAGCACGTGAAATGTTCTTGTTCGGTCGCCGTATGATGGAAGCGGGTTTCCGTAGCTTCAAACAAAACGTTGACCAGTTCCAATTTAACGGTGGTTTTGACGGTGTAATTGAGTTTGCTGACAGAGAATTCTTCTGGGACGCGACTTACACGTACGCTGATATCACACAAAACACGTCTACTGACGGTCTACTTAACATGAGCCGTGTAGCTCAAGCTATTGGTGACCCAGCAAACTGTACAGGTGACTGTACACCACTTAACTTGTTTGGTGGTGCGCCAAACGTTATCGGTGAAGGTACTATCACGCAAGAAATGCTTGATTACATTACGTTCACTGCACAAGACGAGTTAAACTCTTCACTTGAAAGCTACTCTGCTAATATCTCTGGTGAAATACTTGAACTACCTGCGGGCTATTTAGCGTTCGCTGCGGGTTATGAAAAGCGTTGGCAGTCAGGTTACGATCAGCCAGACGCAATCATTGCAGCTGGTATTACTTCAGGTAACGCGCGTCAGCCTACCTCTGGTGCTTTTGACGTTGAAGAAGTTTACTTAGAACTTGCTGTTCCACTACTTTCAGATATGCCCGGAGTAGAGCAGTTAGACCTTGAGCTTGCTACTCGTTATTCTGACTATAGCAACTTTGGTGACACTACTAACTCGAAGATTGGTCTGAAGTGGCGTATTAACGAAGACCTACTTGTACGTGGTACATGGTCTGAAGCATTCCGTGCTCCATCTCTTGATGAATTGTTCTCAGGTAACAGCGATAGCTTTGCGCCACTAACTGATCCATGTAATGGCGGCGCGGCAGGTAACCCTGATCTTCCAGGTTGTGCGGGTATCCCTGCAAGTTATGAGCAGCCTAACACGCAGATTCGTACTACCGTTGGCGGTAACGCAGACCTAGAAGCTGAAGAAGCAGAGAGCTTTACATACGGTTTCGTATACTCTCCTGAAGCAGTTGAAGGCCTGTCAATCACGTTTGATATCTTCGATATTGAAGTTGACAACGCAGTGTCATCTGTTGGTGCGCAAACTATTCTTAATGCCTGTGCCCAAACTGGTGTAAATCTATGTTCGCTTGTCGAACGTGGTGCTGGCGGTAACGTAGTAGACTTGTTCAATGGCCAAGTAAACCTTGGTGGTCAAACAACGTCTGGTTTCGACTACAACGTAGCGTATAACTTCGAAACTGAGTACGGTGATTTCCGTATTAACTGGGATGGTACTTATGTAGACGAGCGTACTACTATCGTAATCGACCCAGTAACAAATACATCTACTGAGTTTAACGATGCGGGCCTTGCGGGCGACCGTGATGTTGTTCCACGTCTACGTACTAACCTTGCAGTAACGTGGGCGTACGATGACTGGACAGCTAACTGGTTAGTTCGCTTCATCGGCCACACTACTGAAGAGTGTTCAATCGATGGCGATACGCTTGATCAGCAATTATGTAGTGATCCAAGTGAAGAACTTGGTGGCGATAGCTTCAACGAACTTGAAGATATGGCATACCACGATGTATCACTAGGTTACGCAGTTAACGATAACCTACGCATCACTCTTGGTGTGAACAACTTGTTCGACACTGACCCAGAAGTTTCTTACTCGACGTTTGCTAACAGCTTCGACCCGTCTATGTATGAAATCCCTGGACAATTCTTCTACTCACGAGTAAACCTTAACTTCTAATTGAAGTTGTAGATAGAATAAAAAAAAGCCTCTTCGGAGGCTTTTTTGTTATGTGTGACCCGTCCTAAATATAGTGTGGACAACAGGTAATGAATATAGAACAGTGTATCAAGAATGCTAACCAAGCCCATGTGTCAGGCAACACCGATGAGGCAATGCAATGGATTAAGCAAGCTGGCGAATTGGGAGATGTTAATGCAGCGCTAGATTATGCTTATTTTAAATCAGGGGAGAACCCTGGTGAATCAGTCGCGTTCTTACAGGGGGTAGAGTGTGCTGATAAGCCCGTCGTACAGTTCCATAAATTACAAATTGGTTACTTTGGTGACGAAATAACGAATACCGAGTTGGTGGCTAAAACGTTACTTGCACTCGGTAATAAAGGTGTTGTAGAGGCCTACTTAGTTGCGCTTTCTTATCTATCGGTAGGTAGCGCTACATTTTCTTATGTTGCGAGCAGAGTGTTTAACCTAGCACCAAATATCTTTAAACAGCTCAATTTAAATTCAACGGCACAAGCTACTAATGACGAGAGTGTGCAGCAACAAGTTATTCAAGAAATATCTGAGTCGCTTGATAGCGTATATGAACCTTCAAACGTGTTAGATAAATTGTTACCTATTAAGGTGTATGAAAGCATACTGTCTGAATATGAATGTCATTACATAGTTACTAAATTCAGTGCATTGTTACAACCCTCAATGATTGTAGATCCTCTAACGGGAGAAGGCAGAATCGACAGTGTGCGTACTAGTTATGTTGCTATCATCGCGCCTAATCATTGTGACTGGATCACCAGAAAGCTAGATAAAGTTATATCTCAAATCACTAATACGCCGAAAAGTAACGGTGAAGCGTTAAATTTATTGCGGTATGAACCCGGCCAACAGTACAGACCTCACTATGATGGGTTAAACGAAATAAACGATGCGCAAATGTTTAAAGACGGAAAGCAGCGCACTAAGACAGCACTCGTTTATCTGAATACAGTTAGCGAGGGTGGAGAAACCCTGTTTCCTAAACTTAATATTAGGATTGCGCCAATAAGCGGAACTGTCGTTGTTTTTTCTAACACGGATGAAAATGGTAATTTATTACTAAACAGCTATCATGCAGGCGCACCGCCTATTTCACAAGATAAATGGTTAGTTACAAAATGGATTAGAGAATGTCCAACTATTTATGGTAACGTAGTTCACGGTACTTATACTAAGGGATAACACGGATGAAAAAAGTAACGAAAGTAATTCTTGCATCAAGCCTAGTTCTAGCCTTGGGCGCATGTGGTTCAACTGGCAATCAAAGCTCTCAGTATGCTAAAGCTAATACCAACGCAGAAGACGATGGTATGGTATGCAAAATGGAGAAAAAGATTGGCTCGAATCGCATGCAGCGCGTTTGTTACTCTGTAGAAGAAAGAGAACAAATGCGTGAAGCTGGTCGCGACGGCTGGTTGCGCATGCAGCGTGGAACAGAAACTGGCGGCGGTGACCTGTAAATACATCTAATGTTAGTTTAATATGGGAAGCAAAACGCTTCCCATTTTTGTATGACTAAAAAAAACGATAATAGCCCTAAAGATGCGCTAGCGCGGATCACAGTCGCAATCAATTCGGGCGACTATGATGACGCACTTTCTCTTTACCGCGATGTTTATTCGCACTACCCTGATTATCTGTCGCCAGAACCTGACGTTCTGCTTTCTAAATCTCAAGCTACACATATTCATAACGCCGCGAATTTGGCTCGACGTGATCTATTTGCAAAAACCGCATCAATGGGTTCGAGTGAAAGAATTAAACGTGCTATCTCGATGTTTTGCGGCGCGGAACAAAAGAGGTTTGATAAGGCACTTCAAGCCCCTAGTTTTTTATTTATTCCAAACCTTCCCTCCGCGCCGTTTTCAGATATAAGTGTGGTAGAAGGGCTTGAAATATTAATTGAAACACTTAGTACCCATAAAGACGCTTTTATGTCTCTATTGTCACGTGCTAACGAACAGTACATTCACGAAATAGGCGTTGTGCCTGACACCGAAGAGTGGGCAAGGTTAACGGAAAATTGGAATTCGCTCCATGTTATGAAAGCAGGCAAGTTTACCGAACATAGTGATAACTTGCCCAGCGAAGTAAAAGCACTATTTAACTCGCCAATTCTGGCCCATTGTCCGGTACACGCGCCAGAGGTGGTCATTTCTGTGCTGCAGCCACGTACTAAAATCCCTCCCCATTTCGGCATTTCTAATATTAAGTGGACGTTACATATTCCACTGATAGTTAATGATAAGTCCTATTTACAGGTCGCTAATGAACGCATGTATTGGAGCGAAAGAAAAAAAGCGATTTTGTTTGACGACAGCTATCAGCATAGCGCAGAAAATGAGGCCGAAACGGTCCGGGCAGTCTTAATAATAGACATTTGGAATCCCCATCTAACGCTTAAAGAGCGAGAAGATGTAGCCCATTTTATTTCCAAATATGGCGAATGGTCTGTGCAGTATGGAGCGCTAGCTTCTTTGGATAAAAGGTTAATTAAATAATGCAGTCGCAACCAAATATTGTCATTCCAACCCTCATTAATGCTTTCAACGCAGGGGATTTTCTTTTTGTTATAAATACATTAAAAAAAAACGGGGCGTTAGTTCGTGTAGGCCCTGTAGTCTCTCAATTACACGGCAGTGCGTTAAGGAAAATAGGTAAACTTGATGAGGCTGTTAAAGTCTTTGAGAAAGGCTTAAAGCTGTTTCCACAGTCTACTGACCTAATGAACAGCTATGGAAATTTGTTCCTCGACAAAATGCAAAGCGAAAAAGCTATTTTGTGGTTTACAAAAGCCCTAAAAATCAAGCCTAACGGGTTTGATTACAGATATAATTTAGCAAGGGCTTTTTATGCTGCCAAGCGCTATGGTGAAGCTGAAAAGCAATGTCATCAGCTGCTGACAACACAGCCAAACAAAAACACAGTTTTGCTGCTAATGGCATCAATTTTAGTAGAGGACCATCGCGATGATGTGGCTGAACGTTATTTGAAGCAATTATTAGGCATCGAACCACAAAATGTAAAAGCGCTTAACAACTTAGGAAATATCAAACGCAAAAATAGCCAGTTCGACGAAGCAATATCACTCTACAAACAAGCGTTATCGACGGGAAACCCAACCGCAGAACTGTTCCAGAATCTAGCGGCAGTATTAGCATTAAAGGGTTCAATGAATGAGGCCTTCGCCACTTATAAAGAGGGGATACGGCTTTTTCCTACTAGCGTAAGTTTGCATAAAGAATATGCTCATTTAGCTTGGGTTCAAAATCTGGAAACGCCGTTTTCTTATTTAGAAGCAAACTTATCAATTAACAACCCGGATTTAATTTTAGCTTACACGGAATTTATGATTAGGGTAGAAGAGTACGATAAAGCTAAGCTATGGTTAGAAAAGCTCATTGAAGCTAAACTTCCCACTTATCAAATTGCCGTAGCGGCCAGTTTATCAAATACGCTAAGAGAGCTTGGCTATTTCGAAAAAGCGCTAGCAACCGTTAGTGTCAAAGCTTCTAATCCCACGCTAGAGACGCTTCCTTTACTGATTGAGAAAAGTTACTCATTATTAAGTCTTAAAAGGTACAAAGAGGCTGTAAAAGCGCTCGAGCTTGTGTGCCGAATTTCGCCCCTTAATCAGGGCTACTGGACATTATTATCTACAGCGTACAAAGCCAATGGAGATGAGGCCAAATATAATCAGTTATGCGATTATCAAAGGTTTGTGAGTGTGCAGCCGTTGTTAGGAAACGAGGACACAAACACAAAATTTATAAACATCCTGAAAGCGCACCTCAATACGCTTCACAACAACGAAAAGCATCCTATTGGGCAATCGCTTCGCAATGGTTCTCAGACATTTGAAAACCTTCTCGATTCAGCGCACCCAGTAATTAAAGAGCTAAAAACTTCAATTGAAGCTAGGGCTAAATCATTTCTATCGACACTTACTAAAGAGAAAAAACATCCATTTTTATCCCGTCTGAGTCAAGACATTGATTTTATCGGCAGTTGGTCGGTAAGGTTGCGACAGAAAGGATTTCACAAATCTCACTATCATTCAGAAGGGTGGCTGAGTGGAGTTCTGTATGTGGACGTACCGGCTGAAGTTAAAACAAGTGGCAACGGTTGGTTGGTCTTCGGGCGGCCAGATATAAGTGGCGTCGAAATGCCAGAAGACTTTGCAGTGAAGCCGAAAGAGGGAAATATTGCTTTCTTCCCTTCCTATATGTGGCACGGGACAAATCCAATTGTGACTGATGAGCAAAGATTAACCGTCGCTTTTGATATCGTGCCAGATAAAACGAGTTAAGAGCCTGTCTTAAGCTGGCTCTAACTTAAAAGCAAGGGTATATCGCGGCATGAAGCAAATTCGACTTGGTGGTCTGCCTACATGTTTAATTGCCCCATGGAAAATAACAGTTCTGCCAGGCTTTGGCGTACAGGCGAAAACGCAATCATTTTTGCTGTTATAAAAAAGCGTTTCGCCACCCCATTCAATATCCCATTCCGGGCACAGGTAAACCAGTACAGTAAGTTCGTCTGCTTCAGGTAAACAGTCAGTGTGTGTAAACAGCATGTCTCCGTAAGACGCGTAATTCACATAACCGCGATATGCCTTGTAGTGCTTTCCTGTGGTATTAAATATTTTATTAATAGCGCGTTGATAAACTGCCAGCCCTCGCACCTGCGTATCACTTAGCTCTACCGCCCAGTGTTTGTATTGCGCCGTGTCAGGGCGTGCGATTTCTGTGTGCTTGAAGGCACTTATCTCTAAACCCTTGTATATACCAGTTGCTTCATCTAGGGTGCATAAATCGTCGAATACCCAAACTGGCTTGTCATCTATTGTATAGCTATATGCAGGTTCGCTCACGTTGTAATCATTCTTGTAATGTATGGATGCGGTATAAATAACAAATTGTGCATGGCAAGCCAATGTTAATTTTCAACGCTTTGTTTAACATTTACGATTAAAAACACTGTCATCTGAGATTCAAATACCGACAATATAAGGTGTCTTGCAACAATAATGATGGCTTTTTATGATCAATATTAGTGCAAAGCGCAGCGTACTTTTTGCACCTATCTTTCATTTTCGTGCATTTAAACGTATTAATTTTGGGTGATTATTAAACGATTAAGATGTGGCTAGAATTATGCAAGATTATTTTAAATGCTTATTCAACCTAACTGAACGGAAAACGAGCATTTAAACGAAAATCTGTCAGGTGTAAACAGTGTGTTACTTGACTAAACGTAACATTCCATGTGAGTATAATACGTTCGTAGTACTGACAATTGACGTCGGCGCTACATTCCTGAAACAAAATTGTGAAAGTTTTATACGCCCCTTGCCCGAATATTTTCCTATCGGCGAGGATTCAAATAAGAAATTTGGTTGGGAACTATGTCCAAAATGAGCAAGAGAACTCTTATTGCTTCTACTGTTATGGGTGCATTCGCACTAACAGGTAGCGCAGTCTCTGCAGATACGCTTGAAGATCTTCATAAAGAAGAAGCGAAAATCCACGCGGCTGCAGCGAAATCTCAAGAAAAAATCAATACGTTGTTTGAACAGTCTCAAGAACTACTTGTTGAGTATCGTCAAACAGTAGATGAGACAGAAAACCTTAAAATCTACAACGATTACATCGCAAGCCTAGTTGCAGACCAGCAACGCGGTATCGATTCATTACAACGTCAGATCGACAGCATCGAACAAACTAAGCAGGGCATCGTTCCTCTTATGTTCCGCATGATTGACAGCCTAGAGCAGTTCATCAAGCTAGACCGTCCAATTCACTTAGACGAGCGTCTACAGCGTGTTGAGCGTCTTCGCGACCTTATGGCTAACTCCAACGTAACTGTTTCAGAACAGTTCCGTCAGGTACTAGAAGCTTACCTAGTAGAAGTTGAATACGGTACTAAGATCAACTCTTACCAAGGTACTATCGACGACGCAGGCACAGAAGTTACTGTTGACTTCTTTAACCTAGGTCGTACGGCGCTAGTTGCACTTTCTCTAGACCAAACTCACGCATGGGTATGGAACAACGAAAGCCGCGCATGGGAAAAACTGGGTGACGAGTATCTGTCTTCAGTTGTTGACGCAGTTAAAATGGCTAACAACGTCATTCCTGCGGATCTGATTAAACTACCAATTAGCGCAGCGGAGTAATTGTTAATGAAACCAGTATTCAAATCTCTTTTAGCCGCTGCGACAGTTGCAGTTGCAGCAACCGGAGCGCAGGCTCAGGAAGCAAAGAGCCTGAAAGACCTTCTAGACCAGGTTCAACAGAACCGCGTTTCTGAAGCTCGCCTAGATAAGCAACGCGAAGCTGAGTTCCAATCAGCACGTGCTGACAAGCAAGCACTTCTTCGCAAAGCACAAGCAGATCTTAAAGCTGAACAAGCTCGTGGTGACCGTCTACAGAAGCAATTCTCAGACAACGAAGTTACATTAAACGAGAAAGCTGCTGAGCTAGACCAAGCTACAGGTACACTTGGTGAAATGTTCGGTGTGGTACGTCAAGCATCTTCTGAAGCTTACGGCCGTATCTCTACATCAATCGTAAGTGCACAATTCCCTGGCCGTGGTCAGTTCCTTGCTGAAATGTCAGAAGACTCTAAAGGTCTTCCAAACATTAAAGAACTTGAAGACCTATGGTTTGCTCTTCAGAAAGAAATGACTGAAGGCGGTGAAGTAGTTAAGTTCACTACAGAAGTTGTTAACCTTGACGGCGGTTCTTCACAGCAAGAAGTTGTTCGTGTTGGTACTTTCAACCTTGTTGGTGAAGCTGGTTACCTAGCGTATGACGCTGAAGCTGAAGTTGTTCAGCCTCTTGGTCGTCAACCAGATGGTCACTTTGTAGCTTCTGCTGACGAACTAATCGGCGCTAGTTCTGGTTTTGTTCCTTTCTTTGCTGACCCTTCTCAAGGTGCAATCCTTGGTCTATTGAAGCAAAAAGCGACAATGTCTGAGCGTTATCATGCTGGTGGTCCAGTTGGTTACACAATCACAATTATGCTTGCGATTGGCCTACTAATTGGTATCTACAAAATGATCACACTAACGATCACTGGTGGAAAAATGCGTTCACAGCTTAAGAACGTAAACAATCCCTCAGAAGGTAACCCACTAGGTCGTATCCTTAAAGTTTACCAAGAGAACAAGACTGCTGATGCAGAAAACCTTGAGCTTAAACTTGATGAAGCGATTCTTCGCGAGCTTCCAAAAATTGAAAGCGGCATCAACGTTATCAAGATCTTCGCAGCGATTGCTCCTCTACTAGGTCTACTAGGTACAGTACTAGGTATGATCGAGACATTCCAAACCATCACACTATTCGGTACAGGTGACCCACGTATGATGGCAGGAAGTATCTCTATGGCTCTTGTAACTACTGCTCAAGGTATTATCGCGGCTCTGCCTCTAATCCTTACTCATAGCATCGTAGCTTCTCGTAGCAAGTCAATCATCCACATTCTTGATGAGCAAACTGCGGGTATCGTAGCTGCTCACTCAGAGTCGGAGAAAGCGTAATATGAATTACCTGATTGGATTATTCGAATCGGTCAGGGACTTTATCGCTACCGGCGGTGACGTACTATACTTCGTTGCTGCTGCGCTCTTTCTCATGTGGGTTTTAATGATTGAGCGTTACTGGTATTTAACCTCGGTCTTCCCAAAGGTGAAGAAAAACATCATCGCGAATTGGGATGCCCGAGCAGATACCACATCATGGTATGCGCATAGAATCCGTGACGCGTGGATTTCTCAAGCGTCAGACGATCTTAACGCTAGAATGCTGATTATCAGAACCATTATTGCAATGTGTCCACTAATCGGTCTACTTGGAACAGTAACCGGTATGATCAGTGTTTTCGAGACAATGGCAACACAGGGCACCAGCAACGCTCGTCTAATGGCAGCTGGTATCTCTATGGCAACGATCCCGACAATGGCGGGAATGGTAGCCGCGCTATCTGGACTGTTCATCAGTTCACGTCTTGAAGCGAAAGTGAAGCTGGCAAGAGAAGGGCTAGTTGATAGCCTGCCACATCATTAGAGAGAGAGATTATGGCTCGAAAAGTCAGAACCGAGGAAGAAGATGCACAGATCGACATGACGCCCATGTTGGATATCGTGTTTATCATGCTGATCTTCTTTATCGTTACCACTGTTTTCGTTAAAGAAGCAGGGATCGAAGTCAACAAGCCAGATGCGAGCCAGGCGATTCTTCACAAAAATGCAAACATTTTCATCGCCGTAACTGAAGACGGAAATGTATGGCTAGATAAGCGTGAAGTTGCGCCGGACAGCGTAAGAGCGAATATTGAAAGACTGCTTACCGAGCAGCCTACTGACTACGTAATCATTCAAGCTGACGTAAAAGCGAAGCATGGTTTAGTAGTTGAGATTATGGATCAGGTTAAAGCCGCTGGCGTTAACCGAGTCTCGGTAGCGGCAAGGGGATAAGATGTTACGTATAATTGTATCTATACTTTTAGGTGCTGGTGTTGCATTTGCCCTTTTCGTTCTAATGGCCAAGTTGATTGAAAATTCATCTAGACCAGCAGACGAAGTACCGCCTGCACCGGTTATCGATATTGTAATGCAGGAACCAGACGACCAGACGCAGACGCGTACTCGTGTTCCACCACCACCGCCACCTCCGCCTCCACAGCCTCCTAAAATGGAGCAAGTAGAGCCGGAAACAGCGGAACCTGATGCAGATGGCTTTAGCTTAGCTATTCCAGCTATCGACACAGGTGGTGTTGGTGTAAACATCGGTGGTGTTGGTGCAATGCAGCGTGATGGTGAAGCAACACCTATCGTTCGTATCGACCCGAAATATCCGCCTGATGCAGCCCGTGACGGCCGTGAAGGTTGGGTAAGACTGTCTTTCACTATCAATGAAGTTGGTGGTGTTGAAGATATCGAAGTTATCGAAGCTGAACCTAAGCGCGTATTCGACCGTGAAGCACGTCGTGCTCTACGTAAGTGGAAATACAAGCCTAAGATCGTTGATGGCAAGCCAGTTAAACAATCTGGCATGTTCGTACAGCTAGACTTTAAACTGGAGCAATGATCATGATGAAACGTACATTCAAAATGTCAGCCGTTGCTTTAGTGCTAGGCGCAGGTGCGGTGCTTTCAGCACCCGCTGCCCTAGCGCAGTCAGCACCTGTTGTTTGTCCTGGATATGAGAAAGGAAAAACAACGCTTGTAGGTGAGCGTACCGGTAAAAAAGTTCAGAAAGCTTTTGAGTTCTACAATGAAGACCAAGTTAATGAAGCACTAAACGTACTTTACGAAATCGACGCATCTGACGATTTCGATAGAGCTTACGTAAAGCGTTTTATTGGTAACTTACTTGCTGCGCAAGAAGGTCAAGGTGGTAAAGCTTTAGGGTATTTGGTTGAATCAGTTGAACCAAAAGTTCTAAACGACCTTGAACACTCTCAAACACTTAAATTACTAGGTGATTTGAGCATGCAGGAAGAGAAGTACACTGATGCCATTAAATGGTATAACAAGTGGATGGACTTCACGTGTAAAGAAGACGCAGACGTATATACGCGTTTGGCACAGGCTTACTTTGAATCTAAGCAACTAGCGAAGATGGTTGAGCCAGCAGACAAAGCGATTGCTTTGTATGAAGAGCCAAACAAAAACCCGTATGTATTAAAGCTAACTTCTTTCTACGAGCGTAAGATGTACCCTGAAACGGTTGCTGTGGCGGAAGATCTTGTTAGAACTTTCCCTCAGGAAAAAACTTGGTGGTCACGTCTTGGCTTTTTCTACATCTTAGTTGAAGACTATAAGAAAGGTCTTTCAACGCTAGAACTTGCTTATATGCAGGGCTATCTAGAGAAAGAGTCAGAAATAAAGACGCTTGCTCAGCTTTATCAAAGTAACGGTATGCCTTACAAGGCGGCCAAGTTGCTTGAAAAGCACGTGAAAGAAGGCTTGCTAAAAAATGATGCCGATATGTTAGCAAACGTAGCTAATGCTTATCACCAGGCAAAGAACTTCAAAATAGCTGCCGACTTGTATGCACAAGCTGCTGCTAAGAGTTCAGACCCTGAGCATTATCGTAAGCAAGGTACACTTTTGCTTGTAGCGGAAGACTACAAAGGCGCTATTAAAGCACTAGAGAATGCTCTAGAGCGTGGTGCTGAAGACCCTAAGAAGATTCACTTCACGTTAATGGAAGCGAACTTCTACGCAGGTAACTTCAAGTCTGCTTACAAGCACGTACAAGAAGCTAAGAAAGATCGCTCTCTACGCCGCAACGCTGCAGCGTGGGAACCTTATATCAAGGAAAAAGCGAAGAACCGCGGTATTAGTATCTAATATGTGGTTTTAACAAAAAAGCCTCCCTTTGGGAGGCTTTTTTTTGCCCTTAATTTAGTAAGTGAGCTTTTCTCGAATAGGATTATATTTATAGGGCTTTAACACCAGTCCGCATAGGTCATTACCCACTCAGCTAGAATTAAAATGTTTGTAATCGCGGCTTGTTAACGCAGGTATAGTGGCTCTACGCCAAGCTGATTATTTGTACTTTCAGGCTACAGACTTTCTATTATTTGAAAGCAGGCAGAAGTGCTTCTCTTATAATAATAGTGACTTCTTTTAACCCACTTGCTTTTAGGTTTTCTTCGTTGAATGTAGAAACAAGTTGCTTCGAATTCATATCTGAATGTGTAAGTACTTTTCTGAGAAAGCGCTTCGTGTTAATGATTTCAACAAGACGCCATAGCGTATACAGTATTGTGTTATTTGGCTTGTTCAGTTGAGTATTTGCGCTTGGTGTAGGGTGAGTCTCTGCATAACGCGCAATTTTATGTAATATCGGCCAAACATCATCTAAAGTGCGTGTGCCTTGGGTAAAATGTACTAACTTTTCTACATAGATTGTCAGTATGCTAATGGGCACGTTGTCTAACTGGTTATCGAATTTAAAGCTCTCTTTTAGCGCTACCAATTCAGAAAGCAGTTTTTTTGCTCTGTTGGAATGAGGATATAACGCTAGTGCACTGGTTTCGCCACTGGCTTTATTAGGCTTTCGCCCATAGTCTACAATCTCAAATCCATTTCTTGTCCAAAAGCTGTCTAACTTTTGTGTCGTTCCATAAGAAGTACAGATAGCGTCAATACTTTGCTTTTTGGCTTCATTACTAACTCTTTGTAGCAAGTAACTGCCCATACCCTTACTCTGCGCCACCGTATCGACGGCAATACGATTAATACGCCAATATCTAAACGTTGCTGTTTTTGCATCAGCAGACAACAGAGCAAGTCGCTGTGCGCCTAAATGCCCTTTAGGACGACGTTTTCCAGACGCAATCCCCAATGCGGTTCCGTTCAGGTAGTCGCTACCTTCAGCGTTTATGATTGCAGCACCTATCACGTTGTCGTTGAATTTAAGTATGGCAACAAGTACATCCGGGCTATCCATCAAGCGCATAAAATCATCGGGCGTAGTTTGATAATGGGCTAATGAAAGTAGCGACATTATTTGCTGAAGCGCCTCTTCGGAAATGCTTTTAAACGAACTTATGGAAAAATCGTAATCTATCGGTGGGTTAATACTGTTTTTGAAATTAATCTCGCCAATATTGCGCGCTGCATCTCTGTCCTCAAATAAACAAGTCGTATTGAAAAAGGCTTCAATGGGATCATGTTCGAACCATCGTAACGGCGTTGATAGTCTTAAATGGATAGCTGATGGCGGTAAACTAGGGATGAGTTTGTGAATAAAACCACTGCCTGAACCTTCATAACCCAAAAGCGTAGTACTAAGCACCCACTGCTTGTGGTTGGCTATGATCCGGTATACATCCGGGAGGGGGATTGAAGCCGCTTCATCAACAATTACAACGTCGTACTTTTCATCTTCTGTGGTATATAACAAGGCACTGTCAGGGGGCACCCATTTTACACTGCCAAACGTCGCTGCCTCATTCTTATCACCAAGGAATAGTTGGGTTTGAATGTTAGCGGTGGATGGTTGTTGTGTTCTGACACCGGCTATTTCGTACTGTTGAATACGTGAAAGCACGTTCTTCACATTATCGAACCGTTCACTGGTTAATAGTACATTTTTACCCTGTCTGATTAGGCTTTCAATGAATATACCTAATAATGATGACTTGCCTCTGCCTCTTGGGGCGGTAATCAGCGCGTTTAGTTTATTAAGTGAGTGTGCTTGATATAAACGACTGTATGCCTGCTCTTGCTCTTCTGATTTAAATAGTGAGCCTCTATAGACGTTTGATGTTAAGCCTTCGCTAATACGGTACATAGCCGTATCTGGAAGCGTGGTTTTTTCTTCAGTGTGAAATGCCACGTAGTCGTTGTTACGCAGGTGCTTTATAAAACGTTCGAGGTATCGACTCTGTTTAAGCGTAAACCCCTCCGACAGGAACGAGACCGAAATATTGTTAACCCATTCACTCAATGCAGGGCAAATAAGTATTAAACAACCACTGCGTTTAACGATACCCGCCACTGCCATCACGTCGCCAGGTTTGAATGAATCGCGACAGTCTAATGTGGCAATGTCACATTCGCTCCCCAGCACTTGTTTGCGGTTCTTTCCCTTAAGTGTATCGCCAGCAAAATTCACAACGCTTATAGATGAAACTTCATCTACAAAGGCTTGAACGCTACGTATGGCAGCTTCACAAAAATCATCATTGCCAGATATTACAAGCATTCTCCGGTGAAGCGGGCAAGTCACGTTTGATAAGTGCGAAGCGTGAGAGCTTTTTTTGCAGCCATTTTCGCCGCTATTTTCAAAGTAGGGGGCTAATAGCCATTCGCGTAATTGAGTTAGCGCCATGAATCAGTTTTTTCGGTATAATCTAACGCTATAGTAGCGATTTATTATGAGGAATTCGAATGCGCTTTCTTTCTCGGCGTCTAGTTATGCCAAACGACCTTAATTACGCCAATTCTTTGTTCGGTGGCCGCGCGTTAGAATGGATAGACGAAGAAGCTGCAATTTGGGCTATTTGTCAGCTAGAAACTAATTGCTTGGTAACTAAGCATATTGGTGAAATTAGTTTCGAATCACCGGCTATGCAGGGTGATATCGTAGAGTTTGGTCTAGAAACTAAAGCTGTAGGCCGTACGTCTATTACCGTAAGCTGCTTGGTACGCAACAAAGCAACCAAGAAAACCATCTGTTTTGCAGACGATATCGTTTTCGTAAAGGTTGACCCTGATACGCGTCAACCAACCGCACACGGCAAAACGTTGGAAGGTTTAAAAGCACAAACTGACGATGAAGTACGTCGCCTAAATATGAATATTGACGCTGAATAGCCCTAAGCTTTCAACGCCTTATATCATATATAAAACCTTACGTTAGCTTAACGTCTTATCTGCTTGACGGCGTGTATCGAACTGGTAGACTCCGTCGCAGAAGTTGAGTTTGCTAGTTTTAGCAGCGCAACACTATACCAAGGGGTGTCCGTTTTCGGTCTGAGATCCACATTCGTGGGAACCCTTAAACCTGATCCGGATAATACCGGCGTAGGGATGGTTCACAATATAGCCTTATCACCTGCCGTTAGACCCGGATCTTTTTTCTTAAATAAGAATAAGAGATCCCATGTATAAAACACTTTTCACACTTTCACTGCTTGCTAGTTCCGTTGCGGCCTATGCGCAACAAACCAATGTAAGTAACACTTCAGATAGCACGCCATCAGATATTGAGCGCGTCATCGTATCTGGTGATTTTCGTCAAACTACACTCGACCAGTTAAGTGCTAGCGCGACCATTTTAGATCAAGAGCGTCTTCGCAGTAGACAGCCGAGCCATATCGACAGTGTGCTAAACAGTATTCCAAACGTAAACTTTGCAGCTGGTGCGTCTCGCGGCCGCTTCGTGCAAATTCGCGGTATTGGAGAGCGTAGTCAGTTCGCCGAGCCTATCAATCCTTCTGTAAGCTTTATCGTCGATGAATTTGATTTTTCAGGCCTTGCTGCGGCAGGTCTTATTTTTGATACTAAACAACTAGAGGTATATCGCGGACCTCAGGCTACCTTATACGGCACAGGTGCATTGGCCGGAGCGGTTAAACTCTCCAGTAATGACGTGGGTAGCGACGCCCCAGACTACGTTGAAGCCCGCATTGGGAACAAAGAGAGTTACCGTATTGAAGGCGCCACTGGTGATGATATCAACACGGATTGGGGCTATCGTGTTGCGCTGGTTCATAATCGCAGTGATGGCTTTGTAGAAAATACGTTCTTAAATAGAAGCGATACCGCGAATATCGATGAAACCGCACTGCGCTTTGCCGTTGAAGGCAGCGTAGATGAGCGAACCACACTTGCACTTACTTATCGCTGGTACGATATCGATAACGGTTACGATGCATTCTCGCTAGACAATGACAACAAAACGCTGTCTGATGAACCAGGATTTGACGAACACCAAACCCACGCTGTTAGCGCGCGCTCTACAACCAATACAGCAGCGGGCGACTTTATTCTAATTGCCACCCATGCTTCTCACAATATTGCTTATGGCTACGATGAAGACTGGACATTCACAGGGTTTCACCCGTGGGGTTACACGTCTTTTGACGCCTATTATCGTGATGTAGAAACACAGACCGGCGAGATGCGTTTCGTGTCCTCTGCCAGTGCCGCACTTTTTGATGGTATGACTGACTGGACAATAGGCGTATTTTATAAAAGCACGGAAGAAAAGCTGCTACGTCAGTACACTTATTTGGATAGTGACTTTGCCAGTGAATACACGCCTACGACGACCGCTATCTATGCTCAGACTGAAAGTCGTTTGAACGAAAATTTAGTACTTGTAGCAGGGTTAAGAGTAGAAAACTACGATTTTGATTACGCTGATAACAACCAGCTTACTCGCGCGTTCGACACCACCATGGTAGGAGGGAAAATCGCGCTTCAGTATACACAGGGCGATCACTTCTATTACGGCAGTATTTCACGCGGATATAAAGGTGCAGGTTTTAACCCCGACAGCCGCGTGAATGACAATCAGCGATTCTTCGACGAAGAATATAACTGGAACTACGAAGTAGGCGTTAAGGGCCCATTATTTACACCTGACCTAATTGCTCGCGCTGCAATTTTCTATATGGATAGAAAAGATACTCAGGTGAGCGATTTTGACGTTATCACTCGTGATGACGGTACGGCAGGGTTCGTAGATATTATTGATAATGCTGATTTAGGAACAAACAAAGGAGCCGAGCTGGAGCTTAGCTGGATTGCTAGTGATGCATGGCAGCTAGATGCAAGTGTTGGATATCTAAGCGCTACCTTTGAAGGGTATACGCTTGCAGACGGTACTGAAGTGTCTGAGCAAAGACAGGCTCAATCACCTAAGTGGACCGCAAACCTGTATAGTGAGTACGCACTTACAGATAACATGCTCTGGCGTGTAGATGTAGATTACAAAAGCGAATACCGTTTTTCTGACGGCCATGATGTAACCTCGCCAAGTACTACGCTGGTTAATTCGGAGATTGTGGTGTTACACGGTGATTGGCAGACATCATTGTGGGTACAAAATGCCTTTGATCGTGAGTTTTACACCCGTGGATTCGGTGGTTTCAGCAACGACCCTCGCGATGAGTATGCCTTCGATGAGCCATATTACCAAATAGGTAACGGTCGTCAGTTTGGCGTTACTGTTAAGTACGCGTTTTAAAATAAAAGGAAACAGACATGCAAGTTATGGTTGAACTGTCGTTGTACCCATTGGTTAACGAATACATTCCACCTATTCAAGATTTCATTGATAGGTTAAATAGCTATAGTGATATTGCAGTTTCAACAAGTTCAACCAGCACGCAGGTTACAGGTGACTATGGTGTGGTTATGAAAGTACTTGGTGAAGAAATGCAAAGGACCCATGAAGAAGTGGGGCAGGCTATTTTCGTTGCTAAGTTTTTAAATTTTGATGCCATGCAATCTAGAAAATCATCTTAATGGCTAACTTTTTTTCTGAGTTCACTTCTCAAATTGCCGCTACTTCACTGTTAGAGTGGGTAGCGGTTGTCCTCGCTATTGCCTATGTGCTGTTAGCCGCAAAACAGAACAGCTGGTGTTGGCTGTGCGCCTTTGTGAGTACCGCAATTTACACCTGGCTATTTTGGCAGGTGACTTTGCCATTTCAGTCTGCGCTTAACTTCTTTTATATGATAATGGCGGGATACGGTTATTATCAGTGGTCGAAAGGGGCGGAAGATGGCGATGTTAAGCCAGTGCTTCATTGGCCGTTCTGGGCTCATTTGCTCATTGTGCCGAGTATGTTATTGCTCGCTTGGGTTCTGTCTGAGGTGGCAGGCTCACAGTTCAATAGTGAGTACCTACTATTAGATGCGAGCATTAATTTATTGAGTGTAGTCACAACATTTATGGTGGCGCATAAAATCCTGCAAAATTGGGTTTATTGGTTTTTCATCAATTTAGCGTCCGCCTATTTATACCTGCAAGTGGGTTATGCATTATCTGCTTGCCTGTTCTTAGGCTATGTTGGTTTTGCGGTATTTGGGTATTACCAGTGGCTAGTACAATATAAAAAACAAGGTGAACAGGTTGGATATCATCGCCACGCTGCAAAAGGCGCTTAATCTTAGCGACAGTGCGAAAATTTCGTCACACCCTGCTGGAGCGGTAAATCACGTTTACCGCGTTCAAGAGCTCGCAGATAGTCAGTTACCCTTGATTGCAAATAACCTTCAAAGTAGTGGGCAACCAAAGTCGGATCATAACCCTGTCGACTTAGCGGTGAAATGGATGGGCGATGATGACTTTAGTGGGGTTAATCGTGCGCACCAATTTGCTTTGCAGCAACAGCTTTATAGGTTGGGAGTAGCGCCGCAACCTATATGGTTAAGCGATGATGAAACCATCTGGGTTGAACAGTGGCTAGAGCACAGTGACAGTGCGACGCTTTCAATGCTTGAGCTGGCCAACACCCTCGCTCGTATTCATTCTTTGCCCATTACCGCTAGGCCATTAGATTTAGCATCAAGATGGCAGCATTATATTGATGTTGCACAGCTCGATATGAGCAGTGAACTTTATTTAAAAGCCCAATCATTGCGGAAACAAGTAATAAAAAGTGAACAAGACGATGAAGATTATGTGTTATGTCATAATGACTTGCTAACTAATCACATATTACTGAGCGCAGATAACTCATTCAAAATTATTGATTGGGAATATGCCGCCATGGGAAACCGCTACTTCGATTTAGCAAGTTGCTGCCTTATCAATAAACTTGAAATCAATGAAAGTAGAGAGCTCGTTAAGCATTACGCCACGCTAATGAATATCGATGAGCACGACGCGATAGCGAAATTTGATCTGCACACCGAGATTGTCGCTATCACTAATGACCTGTGGTTTGCTGCGCTTAACGCCAATAAGGTCTAATTGTCATAAACTGCTCCGCATTTAAAAGTGACGCTGCATAGAAGTCGGTTTAAAAGCGGGAAATAAGACAAAACACAGGTGATGGATAAAGCCTATTTGGTGTTATTCGATTGAAAAAACAGCGCATTGCGTGTTAATTAAGCATGCAGTGCATGGTAGTGATAAAAAGGCTTTACCTTTTTAATGTCATCCGTATAATGCACAGCGCGCTAGGGGTGTAGTTCGAATTGGTAGAACAGCGGTCTCCAAAACCGATGGTTGGGGGTTCGAGTCCCTCCACCCCTGCCACTTTCTCTTCTTATGAACGTTTACGTTCAAATCCTAAATCGTTTCTTTGTTAAATTCTTCTTCAATCGTATCGGTTTTTATTGCTAGTACTTAATTTGCTGCAGCTGTTTTATTTCCTCTTATACCAAGGGCTAGGCATTATAACTTCGCGAATAATGCTTAAGAATCAACCCTTATGAATTAACGCTTGAGCATTAAACAGCAAGTACAATCCGAGCAAAAGAACGCGATAGTTATTCAACCAAGCCTGCAACTTTAGTAAACTAAACAAATACAATAAACTATCCACGTTAGGTGTTTTTGCGCAATGTCTCTTACTTCATATCAGCAGGCGGTTTTACAGGAAATGGGGATCCCGGTTTGGATCACCAAAGACGCCTACACTGAGCTAAAGCAGGAAGACCAAGCGAAACAAAACAATACTAATGCAGTACAACGCAACGTCGGCACTGCTAGTAGTTCATCGGCACAATTACCCTACAGCCAAAACGCTCAAACTAATAAGCCGCCTTCAACACCAATATCTCAAGAAGAAAAGCAATCACGTCTTGCTCAGTTGCGGGCAAATGTTGGCAGTAGCGCGAAAGATAAGGCTAAGCCTAAAGACGGCGGAGCAGCAAAACTTTCCACACCTGGCGGGTCGCACAATGACGGGAAAGCAGGGCAAACCGAAACAGGTGCTTCACAGTCACACAACATTTCGCCGTCTTTCGACAATGCGGTTACCTCGCAAGAGTCTTTAACAAAGTCTATTGGCGCAAAAGGGCCGGTATCGCCTGAAGGTATCCCGTTAAGTGCCGAACAGAAAGCTAAATCACAGCAATGGCTGAAGGACTTGCAGCTAGCCTGTGTTCAGTTGGGTATACCGTCACAGTGGGCTAGCACCATAATGATTGGCCGTACGCTATCGGTAACCGAAACGGCCATTATATTGCCAGCCACACCGCTTAAACTCACAACTGTGCAAAAACGGGAGCTGTGGGCGCAGCTTATCAGCGCAGCACGCGAATTAAACCACTCCGCTAACGGACAGTAGTCGCGTCGATGGAGTTAACAATCGTACCGCCACAAGGCTTTAACGAGCACATTGAACTTGCTCATGCTATCCATCAAGAGGCACAAGTGTCGCCTTGGAAACTAAGTACCTTCGCGGACTGTTTCACCAAACCCTATTACGGGGTGTTTGCCTTTGAAAATGACAAGATTGTTGGCTATGCCATCATGCTTGAGGTCGTTGATGAAGCTACGCTGATGGATATTGCGGTAGACAGTGGCGCAAGAGGCAAGGGTGTAGGTCGCGCTTTAGTTGATTTTGTCATTGAGACATCGGTAAAAAATGCAATGCGTGAAATGTGGCTAGAAGTGCGTGAAAGTAATGATACTGCTATTGCGCTTTACGAGAGCTCGGGGTTTGAGCATATAGAAACCCGCAAAAACTATTATACCGTAACAAGTAATGATGACGGGCATGACAAGAGTAATGGAAACAGCGTACAAAAAGAAAACGCTAAAATCATGAAGTGGACAAACCTCTCCTTCTAATATTCCCGTATAGCAAAGTTTCCACAAGGTTTTAAAAAGTTGACCATTTGGTCGATAAATTGGCGTGTTTGCACGGTCAGGAAGGTTTTAATCCCTTGCTAATTCACTTATATTTGCGCCCTCAAAATTCTCCGCCTACATTCAGCTTACCAGGCGGTAGAAACTTCTCTTAACGCAGTTCGTGTATTTGGATTTTTTAAAACGCATGTCTTCATCATCGGTGACGGAAAAAGAGCAATCAAAAGGCATTAAAATGCTTTTGGTTGCGGTGTTGTGTTTAGGACTTAACTGGCCAGGCATGAAATTAGGGCTTGAGATTGTAGGGCCTGTATGGATGGTGTGCTTGCGCTTCTTGTTAAGCCTTCCCGTACTCGCGCTGTTTGTACTTATCACCAAAAAACGTTTACCGGTGCTCAATCGTAAAGATCGCTCGGTGGTGTTTGTCGTTGCCTTTTTCCAGTTTATCCTATCAATGGGGCTTATTACTGTCTCACTGCAGTTTATTCCTGCCGGCACGGCCAGTATTCTTATTTACACTACACCGCTTTGGATGCTGCTTATCGACACTCTATGGTATCGGCAACGTCCGCCTTCTAAGCGATTAATTCTAACCGGTATATCTACCATTGGCTGTGCAATGATTTTATTTGCTTCGGGACAACCGGGCGCATGGCTACCGCTCTTTGGTATGTTGCTGGCATCTGCATTGTGGGCGGTCGCTATTCGAAGAGTGTCTTTTCATAAGTGGAAGGGAAGCGTCATTGAAGCTGTCTTCTGGCAGTTTACCATCGCAGGTTTCGCCATGCTTGCTATTGCACTGATAGTTGAACCAACACCTAATTTTGGGGCTTACGATATAAGCGATTGGTTACTATTGGCGTATATTGGGCCAGTGGCAACGGGTCTCGGTTTTGGCCTCATGGTAGCGGCGGGGCCTAAATTACCCCCAGATAAAATTGTTCTTATTAGTACACTCACGCCGATAGTTGGCTATGTAAGCTCTGTGATATTGCTCAAAGAAACGCTACTGCCTATGGTTATGGCCGGCGCAATATTGATGATAGCCGCGCTAATAGTAAATGGCCTTCCTCAAAGCACACTTAAAAAGATATTAGGTAAAGGCCACGCGAAATAAAGGTAAGTTAAAGAGTTAGTCGAGGCTGTATAAAATCTAAAAACGCAGAGATACGAGACGATACTGCACTATTTTTATAGTATACCGCTTGTACCGACTCTCTGCGGTTTGGACTGACGATATCGTCGCGAAATAGCGCTACCAGCGAGCCTGCACTGATATCTTTGTGTACCATAAAGTGAGAAAGTAACGCGATACCTTGACCTGCCAAGCACAGCTGGCGAATAGTTTCGCCGCTTGACGCACGAAGACTGTACTGCAAGTTAATATCTTGCTTGAGCGGCCATTTATTTAGACTTGGTGAGTCGCTAAAACCAATCAGTTTGTGTTTGTTTAGCGTGCTAATTCCATCCTCACCTTCAGATATGGGATATTTTTCAAGATACTGTGGGCTTGCCACAATATGCAGCTTACTTTTTCCTAAACGTCGAGCGTGCAAGTTAGAGTCGCTTAAATCACCAATACGTATTGCGATATCGGTTTTATGTTCCAACAGGTCGATAATGCTGTCGTGACTGGTGATATCGAGTGTTATGTCAGGAAATGCTTCTCGAAATTCACCCACTAACGGCGCTAGCTGGTGGAACACAAAGGGGCTCGCAGCATCAACCCGAAGTTTTCCAGAAGGGGCGCGTTTTAATAGCCGTAATGCTTCTTCACCTTTTTCTAATATATTTAGCCCGTCTCTGGCATATTGCAGGAAAAGCTCACCTTCTTCTGTTAATTCCAGCCTTCTGGTAGTGCGATTCAATAGGGTTACATCTAAGCCATCTTCAAGACGGGTAACTGCTCTACTCACTTTTGCAACCTGCTGATTGAGTAGATTGGCAGCACTGGAAAAACTACCTGTATCCACAACGGTTAGGAACGCTTCTAAATCTTCAGTTTTTGATGAGACTGGCATCGCACACCTTATATTTTCAAATATCGCAAAAGTATTTTGTCATTAGTGCTGTTTTTTGCAAATAAATTTGTCGTCAAACTTTACGCACTTTATTAATGGCTTTCAAAAAACGGTGTAGTTATTCGTTCTAGAAGCCATGGTGGCGTTGTTAATCAAGCCATCTCGTTAATTACTTTTTGAGGATAATTGAAATGCCTATTGCATTATTTGCGTTAACGTTAAGTGCGTTTGCTATTGGCACAACAGAGTTCGTGATAGTGGGGCTTGTCCCCACCATTGCTACTGATCTTGGCGTTACGTTACCGAGCGCAGGCTTACTGGTAAGCTTGTACGCCGTTGGTGTTGCCGTTGGCGCACCGGTTCTTACCGCCCTTACGGGAAAGTGGAATAGAAAGCATGTTCTACTTAACTTAATGGCGCTATTTGTGGCTGGCAATATTCTTGCTTGGCAAGCGCCTAGCTACGAGAGCTTAATTTTAGCTCGCATTTTGACAGGCTTAGCGCACGGTGTGTTCTTTTCCATAGGGTCAACTATTGCTACAGGGCTAGTGGCGAAAGAAAAAGAAGCCAGTGCTATTGCCATTATGTTTACGGGCTTAACTGTAGCCTTGGTTACTGGCGTACCTTTGGGTACCTGGATTGGTCAAAACTTCGGTTGGAGAGCAACCTTCCTTGTGGTTTCCGCGCTTGGCACACTTGCGCTAATAGGCAGTGCGTTGCTGGTACCGAACAATCTTAAACAAAGTAAACCGGCCACCTTGAGTGAACAAATGAAGGTGTTGGTTCAGCCTCGTCTGGTATTAGTGTATCTAATGACGATATTGGGCTATGGCGGCACATTTACGGCATTCACCTATCTCGCTCCTATATTGCAGGAAGAGGCTGGGTTTGCGCCCTCAGCTATCAGCTTAATTATGCTGGTTTACGGTGTGTCTGTCGCGATAGGCAATATTTATGGCGGCAAGCTTGCTGACAAAAAAGGCCCAATCCGCGCGTTAACTATCATCTTTTCAGCCCTTGCGGTCATCTTGTTTGCCCTGACATTTACCATGGGCAGTAAAGTTGCCGCAGTGATCACCGTTTTAGTGTGGGGTGCCTTTGCCTTTGGCAATGTTCCAGGACTTCAGGTGTACGTTGTTCAATTGGCAGAGAAGTTTACCCCTAATGCTGTTGATGTCGCTTCAGGTTTAAATATCGCGGCATTTAACATTGGAATAGCTGTGGGCTCAATTCTAGGCGGTGCAATTGTAGACGGTATGCAGTTATCTGATACCGCGTGGATTGGTGCAATTATTTCTGTTGCAGCGTTACTTGTCACGCGCTACAGCGGCCACTTAGACAAGCGCGCACTCAGTACTGCGAATACGGCGAATAACACAACGAGCGCGTAGGGAGGCCACAATGACGACAAATACCTTTGATAAGCTTGCACAACACACGTTCTCAGTAGGTGTAGAGCTTCCGCTAGATAACGACTAGCGCAAGAACCTGGAAACCAATTTCAAAGCGCTTGAACTTACCTTAGTCGCTGACGATATCGCAAAGATTGACGCGCTAGATTGTGGCGACCGTCAAGCTAACCCAGATTTTTCACCTGCGTGGGACTAATCGGAAAAATCACTGTGTTAAGGAGCTTTTATGCAAGCTAACGTTTGGCAATTTGAACAAGCTGGCGCATCGCTGGTAAAACAGGTGCGCGAGTTTTCTGAGCCGAAGGCAGGGCGTATTGTCGTGCGCAACTATGCTATTGGCATTAACCCAGTTGACTGGAAGTTTATCGATGATAACCCGCGCGACTGGGAAAAAGGGCACATTCCCGGTGTGGACGGTGCGGGTGTTGTTGTCGCTGCATGATTATGGCGATTTGTCACAGTGGCAGCGTTTGGTGAAAGACGGTGAGGCTCTACTTGAGCAAGTTGCTGCGCAAACGTTGGTTGTCGAAATACCTAACGTGTTTGAATTCGATAATTTGAACAACGCGCTGCAATTTTCAAAAGAAGACAAGCGAAAGGCAGTGGTTGCGGTTTCATAAAGCCGGAATGATTAAGGTCCTTCTCTATCCTTAGCGATCTAAAGGGCTTCCTCTGCTCGCCTAAAGGCTTCGACGATATCGTCGAAGCCTTTTACTCTTTGTCACAGTCCTTTAACTTAGCCCGCTAGGCTTGCAGGACTGTTTCGCGATTAAAAGGCTTCCATTTAGATCAAAATTTGTACACCAAAGGTCAACAGGCCCTAGAAGTAGCAAATCAACTTTTCGTCCACAAATTTTAACCAGTAAGCGTTATAACTACAGGTCTTTTAAGTAAACGTGTGGTGTCGTGTAGGCTGGAATTTGTTAAGTAGACTGTGTACTACATAAATAACGCACAGGCTAAGTGCAATAGCTACGACTACCGATGAAAAGCGATACAGCGCACTATAAATAATATCCTGTTGTGGAGAGAGTGACTGGCCGTACAAAATGCCAAATGTGGTAAGTACGCCAAAGCCCGTGCCAGCACCACCACCGCTAAGCACATGCTGGCGGCTGATGAAAAATACCAATATCCATAAGCTGAAACTTGCGAAAAACAACGTGTCACTGTAGTTGAGTAAAATGAGCTGGGCGAGCAGGGCAAGATTACATCCAATTAGCGTGCCCAGCGCTCGCTGCCAGCCACTCAATGTGGCTCCTTTCCAACACAGTGGAAAAAGAATCAATACACTTGCTGCTTGTGCTGATATCGAATCTACTAAGTCGAAGGTTTGAAATACAGCAAACGATAGCGTGGCGACAGTGGTGCACAATATGACTTCGTGGCGAATACTTGCTTTATCTTTTGCCGCTTTGGGCAAAGGCGTGCGTGGCTCTTCATCGGGAAAAACAATATGCAAAGCGAATGCAATTATCAATGCCAACAGAATTGCACCGATGTTTGATATCACTAATGCGTAGATATCTATTCCATCGCTGCCGTAGCTGGCAAAGTGAAGCTGCAGCGAAAGTCCTACAAGGGAAAACGCACCGAATAAATACAGCGTACCTTTACTCATTTGCCAAAACAGAAAAGCGAAAGTGATGGCGATTAGCGGCGTGATCAGCAATGGGTGGCTCCCAAACAAGCCGTATACCACTAAAACAGCTGCCGCCGGAAAAATGGTTGCTGCAAGAAATTGTCGAATAATGTGACCATTTAAAACGGCTACCAGTCCAAGCAACAAAATAGGGTACAAGGTAAAAAATATCGGATTAGGCCAATCCAGCGCTTTCGATATAGCGAAGCCCAACGTGGCGCCGGAGGCGATCCTAAGCATCTGCTGGACATCATTTTTACTTAGCTGTGAATCCATAATTTAAGTCTAATAAATGAAGTGCAGCAGGCTTATAAAGTGAATTTGAATGTGCGCTGCCACACTTTCAATAGGGTTGTCTGGAACTATCTGCACGGTAGCGCGAGCGCCACTGGTGAGGTGGTTTAACGATATTTCTTGTTCTTCAAGCTTAATGTGGACACGTTGGCGCTGTGCATCTCGTACCCATCGATTCGACTTTTCAACGCTTGCAAGGGTGCCGTTGGCGGCAAGTTGGCCGTCGCTTACACCAGCTTCAAATTCTTCCACTTTAGCTTCAAATACTTTGCCCGGTAGTGCATCAAAAACGACGTTAGCGCGAATGCCTTCTTTTACATTGGCGAGTGATTTCTCTCGAAAATCTGCAACCACATCTAGCGTGTTATCGACAACTGAGGCAAGGGGCGTACTTTGTTTAGCATAAGTGCCTTGAGTTACCTGCATGTTTGCCATTTTGCCGTCATGCGGTGCTTTAATTTTGGTATAGGCTAAGTTCAACTCTGCCCGTTTAACCGCATTTACCGCTTCTAGATATTTTAGGTTTTTGTCACCTTGCTCACCTCTTGCAACAACTTGCTGGTTTAGATCGGCTTCAAGCGCACTAATTTCAGCTTCAGCGCTTTTAAGTTGCGCGTACGCTTTGTCCACGTTTTGTTGAGATACCGCTTTAGTTTGAACTAAGGAATTAAGTCGTTGAAATTCATTGTTGCGTTCGTCGTAAACCGCCGATGCAGCCTCTATTTTGGCTCTAATCGCTTCCGCTTTTGCATCTATCTGAGCATTCTCTAACTCTACATTTGCCAAATCAATTTGCGCCTTTTCAAGCGCAATTAGGTAAGGTGTCTCATCAATGATAAATAAAACCTGCCCTTCCTTGACGGTTTGGTTATTTTTGACAAGCACCTCGTTTATCGGCCCATTTATCTGAGGAGAGATTTGCGTGACCTGATGATAGACTCTCGCCTGTGGTGTCATTGGCATGCGTATATCTGCAATAATAAAGTAGATAAAACAGATGGCAAAAGCGACTAAAGCCAGCTTTATGTACCTAGCAAATTCCTGATCTGGGGTTCGTTGACTCACTTAAGTGACTCCAATAATTTTGCGGCATTAACTTCAATTTTTTGAACACATTTAGCCATAATGCGTAACTCTTCTTCAGATACTCCTGCGTACACTTCATCTCGCAGCGCCATCAATGTACTTTCGATATCATTCATTCGACCTTTGCCCATATCTGTGAAGTAAAGTAAGCGACTTCGTTTGTCGTTAGTATCGGTAACGCGTTTGATTAACCCGGTAGTTTCGAGCTGTTTAATTGTGCGAGTTAAGCTAGGCATTTCTATTTCCAAGCTTTCAGCCACCATCTGTTGCGTACAGCCCTCACCAAGTAATGACATGTGAATCATTACGCGCCATCTAGACTCTGTAAGGTCGAGATGAGCGACCGATTCAGTGACAGTTCTTCTGCACTTTTGCGCAGTGCGGGCAAAAAGCGCAATAAGTTGAAGTGGCATAGGTTCTGAAAATGACATGTAAAAACCGTTGATTTACTTAGCATGCTAACTATTTTATTTGTTTAGCATGCTAAGTAAATGCCATTGAGATGAGAAAGAGATTTTGCAAGTTGAGCGTGAATTGAACGGGTGAAGGCTCTCCATCGAGCAGGAAAATGTGGCTATTTGTCTTACGGTGCCTGAAAATCAGGTATACTCTCTCAGTCCTTTTTAAGTTAATACAGCCTTTGTGGTGTGATTAAAGCGTTAATAACGACTTTAGCTTTTTGAGATATCGACGGCTCACGGGAACTGAATCTCCCGTCTTCATTAGAAGCGTAGCAAGGCCATTATCCAAGAGTTTAATTTCCGCAACGCATGATAACCTCACCAAGTATTGCCGGTGACACCGAACAAGCGCGGTTCTCTCTTCTAAGATTTTCAATGTGAGCTGCGTGTCTGCTTGTTGTTCTAGCGATCTAACATGTACGCCCGCCACATCGCTGTAAGCAAACTGAATATCAGATTCGGGCAGCAGTAATATGCGCTGATGACCTACGCAAGGAATATGTACTAATGTGGGGGAGGCAATGGCGTCAATGTCAGTTTGGGGCTGAGTTCTCTTTTTAAGCCTGGCGAGTGTTTTATCAAGCCGCTCTGGTTCCACAGGTTTGAGCAAGTAATCAAACGCGTTATCTTCAAATGCCTGAAGGGCATACTGTTCAAATGCGGTGACCAGCACAACATAAGGCATGGTGTCTAAATCAAGCATAGCCAGCATATCGAGTGCTGGTCAGAATAGCTGGCAGCGGCCAATAATCCCACCGACATGAAAATAAGAAGGGCTCCGAAAAACGGATAAAAACGACCAATAATTTTATCTACGGGAACAATGGTAGCCAAAATATAGTAGGCAAAAATAATGGCGACCATGGTGCCAACTTCAACGTGCCATGATGTCTGATCATTAACGAGATTTGTGATCATGCCTGCGGGCGCAGAGACAAAAACCACACCTACCAGTAGAAGCAGCACAATAGCGAACAAGTTCATAAAGTGCTTAGCGCCTCGGCCCAAATAACGGCCAGATAAGCTAGGCACAGATTCGCCATTGTTGCGAACTGACAGCATGCCTGAAAAATAGTCGTGAACAGCGCCGGCAAAAATGCACCCTAATACAATCCAAAGCATGGCAGCTGGGCCATATAGTGCACCCATAATAGGACCAAATATAGGGCCTACGCCAGCAATGTTCAGAAGCTGAACGAGATACACCTTCGGTGTAGACATGGGAACAAAGTCTACGCCGTCTTTTTGGCTATGTGCAGGAGTGGGGCGTGCAGGTGTGACGCCAAATACCTTCTCAACAAAGGCGCCATATATAAAGTAGCCAGCAATAAGCGCGGCTACGCAAATTAGAAACAATATCACAGGGCGTTGTCCTTATTTTTATAAATAGGGTTTATAAAAAGGGTCTGTCACTTGTGTTGTAAACGGTGTGTACAACAATGTTTGAAATAGGTCAACGATGTGAAAGTGTGTATGCATGAAAAAAAGCAGTGAGTGGTCGCATAGCAAATTAAGCGGTAGGGAGTATGTAATTTCGCTCTACTGTTACGTGCAGTAAAATGCTAAAATCCGCGCAATTAATTACCAAGCCGTATCAAGCGTTTTACCGCAATACTGAATTTGCGCGGAAAAGCATTGCTTATCCGTTATAAAACGCGCCTGTAAGTAATTGGTTTACAGGGATAATAGATAACGAAGATAAGTATTGATGTCAGATAAGAAGCTTCTAGAAGAGATTAAAAAGCGACGTACGTTCGCAATCATATCGCACCCGGATGCGGGTAAAACCACGATTACCGAAAAAGTATTGTTATTCGGACGCGCCCTGCAAACTGCCGGTACCGTTAAAGGTAAAAAGTCAGGTCAGCATGCTAAATCTGACTGGATGGAAATGGAAAAAGAGCGTGGGATCTCGGTAACCACCTCGGTCATGCAGTTTCCATATAGCGATCACTTAGTAAACCTGCTGGATACTCCGGGGCACGAAGACTTTTCTGAAGATACCTATCGAACACTGACGGCGGTTGACTCATGCCTTATGGTTATCGACGCCGCGAAAGGTGTAGAAGACCGAACCCGTAAACTTATGGAAGTCACCCGTTTGCGCGATACGCCGATTGTGACTTTCATGAACAAGCTTGACCGTGATATTCGCGATCCTATGGAACTGCTCGATGAAGTAGAAACCGAGCTTGATATCCTGTGTGCACCAATTACTTGGCCAATTGGCTGTGGTAAGAGCTTTAAAGGTGTATATCACCTTCACCGCGACGAAACTATTTTGTATCAAAGCGGCCAGGGTCACACTATCCAAGACGTGCGCATCATCAAAGGGTTAGATAACCCTGAGTTAGATACTGCAGTAGGAAGTGACCTCGCTGAAACCTTGCGTGACGAGCTTGAGCTTGTACGCGGTGCATCTAACGAATTTGAACAAGAGCTTTTCTTGGAAGGCCAGTTAACGCCAGTATTTTTCGGTACAGCATTAGGTAACTTCGGTGTTGATCATATGCTTAACGGTTTGGTTGAGTGGGCACCTGCGCCACTTGGCCGCGAAACCGAAGAAGGGACTATCGAAAGTACCGATGGTAAGTTCAGTGGCTTCGTATTTAAAATTCAGGCCAACATGGACCCGAAACACCGTGACCGCATAGCATTCTGTCGTATTGTGTCGGGCAAGTACGAAAAAGGCATGAAAATGCGCAACAGCCGTTTAGGTAAAGATGTGCGTATTTCGGATGCATTAACCTTCTTGGCTGGTGACCGTTCATTACTAGAAGAAGCCTATGCCGGCGATATCATCGGCTTGCACAACCACGGAACCATTCGCATAGGGGACACCTTCACGTCAGGCGATAACTACCGCTTTACGGGTATTCCAAACTTTGCGCCTGAGCTATTTAAACGCATCCGCTTGAAAGATCCGCTTAAGCAAAAGCAACTGCTGAAAGGGCTGATCCAGCTTTCTGAGGAAGGGGCGGTACAGGTGTTTAGACCGCTTGCCAACAACGATTTGATTGTTGGCGCAGTAGGTGTGCTTCAGTTTGACGTAGTTGTCGCTCGCTTGAAAGCCGAATACAACGTAGACGCGCTTTATGAGCATATTAACGTGAGCACTGCCCGCTGGGTTTACTCTGACAATGAGAAGAAGCTTGATGAATTCCGCCGTAAAGGTGAGCAAAACCTTGCACTAGATGGCGGCGATAACTTGACGTACATCGCACCTACTATGGTGAATTTACAGCTAGCGCAAGAGCGCTACCCTGATATTCAGTTCAAGAACACGCGCGAAAATTAAGCTAATAAAGATTAAACAAAGACACAATATATTATGAATATACATGCACTATTAGTTAACCGTTTCACTGAAGCTCTACAAGAAATGGGCGTAGAAAATGCGCCAGTACCAGTTTCGCGCAGCGCTCGACCTGAATTTGGTGAATATCAGTTTAACGGCGCGATGGCGCTAGCCAAGCAGCTTAAGCAAAAGCCGCGCGATATTGCAGAGAAAATTGTTGAGACTGTAAAGCTCGACGATATTGCCAGCAAGCTAGAAGTGGCGGGCCCTGGTTTTATCAACGTTCATTTAAATGACGAATGGCTGTCTAATCAGTGTGAGTTGTCGCTAACCGACCCACGTTTAGGTATTGCTAAGTCAAAAGAACAAAACATTGTTGTTGATTACTCATCGCCTAACCTGGCCAAAGAAATGCACGTGGGCCACCTGCGTACTACTATCATCGGCGATGCTGTGGTTAAAGTGCTTGAGTTCTTGGGCCACAACGTTATTCGTCAAAATCACATGGGCGACTGGGGCACACAGTTCGGCATGTTGCTTGCGCACCTTTCAGACAAGCTACAAGATGAAGTGGCTGAAACTGCGCTCTCTGATCTAGAAGACTTTTACCGCGAAGCCAAAGTACGCTTTGACGAAGAAGAAGGTTTTGCCGACCGCGCCCGTGAATACGTAGTTAAGCTGCAGGGCGGTGACGCTCAGTGTCTGGCGCTATGGGAAAAGTTCATTGACGTGTCTATTGCTCACTCAGAAGAAGTGTACGACAAGCTAAACGTAAGCCTGACCCGTAAAGATATTATGGGTGAGTCGGCTTACAACGACGATTTAGCCAACGTAATCAGTGACCTTAAAGCGAAAGGCCTTGCAGTAGAAGACCAAGGTGCGCAGGTGGTGTTTATACCTGAGCTTGCTGATAAAGAAGGTAACCCTGCGGTTTACATCGTTCAAAAGTCGGGTGGCGGCTATTTATACGCAACGACAGACCTTGCGGCAATGCGCTATCGCAGCGGCAAGTTAAACGCTGACCGTACGCTGATTCTTACTGACGCGCGTCAGGCACTGCACTTCAAGCAAACTGAAATTGTGGGCCGTAAAGCGGGCTTTATGAAAGAAGAGCAAACTTACGAGCATTGCCCATTTGGAATGATGCTAGGCAGTGACGGTAAGCCATTTAAAACGCGTACTGGCGGTACAGTTAAACTGGTCGAATTGCTTGATGAAGCCGTTGAGCGTGCGGGCAAACTTATCGCCGAGCGCGACAACGATTTAAGCGAAGACGAGCTTAAAGAAGTCGCTCACAAGGTGGGTATTGGCGCTGTGAAATACGCTGACCTATCTAAAAACCGCACAACTGATTACATGTTTAACTGGGACTCCATGCTAAGCTTTGAAGGTAACACGGCGCCTTACCTTCAGTATGCTTATACCCGTGTGAAAAGCTTGTTCAGAAAAGCGGGTGTGGATATGGCCACCATGCCAGTAGATATCAATATTGCTGAGAAACAAGAGCACGCGCTAGCTGTATTACTTATGCAGTTTGAAGAGGTGATTGGTACAGTATCTCGTGAAGCCACGCCTCATGTACTGTGTACTTACCTCTATGATGTGGCTTCAGCGTTTATGTCATTCTACGAAGCATGCCCGATGTTAAAAGACGGTATTGAGCCAGCTGTACGCGATAGCCGTCTAGCGTTGTCAGCTCTGGTTGCCAAGACGCTAGAGCAAGGATTAACCCTACTTGGCATCGAAACACTAGAAAAAATGTAGTGTTCGCGGTACAACATACATATTGATAACAAAGAGGCTGACATTGATTGTCAGCCTTTTTTTATGCGAAACATAAGCGTCAACCCTACAACGCTCGTTTGCGCTAATCGTGATCCTTATACCAGTGGGCATAGATTATTGCGTACTCAGCGAGATTTAAAATGTTCGTAATCGCGGCGAGTAACCGCAGGTACAGTGGTATTACATTTCGATTAGAACCAATAGGGCGATAGCTTCCTATAAATCAGACAATTAGAACACTACTTAAATTAACGACAGGAAACTCAAATGACTAAGATCCTTGCATTTGCAGGTAGTACCCGTAAAGGTTCATTCAACCAAGCTATTATGAAGGTTGCCGCAGAGGGCGCACGTGAAGCTGGCGCAGAGGTTACCGTTATAGACCTCGCTGACTTTCAAATGCCGTTGTTTAATGAAGATGAGGAAGCCGAGTTTGGTATGCCTGAAAAAGCACAGGCGTTCAAAGAATTGCTAATGAGCCATCATGGTTTTCTTATTGCTTCACCAGAATACAACTCAAGCTATCCCGCACTGCTAAAGAATGCCATCGACTGGGCATCGCGCATGGGGGAAGGCGAAAAGCCATTACAAGCATATCGCGGTAAGGTGGCTGGAATTATGGCTGCGTCTGCTGGTGGGCTAGGCGGCATGCGCGTGCTGGTGGTACTGAGAATGTTACTTGAAAATCTAGGTACCATGGTGCTGCCGAACCAAAAAGCTATTGCGAAGGTAAATACGCTTATGGAAGATGGCGCAATTACGGATGAAAAGACGATTAAGCAGCTTAAAAATTTGGGTAAAGAAACTGCCGAGCTTGCCGCCAAAGTAAAATAGCTGAAACTAGGTAATCAAATTTGAAGCCTACTAAATTAAGACTGGCCACCTTGTAATTGCAGTATCTACACGTGGCTAGTCTTCGGTGAATGTTCGAGGTTTTAGTTTTGTGCACGGTTAGTTGAGGGTGCTTAAATTCAACTTTTAGCGTGTTACTATAAAACAAATCATTACTGCAAAATCTTCTACAGACGCACATATCTCCAAAAATAAAATATCCATGAAACTTACTCAAGAAATAATAAATCAAGCAATGCAGGCGTTCGGTGCCGGTGAATTTAGCCGAGTCATATCGACGCTTTCTCCTGTCTATGAGCAGCATCCAATGGCAAAAATGGTATATGCTACGGCACTAGGAAAGGTTGCTGAATTTACTACGTCGTTTGAAATATTTGAAAGCCTTCAGTCTGATTATCCTCAAAATACTGATGTGGCGTATAATTATGGGCTATTGCTAAAAGAAGCTGAGCGGTTTGATGACGCACAAAAGCAGCTTTCAAAAGCGATAGCAATTAACCCAAACTACCACGTTGCTTTTCATGCACTTGGAAATTTAATGTCTGAGCTTGGCCGAAATGAAGAAGCACAGTTAGCATATGAAAAAGCAATAGCAAAAAATCCTAAAAATATTCAGTACGGACAAAGCCTGAGTAAGTGTCTTTATCAGCAGGAAAAATGGTCTCAGTTGGTCGCGCATATTAAAAGAGAGGATCTTCATCTAAGCGATAAACTTAGCGCTGAACTGTATACAGAAGCATGTTACAGAATTCATTCGAGAGGAGAATTAGCTAAGCAGAGTAATATGCTAAGTTCAAGGTACTCAGATTCTTATTCGATCCACTATTTTTTGGCGTTGTCAGCATTGGAGTCGAAGCGTTACGTTCATGCAAAGCGTCATCTTGAAAAATCACTTTCCCTCGATGATTCATCGGATAAAGAAGAGTTACTGACGTATTTAGACTATGTTTCTTGGCTACTCAATGCCACTAAAGACAACCTTGATGTCCTCAATAGAAAGTTTGAAAACACCGATAACATTCAGTTACTAGAGCTGGCCTTTAACATTAACGAAAACAGGCGTGAGTTAGCTGAAGCTGAGAAGTTTCTTGGCAAAATTCAATTAATTCAAGCTGAAGGCGACAAGGAGCAACACGAGTTAAAACGTTCGCTGTTGGCCTTCGCAAAAGGAGAGTTTGAAGAGGGGCTGCGAATTAACGAGCACTTCTTAGTAAAACAACCCAAAAGCCTTCCTCATCTTTACCAGAAGATTAGAACCCTTGAAAAGCTTAAGCGTTTTAGCGATGCCGAAGAGGTCATCAGGTTTATCGCACATAACGTGAATAACCTTCATTCCAGTAAATTCGCAGATTTGTCCTCTGGCGTCATGCTCAATGGTTTTGATGTATCACCTTCTCCTATCGTTAACACGTCAAGTAACAGCACAAACATTCTCTTTATTGTTGGATTTCCTCGTTCGGGAACGACATTGATAGAAAGTTTGTTACTTAAAAATGCGAATGTTGAGTTATTAGAAGAAACAGATGCCGTAGAAACCTTCTATAACCAGATGGTTGAACGCGAGATTGTTGACCCTGAGACGGGTGATATAAAGCGTACAAACCAAAGTGAACTAGACGCTTTGGCAAATGACTATCTTGAGCATTTAACGGCTTATTCTCCTAGTGTTGACAGCAATAAACTCATCGTAGATAAGATGCCGCTTAACTTCCCTTATTTACCTGCAATGTTGACCTTGTTTCCTAACGCAAAAGTACTTTGTTGCCTACGTAACCCGAAGGCAGTTGCGTTGAGTTGTTTACAGTTCGAGGAAATAAACTTGTACACCGTTGAGCAATTCGCTGAGGCTTATAATAAAGTCTTCACGTGCTGGGAAAAAATGGAACCAATTTTAAGGGACAGAGCAATAAGCATTAAATATGAAGATGTTGTTGCTGACCCTGAATCTTCTATAGCGTCCATATATCAGTTTTCAGGGCTGACAGAAGGGGAGACTAAGACCTTAGAAAGTAATAGTTCGCCTTTGTTCCAAACACCGAGCTACTATCAAGTTAGTCAACCAGTGTATAAGTCTTCAATGCAAAAGTATGAGAACTATCCAACGCTTTTCTCTGAATGTCCCCCTCTTTTAGATGAATGGGAGCAAAAGTGGGGATATTAAGAAAGTAAGTATGAATGGGTGTTAGCGAAGGTAATGGGCGCTGGCTATATAGAACGGCTCAATGTTTTCTTTCCACCCAATCACAGTTACCAGTTAATAGGACAGTTTATACATTCGTCCATGAAAGTGCCCTGAAATGTTGCGTAGTGGATGCGCGTGCCGGTTAGGTTCGCTCGATACAAACTTGCATCGTTCAGTTTTGCTTCCTGAATATTGGCGTTAATCAGTGAAGCACCTTCAAAGTTTGCTTTGTTCATCCAAACCCGCTCTAAGCGTGCGGCACGTAAGTTGGTGTTTACCATTGTCGCACCTGATAAACGCGCTTGGTCCAGGTTAGCACCTGAAAAGTTGGAGTTAGTGAAATCAACCCCTTGACCGAAAAGCGCCCAGCCATCTACGCCTTCTAAGTTAGCGTTGCGAACTTTTGAGCTGCGTAAATCTGCGTGTTTTAAGTTGGCGGTAGCTAAATCAGCGTGATCTAGGTTACTTTTCTTAAACGTCGCATAGCTTAAGTTGGCGTGCCTTAAATCTGTTTTGTTGAACTTAACGTTGGTGAATACTGCCCCGTGCAAATTTGCATGGCTCAAATCAGCACCGCTTAAGTCTGTATCGCTACACACTGTCTTTGGTTTTATTTCACATCCGTTGATAATTTTCACGTCATCTTCGAAATCGGGAATGGCACTGGCAGTTGCTGAATATAGGACAACTAATAATATGGGGAGTTGTTTGGTTGCTTGAAAACGTAAGCGCATGAGAGCTCCTTAATGCCAAGAGGCGTTTTCACCGCCTCTCGGTTTGGTTTGTTGCAAAGATAAAGCTATTGTTTAGCGACGTTTTGCTTTTTATTATGATTAGGAAGTTTAAATACCCAGAACGAACCACCTTGCGCGACAGGTTTGGTGAGTTCAGCCATATCTCCACCCCATAGAGGTACTGCACCACCATACCCTGACGCTAAGCCAATGTATTGCTCACCATCTTCTTCCCAGGTTATAGGGCATGAAATGATGCCCGAGCCCGTTTGGAACTTCCAAAGTTCTTCACCGGTTTCTTCGTCGAAAGCTTTGACATAGCCATCGCCCGTTCCGGTAATAATGAGTCCGCCTTTCGTCGCCAGTACCCCAGCCCACATAGGAAGTTTCTCTTTGTGTGTCCATTTAATTTCACCTGAAATGGGGTCTACGGCACGAAGTACGCCCACGTGGTCGTCATACATGCGCTTAATTCTAAAACCCTGTCCTAGGTAAGCGGCACCTTTCTTATAGGTCACTTCTTCCGTCCAGTAGTCTTCTTTCCAGTGGTTTGCGCCCATATAGAACCAGCCGGTATTTTGGCTGTAGGCCATCGGGTTCCAGTTCTTCCCGCCCAAGAATGGAGGCGATACCTCTATTGACTTTCCTCGTTTTTCACCCGGCTCAGGTAGTGGCGGGCGCTGTCCGTCTACTTCAACTGGGCGACCCGTGTCAGGGTCTATGTGTGTGGCCCACGTAATATTATCTACAAAGGGAAATCCTCTGATGAATTCACCGTTTTGTCTGTTAACTACATAGAAAAAGCCATTTCTGTCTGCATGAGCCGTCGCTTTTATGAGCTTTCCATTATCGTAATAGTCGAATAGAACAAGTTCATTGTTGCCAGAGAAATCCCATGCGTCGTTAGGTGTATGTTGATAGAACCATTTAACCTCACCAGTGGTTGCATCTACACCCACTTGTCCGGAAGTATAAAGGTTATCCCAATCTCGCGGATCGCCACCTTTGGCGGTGCGTTTCCATGTATTCCAAGGAGCGGGGTTACCTGCACCTATGATGATAGTGTTAGTTTCAACATCGAAGCTTGCACTCTGCCATGGTGCGCCACCACCGTGGTGCCAAGCCTCAACCATTTCGCCGTTTTCATCCTTTGGCCACGTTGTCACTTCGTATGAACCACCCGTGGGTGTGCTGTCTTTTCCATTTAATCTGCCCATGTGCCCTTCAACAAATGGACGCATCCAAATCTCTTCACCGGTTTCAGGATCGCGTGCAAACAGTTTTCCTACAACACCAAACTCATCACCTGATGAACCGTGAATAAGCATGACCTTTCCTGACTTTTGGTCTTTAACAATCGTAGGTGCCCCCGTCATGGTGTAGCCTGCACGATAGTCTTCAAAGCGCTTCTTCCATTTTACTTTGCCCGTTAGCCGGTCAAGGGCAACAACGCCAGCATCCAGCGTACCGAAAAAGACTAAGTCACCATAAATTGCTGCGCCGCGATTTACCACGTCACAACACGGTCGAATCCCTTCTGGAAGGCGGTGGGCGTAGTCCCACAACTTCTTACCTGTTTTTGCCTCATAGGCGTAGATACGGGAGTAGCTACCGGTTACATAGACAATACCGTCGTACACGATTGCCTGGGACTCTTGACCCCGTTGCTTTTCATCACCAAAACTCATCACCCAAGCCGGAGATAGCATGTGTACATTTTCTTTGTTGATTTGATCAAGTCCGCTGTAACGCTGAGCTTCTGGACCCATACCATACATCAGCACGTTCTCAGGCGTCTTGGCATCATTTTCAATGTCTGCCCATGTCACGCCATCGTCCGCATATAAATGTGAACTCGTACCTAAACCAATAATTACGCTTAAGGCCAATGAAGCCTTTGAATAGAACTTAGCCATAGTTTTATTTCCACTGTTACCTTGATGTTGTGTTAACAGTATGTAACTAAGTAGAGGCCCTGATAAACGGATTCCGTCCTTCAAAATACGGGAAAAATTCCCTTAGATTGAAGTGTAATGAAAACGCTAATATATTGATTTACATGAGGTATCTTTATCATGAGACAAAGTTAGTACCAAAGGGGTATAAAAAAGATACGAAAGTACAGGGAAGTTTTCCCGACCTTGTTTAGTGGCGCTTGTTTAGCTGGCAATTTTGATATAACCCTGCTTTATGGCAAGGTGAACAAACTCGGCATTTGTCTGTAGCTCAAGTTTTCGCTTGAGCTGGGTGATAACGTTTGAGACCGTCTTTTCAGAAATATTGAGGCTTTCAGCGACCTGTTTTCGGCAAAGCCCGTTCGCTATACCAAGGAATATATCCAACTCTCTTTGTGTCAGATCTGTTAAGTTGCCTCCGGAATGTGACAGGTTGAATGTAGCGAGCTCAATGGCAGTATTGTGTTCTAAATAACGGCGGCCTTTAATGATAGATGTCACCGCGCTTATCAGTACATCAGGTTCACTTTGTTTACTAACATAGCCCATTGCCCCTAGTTTCATAGCTCTATCGATGATGGAAATATCATCGAACATGCTGAACATAAGTACTTTTGCGTGCTTCCAGCGCTGGACAATATATTCCGCTAGCGTGAGTCCGCTGGTGGTTCCTAAATTAATGTCTAAAATAATGAGGTCGAAGTGGTTGGTACGAAGTGCATTTGTGGCTTGCTGCGCATTTTTTGCATTGGTGACGACAGCGCCTTCGAGTACCGAAGATAACAGCGTAGAAAAGCCTTCTCTCACTATTGCGTGATCATCAACAAGTAAAATTTCCATAGCTGCGCTTTATTCATATCACCATGGAATGAGCATGCCACGGTAGGCGAGTGAGACGAATAGCACTTTAGTGCTCATTCATCTCACACTTTAGTAGGATATAAGTTAATTCAAACCGCGCTGTGTTTCTAAGTAGCTAGCAAAGCTGCCAAGCCAATGGCTGCCCATATAGTGCATGTCACCAAACACCGCGTTGAGCCCGGCCTCACGATGTGAACTTAATGCTTTCTTAAGCACAGGTAAGCGTTTGTCACCTTCAGGCAAAGCTTGCATTATGCCTTCTATCATCCACGCTCGGCTGATGTTCAGCCCGTCTAGGTGAGCGAGTTTACCATCCGTCTTGTCAGTCACTGTAGCGGGAGCTAGCCAATTTGATGTTCTAGCTGTGAGGCTTGGAAAGAACGCTGAAAGCCATTGGCTATAGTCCTTTTTAGACATTACTCTTCGCATTAAATCAGCTTCGGCCAAACACGGTGATAAGAAATCTTGTCCCGAAGGCTCGTAGGCAAGAGGGCACTGTGTATCGTCTTGATAGTAGTCTTTCACCCTGGACGTTAACAGCGCTTCAAACTCCTTATTACCTGCTGTTTTCGCCCAATCCAACATTAAGCCAAAAGCAAAGGCGGTTTGGCTATGCTCACCCGTACGGATTGGGTAAGCTAATTTGGGTAACCATGCGCTTACTCTGGCTACAATTTCGTCCTCGAGAGGACGTAAAGTATTTAGCCATTTTGTTGCTTCAGGAAGGGAAGATTGACGTAGTTCAGCGGTTAGCTGCAGGAACCAAGCAAGACCATAGGGGCGTTCAAATGAGGCATTGTTTTCACGCTTAAGGCTCGTCAATTCACCTTGGATATTTTTAGGCGTGAAGCTGATGTTGAGCTTTTCAATGATCTCATCCTTATCCACTGCATCTTGCGCAGTGTTTAGCATTCTTACTAAAAGCCAATGGCCATGAACTGATGAATGCCAGTCTAAACAACCATAAAATGCTGGGTAGAGTTGACTTGGTGCTTTAACGTCGTCGTCGTTATTCATCATGTGTTTCACTACATTTGGAAACTCTTGATGAATACAATGAAGCGCGAGGCTAGCAAAAACGCTTTCGTAATTGTTGTTAGGAACGCCAGCGTTGGCGGTCGCGTCTGCGGCTTGGTTGATACTAGTGTTGCTTGTGTTCGCAGTTTCAACAGTCGACGTACCGCTAGCAAAGGCAGTGTGTGCAGCAAACGCTGTGACGAATGCAACTGTACAGCTAACAACGTTTTTTGTATTGATCATAATTTTGCGCGCTTTATCAATGAGAAGTATATCGCCAATGTATAGAGATAAACGCTTTGAATAAAGTGCTGCGCGATACATAACGCCGCAGCACTTTAAACAGCAGAAACAGGCTATTTAAGCAGGGGCTCCGATGGCCTCTAGTTTGGTGGTGTATTCAGCGAATGAGCCAATGGTCTTTTCTACCCAACTAGCATTATAGTAAGTTTCACTATACCGCTCTCCGCTGTCGCACATAAGCGTTACGATCGATCCCATTTCTCCTCGCTGCTTCATTTGTTCAGCAATACTTAATGCGCCCCATAGGTTTGTGCCGGTAGACGGGCCGGCTTTAATTCCCATGGTGTTGTTTAACCAATGCATGGTTGCAATACTGGCGGCATCGGGAACGGCAATCATGTCATCTATAACGTCATGCTGAAAAGAGGCTTCCACTTTAGGGCGTCCTATCCCTTCTATGCGGCTTCCACGGGTAGCAGTAAGTGTATGATCGTTGTTTTTGAAGCTATCAAAAAACACACTGAATTCTGGATCTACCACGACAAGCTGAGAAGCGAGACCTTTGTAGCGAATGTAGCGCCCAATGGTGGCTGATGTTCCACCTGTACCTGCACTCATAACCACGGTGTGTGGAATAGGGTGGGGCTCGGCTTTCATTTGCTCAAAGATACTCTCAGCAATATTGTTATTGCCACGCCAGTCTGTAGCGCGCTCTGCGAAAAGGAACTGATCCATAAAGTAGCCATTGAGCTCGTGAGCTACTTTGGTTGCTTCGCTGTGCATTTGCGTAGGGCAATCTACAAAGTGACACTGCCCGCCATATCGCTCAATAAGCGCGATTTTACTTTGGGCGGTAGATTTAGGCATAACCGCAACAAACGGAACGCCAATCATTTTAGCAAAATAAGCTTCAGACACCGCTGTGCTTCCTGACGAGGCTTCAACCACAGTAGTTCCTTCTACAATTTTTCCATTACAGAGGGCGTACAGAAAAAGGGACCGGGCTAGACGGTGCTTTAGGCTGCCTGTTGGATGGGTGCTTTCATCTTTAAGGTAGATATCAATATCTCTAAAAGCGATCTGCTCTAATTTGATTAAGTGCGTATCAGCCGAACGTTGATAATCTGCATTGATAATATTGATCGCTTTTGAAACCCAGCTTTTCATAACTTTCTCTCATTCACCCAAAATGTGAAACGTTAAGCGTAGTTCGCTTGACGCTAGCTGTATAAAACAAAATTAGAATATCAGTTAAGAGCGAGTATTTGATTCTATTATTTTAGTATTAGTGCTTTATAGTAAAAAATATTTCTTTAATGGGTCTTATTTATGAAAATAAATTCCGTTTTTATGTAAGGGCGAGAGCATGACCATCTTGTTGATACAACGGTCTTTAATAAAACAAAAAAGTTCAGATAAGTCGCTAAAGTTGCTATCTTTGCATTTCGCTTTTACTTACAGGTAACAACATGAAAAATAGGGCGCTTCTCTGTGCAATAGCTTTTTTACCCGCATTATTTGTATCTACCCTGGCTAGCTCGCAAGAAGAGCAAATGCTTAAAGTCGCAACGTTTAATGTAAGTATGGAAGCCACTAACTACAAAGCGTTGGGTATGAAGCCAAGCGATCAGGTACTTCAACACGTTCTTTCAACGGGGGAGCATAGCCAAGTTAAAAACATTGCTGAAATTATTCAACGCGTTAACCCCGATATCTTAATGTTGAACGAATTTGACTACATTGCAGATAAGCGTAAAGGGGTAGAAGCATTTGTTAAGAACTACCTGAATGTTTCACAAGACGGCCTTGAGCCTGTGGATTACCCGTATACGTATGTGGCCACAGTCAACACAGGGGAGCCCACGAAATTCGACTTAGATAACAATGGCAAAGCAGAAGGTTTTGGTGGCGATGCATATGGTTTTGGGCTTTATCCCGGGCAATATGGTATGGCGCTTTTGTCGAAATACCCTATTGATGTTGATGGTATTCGCACCTTTCAGACGTTTAAATGGCATCACATGCCTCATCCACGGGTTCCTATTATTCCCGATGAGAGCGGAAGTACTGACAAGGGCAAGCCATGGTACGACGTAGAAGAGTGGGCCGCGCTAAGGTTGAGTTCTAAGTCTCACTGGGATGTGCCGGTGAAAGTAGCGGGCAAAACCGTACACATACTTGCTATGCATCCAACACCACCTAATTTCGATGGAAGCGAGGATCGCAACGGCAAGCGCAACTTTGACGAAATTAGGCTTATGGCAGATTATCTTTCTCCGGATAAAGGGGCCTACATTTACGATGATAATGGCGAGAAAGTCAGCCTGTCAGAGAACGCGCGTTTTGTACTTGTTGGTGATTTTAACGCGGCGGATATTGGAGATAAACATCGCGAGGGTGTAATTGAACAGTTAACTGAGCACCCGTTAGTTAATAAAGACATCATTCCAACAAGCGCAGGTGGTGCAGGCGCGTCAGGTGCAGAGTTTAGTAACCGCTTTACTGCCTATTGGGGAGCCAGAGCTGACTATGTTTTGCCATCTCGATTTGGCTTCGATGTGAACGATGCTGGCGTTTTCTGGCCTGCAAAAACCAGTGACCTATATCGATTAGTTAAAGACCGCGAAGCCAGCTCAGATCACAGGTTAGTTTGGATTAGCTTGTCGTTGACCGACGATAACTAAAAACCACAATTTTTGTGTTAGTTAATAGATAGAGGTATTATTACACTGTCTATCTAATAACGTACCGAGAAGCCATTGAAGTTTGTGTCTCGCACTTTTGTGATGTGTTTGCTGTGGGTGATACCCATAGATGGCTTTTCGGTAGAGTCTTCTCAGCTCATGCCGCTCAACCGGTATTTCCCTCAATCGTGGGGAACGAAAGACGGGCTTCCTCACAATAGTATTCACGCACTAGCACAAACGTCCAATGGGTATCTATGGGCGGGTACCTGGGAAGGTGTAGCTCGGTTTAATGGTCAGCAGTTCACTGTATTTACCCGCGGCGCGCAAACAGGATTACCAGACTCCGGCATTCGAAGCTTGTATTACAACAAGCCCCGCGACGAGCTACTGGTGGCAGGAAACCGAGGCGGTGTAACGTCGCTTATTGCCGAGCAGTGGCATGCTCAAGCGCCCCTGTCTTCAATGGTTAATCATGCATTCAGAGACAGTAATAACGTGTTATGGTTTGCGCTGGAAGACACGGGGATTGCAATGAGAACGCCTGACGGCACGCAAAAAGAATACATTGTAAATTCGAGTGCTTACCGCATAATCGAAGACGGATTTGGCGTAATCTGGTTTGCAACAAGCCAAGGGTTATTCAAATACATAAACGATAAATTTCAGCTAGCTGTACCCGACCATAACATACTCTCTGGTCCATCATTTACTCTCGCTCTTGATAGCAAAAAACGTGTTTTAGTTGGCACAGAACACGGTGTTTGGCAGCAAACAAACGGTACCTTCGCGCTACTTCACAGCTCACTTGCCGACAAATCAGTTAGTAGTATTTTGCTTGATCATCAAAATAGCATTTGGGTAGGCACCATTAATCATGGCCTCTACCGTCTAAGTGGCTTAGGCCTAGAGAAACTGGATGCGACAACAGGTCTTCCCAACAACCGCGTTTTTTCACTGCTTGAAGATTTGGAAAAAAATATCTGGATTGGCACTAATGGTGGTTTGTTTAGGCTGCGTCGTGCGCTATTTACCACATTCTCGCAAAGCCAAGGAATGAGTGGAGACTTTTTGCGAACTGTTTTGCAAACGTCTGATGGCCAACTTTTAGCAGGTGGAAGTGCTGGATTAGATATATTTTCCAATGATGCGTTTTCCAGCGCATCGCTCACTACGGGTGAAGCCTTTTCTGTACTCAGTTTGGCAGCGGTAACTGAAGACGTAACGTTAGTTGGCACCTACACAAAAGGTGTACTGCGATATGAAAACGACCAACTTACTCCGTACCTCAATAGACATTTAGGGTTACCGAGTAATGAAGTAAGGGCCATTCTTTTAGCGAGTGATAACAGTGTTTGGTATGCCACGGCGCAAGGTGTAGTTCAACAAACACCAGATGGAAAGCTAAGCCATTTTAATGAACAAAATGGGCTACCTGCCCATTTTTCGATGGGCTTGGCAGAAGATCGTGAAGGACGAATCTGGATTGCTACAGGGATAGGGCTCGCCTATATCCAACAGGGTATTGTGCACACAGTGTCGTTTCCTGAACATTCAGATGCGCAGCACGCGTTCAGTTTTAGCGTTGTTGAAAAGGGAACTTGGATTACAACCGATCGAGGCCTTGCGTATTTTGACAATGCTACTCAGGCACTTAGTGTAATCGAAAAGTCGCAGGGGCTTCCCGTAGATAAACTGTTTTCAATCGGTATAGATCACAACAGCGGTGTATGGCTAAGTTCAAACCAAGGGGTCATTCTCACTTCACTATCAAGTCTTAAGGAGTGTCTGACATATCCAAGTGCATTATTGGAATTTGAACATTTTAAGGAAGAAAATGGCCTGGCGAGTATTCAAATCAATGGTGGATCACAGCCATCTCAGATTGTCGATGTAGACGGAAATGTTTGGCTTCCTACTGCGAAAGGGCTCGCTACAGTGACGCCTGCAAACCTTGCCATGTTGAGTGAATTCCCTATTCCGGTAAGTATAGAGGCGGTACTACTGGACGGTGCTGACCAGCAATTTGATACGGATAAAAGGGAAGTAGACGTAACGCCGTTAACCACGCGAGTAGCGTTTCAGTATGCAGGGTTGGGTTTCGCTATGCCTTCGCGTATAGAGTATCAGGCTATGTTAGTAGGATATGACCAAGATTGGGTTAACCGTCATCAATTTAGAATGACTGAATACACTAATTTAGCACCTGGTCGTTATCAGTTTAAAGTACGTGCTCGTTACATTGGAGGCACCTGGCAAGAGATTACGTCACCATTTTCTATTCGCGTGCTCCCTAGCATTTATCAGACATTTGCTTTTAAATTCTCGGTTTTTCTTTTCTTCTGTTTTGTTATCTATGCACTTTATAAAGTACGTTTTCATCACTTGAAAAAATCAGAAATGATTTTAAAACAAAGGGTCGATGAACAAACCAGATCATTAGAATTACAAACCAAGCGGTTCGAGTTCCAAGCAACTCATGATGATCTAACCGGTATTGCAAATAGACGAGCATTCGACCGCTGGCTTGTACAATATTTTGAAGAGGCTAAAGCGAAACAATCTCCTCTATGTCTTGCCGTTATCGATATCGACCATTTCAAACAGGTAAATGATCAGTACTCTCACTTAGTAGGAGATAAAGTCATTACTGAGGTGGCCCGTATATTAAATCGCGAAGTTCCGCATTATGCTAAATGTGCAAGGTGGGGCGGCGAAGAGTTTACTGTGTTGTTACCCGAATATGACTTGATAAATGCAAGGGTAGCTATGGATCATGTTCGAAAAATCGTGGCAGCACATGATTTCAGTTTTATAGCGCAAACGCTGAAAGTCACAATCAGTATTGGTGTAGCAAGTGCAGATGGCGCGAGAGATCACGACAGAATGTTAACCCATGCCGACCAAGCACTTTACACTGCAAAAGAAAATGGCCGCAACCAAGTGACCATTTTCGAATAAACGATAAGTGGGGTAGTGGTTAATTACTACAACATCTTTAACCTGACTTTGCCGTAAAGCCTTACTGTGGCGATTGGCCCAACTGCGCTTCTTCGCGTTCTCGTGAAACTGCCTCGAACAGCGTAAAGTAAGCCACCACAGCAAGATTAGCGACAAACCAAAGGTCTTTAATAACGAATTGACCTAGGCGGTTGACGATAGTCGTGCTGTTAAAGGTATCCGGCACAGTAAACAAAAACGTTTGTGTCATCAGAAAAACCGATAAACAAGCCAATCCGCTCGCAATGAGCATCGGCTTGTTCTTAGTAAAGATGCCCGCACCCAATAGCAGTGCAAAGAGGACATCAAACCCACCAATTACATTCGATGCCCCCTGTACGCTAAACACAGCATATAGCCACGACATAAACGGTGATGTTTCAACTAACCCCACAATCGCATTAGCTTCAAACTCGAAAAACTTCATGCCTCCTATCCATAATAAGACCATGGCTACAGGAGCAAAGTTGAGGTATGTCAGTTGCTTGTGCGAAAATTTTTCGCGATAAAACAAGAATAGGAAAAGTGGTAATACTGCGAAGTACTTGATGATGCCTTGACCGCTGCCAATAATCGGGAAGCCCCCTAAATCGGCCATCCATCTTGTTGGTGATAATAACGTCAGCAATGGAATGGCAGTTACAAAAGCGGCATATATTGTTACTGCTTTTGCTGAAACAAGGCTAAAACGTGCTGCAATGGTCATTAACGGTAGTAACAGCAATGCGATACCTGAAAAAGCACCAAGGGCACTCTCGCTCAACACAGTGTCTAACGAGTAGAAATTAAATGTAGCGATAAGTGCATTGGGGTTTGCACCCAATAAAAATGTTAGGCCAAGAACTGCGAAGCTAAAAGTGAGCAATGCGGTGACCATGTTTTCGGTTTGGTTTAGTGTCATAAAGCGTCCGTAAATACTGCTAGTTTTGCGAAGTGTATGTAGAGACCCGTCGAGGTAGCACTAAAATTTCATAGGTTTGATAATTTATTAGGCATAGCGCAATAAGCAAATAAGGATTTATCGACAAAATAAGAACTTATCTAATAGCGGTTGTCATAAGTAGCAGCGGTCTTAATTAATTTAGGTCTTAAGTAGTGTAGGGCTTAAATAGTAGTGGTTTAGAAAGTAAAATAAATTGAGAGAAAAAATGAAACAAGCAAGCAGTAGAGCACAGAAGCGTTTTAGGGTCTGGTTAATAGCAGGCGTGTGTGCAGCCTTGTCTGCTTGTGGCGCTCAGCCCCCAGAACCTATTGATGAGCCAATCGCGAGTGTTGAAGACGTCGAAAGATTAGAGCAAGTCGTTGATACCTCATTGCCTTTGGTGCAGCAGGCCTATTCCATTGAGTCTGAAAAAGTGTGCGATAAACACGGTGGTAACTGGAAGAAAGTAGGCCGACAGCAGGCGCATGCTTGTGTGCTACCAGCAAACGATGCTGATAATGCGTGTAATGACAGCAGCGAGTGCGAAGTGGCTTGTGTTACGGAAAACAATAATATGGAAGCGGGAGAAAAGGCGCGCGGCGTGTGTTTAGAAAGTACGGACTTATTCGGCTGTAGAGCCTATGTGTCTAACGGCGTTGTGGAGCATACCTTGTGTGTTGACTAAGAGGTTGTTTAGCAAACGAACGTTGAATGAAGCGCACGCCATCGGCAATGCGCTTCACAACAACGCGGGTTAATTAACGTTGGGGAACTCGATTTTGTCCAGTTCGCTCGCCGTTTCATTGCACTCACCTAATAGGTGAAGCCTATCTTCGGTTTGGTGTGTATCTATTTCTAGAAAGCCCGTTTGGCAGTAACCGGTCTCATCCAGTTTCTCATCTAGAGATGTATAAAGTTGCTCAGTCATTCTATCGCTGCTATGTGACGAGCCTTCGCGACTTTCCTGTCCTTTGCGACCGCCACGACCACTTCGCTCGCCTCCCTGACCACGGCCGCCTTTACCGCCACCTTTGGCACTGTCACGATGCTGCATTAACGGAATGCTAAAGGCGAAGAGCTTGGTACCGTCTTGCTTGATCTTCGTTTCAAAAAATATTTCATCCATGTCTAAAGGTGGTGGCCTATGAGCGCACGCACTGACAATCAAAGAGGTCGTTATTACTAATAGTGTTTTATTCATTTTATTTAACGCTTATTTGAACCACGTCACTTTGAGATTCAAACGCCTCTTTAGTTGCAGTACCCAGTGTAAGTTTTAAGTAAAGTGTGGATTTGTTTTTTAAGGTTTAGCATTCTCGCGGTGCGCTTATTGTGCAACACTTGCGTATTCATATTTTAAATCACTTGCATCCGCAATTTGCTTATTTACAGGGATAGGTTCCATGCTTTCCAACATCATTCGCTTTGCGAAAAACATCGTCGTGTCGTTAATTGCAATCTTTGTGTGTTTTGGTGTGCTCGACTTCTTGTGGCTTGGCGTTATTGCGGATGGCTGGTATCAAAGTGAAATGGCTCCTCTGCTTAGAAGTCAATTTATCACGTGGCCTTGGGTGGTTTTTTACCTCATGTATGGATGTGTGGTGTTTGTACTTGCTGTGGTGGCGAACAGAGATAAGTCGTTACTTTATGCAGGGATCGATGGCGCGCTTCTAGGGTTGGCCAGTTATGGCGCCTACAATTTAACGGCGTACAGCATTATTGAAGGTTTTACTTTGTTTATCATGTTGATTGATTGGGCGTGGGGTACGTGCCTAACCAGCGCTAGCGCCATGGCCGGCTGGTTAGGGTTTCAACTGGTTAAGGGAAAGAGTAGCGAATAATGCGTTTTAACACGCTGGCGTATTGTTTTAAAAAGCTGCCAGTGTTGTAGTGCATGCCGTGTTTTTCGAATACGGCTTTTACCTTGGGGGCCATCTCTCGGTAGCGTCTGGCTGGGATATCTGGAAACAGGTGGTGCTCAATTTGAAAGCTTAAATGCCCAGTAAGCACGTGAAACAGGTTTCCGCCCTTTATGTTCGACGAGCCCAGCGCTTGTCGGTAGTACCATTGCCCTCGGGTTTCATTAACACAATCTTCTTGTTTAAACGTTTCCACGTCGCCAGTGAAATGGCCGCAAAAGATAATAGTAGATGTCCATAAATTGCGTAACAAATTGGCGATAAGGTTGCCGGTAAATACCCATAAAAATAACGGCCCAGCTAATAAAGGAAATAGTACATAATCTTTTACTAACTGACGTGCGCCTTTACTAAAAAAGCGTTTCTTAAGTTCATTATGGGTAACCTGATTCTTACGGTTGTCCTTCTTTTTTCCAAAAAAGACCCGCTCAGCGGCCATTTCGTGATACGACACACCCCACTGAAATAAAACACTAAGTACGATGTAAGTCGCAAACTGCCATAGGTTTTTTACACGCCATCTAAAATCGTTAGACAGGCGAAGCAAGCCGTAGCCAAAGTCTCTGTCTTTCCCAATAATATTGGTATACGTGTGATGCTCGTAATTATGAACGCGATTCCAGCTCGCACCATCGCAGGCAATATCCCACTCATAGCCTTTCGAATTAATGTGTTTGTCGTTCATCCAATCGTACTGGCCGTGCATTACGTTGTGGCCTATTTCCATATTATCGAGAATTTTTGCTGTAGCTAAACTCAATACGCCGGCAACCCAGAGCAGCGGTTGAATGAACCCCAACATTAAAAGTATCCGTCCGCTCCACTCGCAAATTCGCTGAACAAGAATAATACGTCGGATATAGGCCGCATCTTCAGCGCCCACTTTTCGTTTAATGTCAGCTTTAATTTCATCAAGCTGAGCGGCAAGTAACTCGTAGTTCGGTTTCTCTTTAGTGCTCGTTGACCGAATAGCTTTGGTTTCACTTATCGGAGCATGCGCCTGTTCGATGGCTTCTTCACGGTGTTGGTTGTCTATTGCAACGCTGGTGTTCATAGTTGAATCTCCAAATCAGTAACGGCTTGTGATACACACAGCTGAATAAGTTGCTCTGCGCTATCTGAAAGCTCACCCGTGCGGGTATCTCTCACTACGCCCCGTTTCTTAACACATTGGCATTGATGACAAATTCCCATGCCACAGCCATAAGTCACAGGTTGTTCTGCTTGCTGAAGTTGTATAAGTAGGGTTTGCTGATTGTCGATAGCCAAAGATTGGCCATTGTGTACCAGGGAAAAGGTTTCGATTTCGGTAAGGCTGGTGTTGCTCACCACAGGAAGCGCAGCGAAGTGCTCGCTCGAAACAGGCACGTTGATCGCTTTTGCATAACTTTCAACTTGCTCGAACATGGCATGTGGACCACACACTAACCAGTGTGCATTGGCAAAGTTACACAAATGCGCTTCTACGTCTCCGTTTTTTTGTTTGCTCAAAATATCATAGGTGAAGTGCTCACAGCGCTGACTGAACGCTGATAATTCATTGAGTAATACATGCTCGTCCGGCTTAGCAAAATAAAGTAAGTGTACCGGTGTATGGTTTAGCTGCGCGTTGTTGACGGCATCGTCAAGCATGGCAATGAAAGGAGTTATACCCGAGCCGCCCGCTATCATAAGTAGGGGCTTTTCAACCTTCGGCCAGATAAATTCCCCCATAGGGGCTGAGATATTTACCCATTGATTAGGCACACAAGAGTGAAGATAAGGTGTTAATGCGCCCTGAGTTTTAACCTTGGTTACAAGACGAATCTGCTTTTCTTTTTGTCGGGTGTTAGCACCACTCGCTATGGTAAACACGCGAGTGGTGAGCCTGCCATTAATTTCTATGGTTAATGCGATATGTTGCCCTGCAACATGCGTTGGCCAAGACCTCTCTGGTATAAGTAACACCTCGAGCATATCCGTGCTCAGTTTTTTTACGGTCACGACCCTAGCTCTGAAATACCCATCGCGCCACGCGGGTCTAACTTGCTGCATCAGCACTTCCCAGTAGCCCTTCCAAGAGGCATGGTGAAAAATGCGATCAGTGAATTTATCTAGTAATAGTCTCAATGTAGAAATCACACCTGTATTTCGTCGGAATATCTTAAATACAAAAAGGATGAAAATATATTAGCTTACACTTGTACGCTAATTCAGCGCACAAGTGTAAGCTTAATTTTTTCTGCGTCAAGAGGAGATGCATGAAATTTGGGATAACGTCGTCGAAATACACCGGTACTTTTGTGAAAAATGCAAAAGTGCTTTGTTAAAAGTACGGGTTCTAAGCCAGCTATAGGGCCTTATATTTACCGTTATCTAAACGTGTAAATTGCAAGAATAAAGTTCAAAGGATCGTATTATGAAATTATTTGAAAGCATATCGCTGGCTGGAAAAACGCTGAACAATCGGGTTGTTATGCCGCCAATGACCCGCTCCCGCTCAACACAGCCGGGAGATGTGCCCAACACCCTTATGGCTGAATATTACGCTCAGCGCGCAAGTGCAGGGCTTATTGTGAGTGAAGGCACACAAATATCGGCACTCGGTAAGGGTTATGCGTGGACGCCGGGTATTTATACCAAGGCGCAAATCGATGGCTGGAAGTTGGTAACAGATAAAGTCCATGAAGCGGGTGGTGTGATGTTTGCGCAACTTTGGCACGTGGGCCGCGTATCCCATCCTTCAAATACAGAGGGGCAGCAGCCAATTAGCGCATCGGCGATTCAAGCAAAAGGCGTAAAAGTATTTGTTGATGAAAGCGGCAACCCTGGCTTTGTTGAGTCGGTCATGCCCCGAGAAATGAGCATTGAAGATATAAAAGCCGTGGTGGAAGAGTATCGCGTTGCGGCGCGCAATGCCGTAGATGCCGGATTTGATGGCATTGAGTTGCATTCGGCTAATGGTTACTTGCTTAACCAGTTTATTGATTCTCAAAGTAATACAAGAACTGATGAATACGGCGGAAGTGTACAGAACCGTATTCGATTCTTGAAAGAAGTGGTGCAGGCTGTGTCTGAGGAAATTGGCGCTGATAAAGTAGGTGTACGTTTGGCGCCCCTAACAACATTAAACGGGACGGTCGACGACAATCCCGAAGAGACCTATCTTGCTATTGCTTCCATGCTTAATAGTTTCAAGATTGGCTATATGCATATTGCTGAAGCCGACTGGGATGATGCGCCGCAAATGCCAATATCATTCAAGATGGCTATTCGGGAAGCCTATAGCGGTCTGCTCATTTATGCCGGAAAGTACGACACAGAGCGTGCCGAACAAGCTCTAACTGAAGGGTGGGCAGATATGATTGGTTTTGGTCGACCTTTCGTGGCGAACCCAGATTTACCCTACAGACTGGCGAATAATGTACCGCTGAATGAGCACAACCCCGATACGTTATTTGGTGGTGGTGAGAAGGGCTACACAGATTATTCTTTTGCTAAATAGCCGGAAATTCCAGCGGGTGTGTAAAAAACACTTTGCTCAGGAAAAAGGGGCAATCCATTAAAAGTGAGCATGGCTCTTTTTTTACCAGAACGAACAGCACTTAAAACATGTTGTTCGTTCTAAATCTTACTTTCGTCAGTCAGCAGTTAGACTCATTACGTAACAGTTATACGCAGTGATGTGTTAACACCGTTGATACTCACCGAGTCATTTCTGCACTTTACGGTTAATATTTACGATTGCGATATAGCCAAGTGAAAATTCCGCTTCCCGCTATTAACATTGACGTGGCAAGCCACAATTTAGAAATGGGCGTGCCGTTGGGGCACTGCAACGCCATCGTCGCCCCGGCAAGGTTCTGGCAATCGACGAGTTGGCCCAAGGCCAATACAAAAAGACCGAGAAGTACGCCGATAACGGCATAAGACAAATTATTGAACGACATACTTTTCCTAAAAGATTTTCCAATCAATTCGCACACTAAACGCACGCGACAATAAGCAATAATGCTCCAAACTAGTGCAGCTGAAGGCTGCTTTTTCAAACATTTACTCTATTTGTATGGGCTAAGACAGCCTACCCAACAGTATGTGCGCGCCATTGAACGGTGAAAATACTCGCTTCAACGAAGGTGCTTAAAATCCATACGAAAATTAGCACAAGCCCAGTGTCGCAATATTTGCGCCAACCCCTATCAAAATTCCTTCAAATTCGGTACTATCCGCGGTCTTAAATTTTTAACGAAATAAGCGGACTATGTTTGAAATAAACCCCGTTATGAATGCGATAAAAGATATCCGCGAGCGCACTGAAGCGCTTAGGGGGTATCTTTGACTTTGATGCAAAGTCAGAGCGTTTAGAAGAAGTTAGCCGAGAGTTAGAAAGTCCTGACGTTTGGAACGAGCCAGACAGAGCGCAGGCCCTTGGCAAAGAAAAAGTCACCCTAGAGCAAATCGTAGAGACGATCCACAAGCTCGATCAGGGAACTGAAGACGTTGAAGGTCTCGTTGAATTGGCCGTTGAAGCCGAAGATGAAGATACCTTCGTTGAGGCCCAAAGTGAGCTTGAAGGCTTAATTGAGCAGCTAGAAGTGCTTGAGTTTCGCCGCATGTTTTCTGGCCCTAACGACGAAAACGACTGTTATATTGATATTCAGTCGGGCTCTGGTGGTACAGAAGCACAAGATTGGGCCAACATGCTGCTGCGCATGTATTTGCGTTGGGGCGAAGCGCACGGTTTCAAAACGGAACTTATTGAAGTGTCGGAAGGCGAAGTCGCGGGCATTAAAAGTGCTACGCTGCGCGTTCAGGGCGAATATGCGTTTGGCTGGCTACGCACAGAAACAGGCGTACACCGCTTAGTACGTAAATCGCCGTTTGACTCGGGCAACCGCCGTCATACGTCGTTTTCATCTGCGTTTGTATATCCTGAAATTGATGACGACATCGATATTGAAATCAACCCGTCTGATTTACGTATAGACACCTATCGCGCATCGGGCGCGGGTGGCCAGCACGTAAACAGAACAGATTCAGCGGTACGTATTACCCATGAACCTACGGGCATTGTGGTGCAGTGTCAGAACGACCGCTCGCAGCACAAAAACAAAGATCAGGCGATGAAGCAGTTAAAAGCCAAACTTTATGAGTTTGAACTGCAAAAACAAAACGCTGAAAAACAAGCGATGGAAGACAGCAAGTCTGATATCGGCTGGGGAAGCCAAATACGCTCTTACGTTTTGGACGACTCCCGCATTAAAGATTTGCGTACTGGCGTGGAAACACGCAACACTCAAGCCGTGCTGGATGGCGACTTGGACAAATTTATTGAAGCCAGCCTGAAATCCGGGCTGTAAACCGAACAACGAAGTGAAAGGTTATGACTGACCAACAAACAGACGATAACAAATTGATTGCAGAGCGCCGTGCTAAGCTAAGCGCTATTCGCGAGCAGTGCCGTGCAAACGGTTTCCCAAACAGCTTCCGTCGCGAAAACTATGCGGATGAGCTTCAAGCTAAGTTCGGTGAATTCGACAAAGAAACGCTACAAGAGCAGGGTAACAAAGTAAGCATCGCTGGCCGTATTATGGCAAAGCGTGGTCCTTTCATGTTGCTTCAAGATATGACTGGCCGCATTCAGGCATACGCAGATAAAGACACGCAAAAAGCCCTTAAAGCAAAATATGGCGCACTAGATATTGGCGACATTATTGGCGTGGCGGGTGAGCTGCATAAGTCAGGTAAAGGCGACCTTTACGTGAACATGGAGCAATACGAGTTGCTAACCAAAGCACTTCGTCCATTGCCAGAAAAATTCCACGGTTTGAGTGACCAGGAAACGAAATATCGCCAGCGCTACGTTGATTTGATCACAAGTGAACAAACGCGCAAAACGTTCATGATCCGTAGCAAGATCGTAAACGGTATTCGCAATTATCTTACCGAACGTGACTACCTTGAAGTAGAAACACCGATGCTTCAGGTTATTCCTGGCGGCGCGACGGCGAAGCCGTTTGTGACTCACCACAATGCGTTAGACATCGATATGTACCTGCGTATTGCACCAGAGCTTTACCTTAAGCGCCTAGTGGTTGGTGGTTTTGAGCGTGTATTCGAAATTAACCGTAACTTCCGTAACGAAGGCTTATCAACTCGTCACAACCCAGAGTTTACTATGCTTGAGTTCTACCAAGCGTATGCAGACTACAACGACCTGATGAACCTTACCGAAGATATGCTGCGCACGCTGGCAGAAGATATTCTTGGTACAAGCATTATCAAAAACACAACTAAAGACGCTGAAGGTAACGTAACGTCTGAAGTTGAATACGATTTTGGTAAGCCGTTTGACCGCTTAAGCATGGGCGAAGCTATTCTTAAGTATTGGCCAGAAGCTAACGAGGAAGCTATTCGCGACCCAGAGGCGAACCTTGACGCGCTTAAAGCAATGGCGAAACAGCTTCACATTAAAGAGCCTGAAGTTGACGGCATTTGGGGTGCGGGTAAGTACCTTTGCGAAATCTTCGAAGCAACCGCGGAAGAGAAGCTTATTCAACCTACGTTCATTACAGAATATCCGTGGGAAGTATCACCGCTTGCGCGCCGTAACGACAACAACCCATTCATTACCGACCGCTTCGAGTTCTTTGTAGGTGGACGTGAATTAGCGAATGGCTTTAGCGAGCTTAACGACCCGGAAGATCAGGCAGAACGTTTTGCGAAGCAAGTTGAAGAAAAAGATGCAGGCGATGATGAAGCCATGCACTTTGACGACGATTACATTCGCGCGCTTGAATATGGTTTGCCGCCAACGGCGGGTGAAGGTATCGGGATTGACCGTCTAGCTATGCTATTTACTGATAGCTCAACAATTAAAGATGTTATCTTGTTCCCACACATGAAGCCTCAGGCGCCAAAAGACGCGCAAGAAGCGGGTGAACAAGAATAATCTTAATCCTCAAATAGCGTGATTTAGGTGCTCGGCGCTGTTAAAGCTTCAGCGTCTTAACACGCTCTACTAAAAGGGTATTCTCGGGAACGGGGATACCCTTTTTTGTTGCCATATCTACAATGTAACCGTTGATGGCGTCTATTTCTGTTTGTCTACCGTGAGCAACATCCTGATGCATACTTGAGTAGTTTTCTCCGGTCGCCTTGGCTACAGACAGCACATTTTCATGAACTGACAGTGCATCAAAATCTAGCCCGTAAGCATCCGCTACCTGAGTAAACTCATTGCAAATTGAAATACGGCTTTGTTCAAATTCAGGCTTAGCAATATGCTTATTTTGGATATTGTGAAGCGCCGTTAGTGGGTTAATCACAGCATTAACGGAAAGCTTCGTCCATAGTGCTTTTAGAATATTATTTTGGTATTGCACCGGCGGAAGTGCGTTATCTAACGTCGCAATTGCGCTAGCTAGCTGTGGCGCTATTTGTGAAAGGGCGTCTAATGTTTGAGGTGATGGCTTATCTACATTAGGCGCGCCAATTTGCGTTGCGCCAACGCCAGTATACTTAACATGAAAATCGCCGCTCGACGCGCTTACTTTTAACGCGCCATGACTGGTTGTAGCAAGAAGCAACGGATAATCGCCACCTAGTAAATCTCTTGCGATCTCAAGTCCGCCCATACCGTTGTGAAGCAGCACAACGGTAGGTTGTTGTGTGAGATAGGGAAGCCATTGCAATAGGGCTGCTTTAAGTTGATATACTTTTAAGGGGATTATCAGCACATCACTTTTAGGTAACACGATAGGTGAAGGCTTCGCAGGTTTTAGCGAAGTGGTTTGGCCGTTTTGCCAGTGTGCGCAAGAGGGCATGGTTTTCATGTCTCTGGGGTAGCAGTCATACGGCACGGCATTTTTCTGGGCGCTCGCAGCAATTAGGCTTCCTATGGCACCGCCGCCAACTATATGTAGTTTACCCATTAGCACCTATTAAACATTCAAAGTAGCTTCTATTTTATTATGACTATTAGCACCTATTAGGTTAGCACCTATTAGGCCGTTCGCGTTTTCCCTTAGCACGCCGGCAAAAAGCGTGCGGGCAGGGAAGGCCATGGATAAGTCTCAGGCGCATTAAGCCCGTTGTACCAAGTCTGCACATCGGCTTCGTTTATGACTTCACCTGTATCGAAAGGTGCCGTAACCGATAATTCACCAGAAGACAAAGGTAGGTGCAAATGCCATGCATGAAGATACAGCCTGTCTGATGCCTCACCACCATAAAGTGTATCACCCAAAATAGGTGCGCCAATGCTTTTAAGCGCCACACGAATTTGATGGGTTTTCCCCGAGTGAGGCTTTACGATAAAGCCCCGTGTGCCGGGCTTAGCCGCGCTACTGAAAAACTGAGTGATAGCCGGGTTTTCTGTGGTTTTTAGCAAAATCCGCTGGCCGCCTCGACGATTTTTCATGTCGCCCATTATCGTGCCTTGTTTCTTTTTAGGCTTGTGATCACTTAGCGCCAAGTAGTATTTGCTCACACGTCGTGATGAGAAAAGCTCGCCAATTTCTCCGGCTACAGCTGCATTTTTAGCAAGACACAAGCAGCCCGACGTGCCCGTATCTAAGCGGTGGCATAGATGCAGTTCTGTTACGGCTAACTGCTTTTTTAATCGGGTTACAATGCCGTCTATTTTTTCTGGTTCGCCGTTTTCGGCAATATTTTCTCTAACATCTGCCTCACTGGTGGCATCGTGCATAGCAATGCCAATAGGCTTGTTAACAATAATGAGGTCTGTATTTTCAAAGAGAACGGGGATCGGCTGCACTAGCTATTTTCTAACTCTGAAATGGCTTCTTCATAGTCAAGTTCGTCTACCGCATCGATAATAGCCGAGCGCTTTTCTTGTGGTAGGGCAAGGGCATCTAGCCATTCATCCAGTTTGTCCTGGGCGATAAACTCGCTCGCTTTCAGCGCTGTCATTAACTGTTTTCGCGCTTGCTCAGCTGCTGCTCCATTCGCCGGTGCCGGGGCAGAAGCTGTGACTTCTGGCTCTTTGATCAACGCATCAACCGCAGCAATGGTTTCATCAAGTACTGCGATAAACGCAGGGTATTGTTCAGCAACGCATTTGTCGTTTCTAAAGCCGCTTTCTACAGGCTTGCTCGCATTGTGCAAAGCAAAAAGCCCTAGGTTTCCTGTCACGCCTTTTAGTGTGTGAACAAGAGAGTAAGCCTCATTAAAATCACCCTTAGCAACATGCGCCTGCAAGTCAGCATCAAGAGAACGGTATTCGTCCGTAAACTTACCAAGTAGGGTGAACAACAGTTTTTTGTTACCACTTAGCTGTGACATTCCAAAATCAATATCGACTACTGTTGTTGACTGATCCATGCAACTATCCTTTTTATTTCGCAACTTCTATTGGGCTATTTCTATTCCAAATGGAAACCGTTTGTCAGTTCATTCGTACCACTTAGCGAATTCAACTGGCTAAAGCCTATTTTACAAAAGACTATGAAGTGTAAGTGTATTTCAGAAATACACAAATTAATACAATCATAGCAAAGTCGAAGCAAGTAAAGCGCTAAAAAGTCTGGTAGTCTTCGAAAATTCGCTTGCGCTATAGAGATAGCAACCTCTGTTTTCACCCAATAAGCCAAGTACCACTCAGTGAATACAGAGTGAAAAGGCAGAGTGAAGAATGTGTAGTAATTTAAAAGGAATCATCATGTCAGGAAAACTGACCCTACGTACCTTCGTTATGACCATAGGCGTCATTGCAGTAACAGCGTGTCAGCACGTACAGGAAGAGAAGACGAATAACCAACTAAACACAGTAGCTGATTCGTCGAACACCGTGTCTATTCCTTACGAAAAGTACACATTAGAAAACGGACTTACCGTCATTCTCCACGAAGACCATTCTGATCCACTGGTTCATGTTGACGTTACCTATCACGTTGGCTCTGCGCGAGAAGAGGTAGGTAAATCGGGTTTTGCTCACTTTTTTGAGCACATGATGTTTCAAGGCTCAAAACACGTTGCCGATGAGCAGCATTTTAAGGTTATTACAGAATCGGGCGGTAACTTAAACGGCACAACCAATACCGATCGCACTAACTATTTTGAAACCGTACCGGCTAACCAATTGGAGAAAGTCCTTTGGCTAGAATCTGACAGAATGGGCTATCTTTTAGAGGCCGTAGATCAAACTAAGTTTGAAAACCAAAGAGAAACGGTTAAAAACGAGCGTGCGCAACGAGTGGACAATCAGCCCTATGGATTGCGTTTCGAGCTTAATGGTGAAGCGCTATATCCTGAAGGGCATCCATACTCGTGGATGACTATCGGCTATGTAGAAGATTTAGACCGGGTTGACGTCAATGACCTAAAAGCCTTTTTTAAGCGCTGGTATGGCCCGAACAATGCGGTCCTAACTATTGGTGGCGATATCGACGTAGCCAAAACCAAAGCGTGGGTGAACAAGTACTTTGGGGAAATCCCAACAGGACCGAAAGTAGAAGAGCCTGAGCCTCAGCCAGTAACGCTAGACGAAACCCGTTATGTAACGTTAGAAGATAAAGTTCATCTTCCGCTTCTGCAAATAACTTATCCTACAGTGTATGGTCGCCATGAAGACGAAGCGCCACTGGACGTATTGGCCGATATTTTAGGCGGTGGAAAAACCTCACTGTTTTACAAAAACCTAGTGAAAGAAGGCATGGCGGTGCAAGCCGTGGTGTCTCACCCTTGCCGCGAACTTGCCTGTGAATTCCAGCTACTCGCTTTGGCTAACCCTGCAAAAATTACCTCACTTTCTACTCTCCAGAACGTACTGAATGAAACCCTAAAAGAGTTTGAGACACGTGGTGTAACGGCAGATGATTTAGCGCGTACAAAAGGACAAATTGAAGCGCGTACGGTATTTGGCTTACAAAGTGTGTCTGGCAAAGTGTCAGCCCTCGCCGCTAACGAAACCTTTTACCAAACGCCAGATTTGATTGCCGAAGATATTGCGCGCTATAACGCCGTAACTGCTGAAGACGTTATGCGTGTTTACAATAAATACATTAAAGACGCAAATAGCGTTGTATTAAGCGTGGTGCCCAAAGGGCAGGTTCAGCTCGCTGCGGCTGAGCAGACCTTTGAACGTCCGGTGAGAAATATTGAAATCGATACGGTAGAAGTGTCTGAAAATGAAGCTGTTACCAGTGCCCTATCTACCAATACCGCCCCTAGCTTTGATAGAAGCGTAATGCCGAAAGCCGGTGAGGCACCGGTTGTGGAAGTTCCTGATTATTGGGAGTCTGAACTTGCTAACGGCATTGAAATACTTGGCGTAACCAGCACCGAAACGCCAACGGTAACGCTTACATTAGGTATGGATGGAGGCATGTTGCTAGACCCTGAGGGTAAAGCGGGTACGGCCTACTTAACCGCGTTACTTATGAATGAAACTACAAAGCATTACAGCAACGAAGAATTAGCCAGCGAACTTGCAAAACTGGGTAGCGCTATCCGATTTAGTACTGCAGGTAGATACTCACAAGTTTACGTCTCTACCTTAACCAAGCATTTAGATGAAACCCTAGCGCTGTTAAAAGAAAAGCTGTTCAACCCTGCGTTCACTCAAGAAGATTTCGACCGCATGAAAGAGCGTGTTGTACAAGGCTTGCAGCAACAAGCGAAAACGCCGTCTAGCTTAGCTCGCCGCGCGCGTGACCTCGTTCTTTTTGGTGAAGATAACCGCGTGAGCCTGCCGGATGAAGGCACGCTGCAAACTGTGCAGAATATCACGTTGGAAGATGTTAAAACGTTTTATGCCAATTACTATTCGCCAGATAAAGCGAGTATCGTCGTTGTTGGTAACTTACCGAAAAAAGACATGGTGAATACACTAGACTTTATTGGTCAGTGGAAGGGGAATTCCTATGAATTTGCTGATTACAGCGATTTTCCCAAGTACGAAGAAAACCAAATCTTCCTAGTGGATAGCCCAGAAGCGGTTCAGTCGGTAGTATTTATTGTTGATAGAAGCTTACCTTTTGATGCGACAGGCGATCACTTTAAGTCTCGCCTTATGAACTTCCCATTAGGGGGAGCATTTAATAGCCGCATAAATCTGAACCTTCGAGAAGATAAAGGCTTCACCTATGGAGCAAATAGTGGTTTCGTTGGTGGCAAAACCCTTGGCTGGTTTGAAGCAAGTACCGACCTCACTGCTGCTAACACAGGTGAAGGTATCGCTGAAATTTTAAAAGAGATTAATCGCTACCGCACTGAAGGTGTAACCGAGGAAGAAATTGCGTTCATGCGCAATGCCTTTACGTTAAGCGACGCACTTGAATTTGAAACACCTACCAGTAAAGCGCGCTTTTTAAGGCAATTGCTTAGCTATGGTCTTGATAAAGGCTATCGTGAAGAGCAGCTTGCTATTATCAACAATATTGATAAGAAAACGATGGATACCTTGGCAAAGCAATATTTGAATCTTGATAAGATGCAAATTATTGTAGTAGGCGATAAAGCTAAAATTTTGCCTCAGTTAAACGCGCTATCGATGCCAATTATCGAGTTATCAGTAGAGAGTAACACCCGAGAAACGTTAAACTGATAGATTGATTTTTGTTGAATTTACATTATTGCCCCCCATAACAGGGGGCTATATTGACATAACGGACCACCATTTTGACTGTAGACTCATCCCGTTTTGAAGCGCGCATTGCTGCGCTTAAGTCACCCGAATTTCTCGCTGCGCTAAAAGATATTAAGCGCGGCGTTGAGCGCGAAGCCCTTCGTATAAACCCGAACGGTACGTTGGCACAAACACCCCATCCTAAACCGCTGGGATCTGCGCTAACCCATGATTCAATCACCACAGACTTTTCTGAATCGTTGCTTGAATTCATTACGCCGCCAGAAAACAGTGCTGCCAAAACGATTTCTCAGTTAAAAGATATCCATAAATTCGTTATTGATAATATTGGTGAAGAGCAAATATGGCCGCTAAGTATGCCATGCTTTATAGATGATGAAGCGCACATTCCCATCGCCTATTTTGGTGAGTCAAATGTGGGCAAGATGAAGCGTGTATATCGCATTGGCCTTAAAAATCGCTACGGCAGTATGATGCAGGCAATTGCCGGCGTGCATTTCAACTTTTCTCTTCCCGATACGTTTTGGAAGCTATGGGCTGAACTGAACGGAAAAGAACATTCTCAAGAGCAGACTTCAGCCGATTATTTTGGGCTTATCCGCAACTACCGCAGGTTGTGTTGGCTTATTCCTTATTTGTACGGTGCATCCCCTGCATTATGTGGATCGTTTTTAAAAGGAAAGCAGCATGCGTTACCTTTTAAAAAGGTAGGTAAGGGCACGGTATACATGCCATACGCGACATCACTTCGCATGAGTGATTTAGGCTACACAAGTGCAGAGCAATCGTCGCTTAAGATTTGTTACAACAAGCTAGACAACTATGTCACTTTGCTGCGCGATGCGATGAATACGCCGTCATCCCGGTTCAGCCAGTTTGCTGCAGGCGAAGAGGGCAATTATCAACAGTTAAGTCGCAACATCATTCAAATTGAAAATGAACTGTACTCGCCTATACGCCCTAAGCAGCCCACTCAGTCAATGGAAAAGCCAACAGACGCTTTGGTTAGACGCGGTATCAGCTACATTGAAGTGCGCGCTCTAGATGTAAATCCATTTTCGGCAATTGGTATTTCACAGACGCAATTCGATTTCTTAGATGTTTTCTTAGTGGCGTGCTTACTAATGCCAAGTGCAGAACTTGACGAAGCGCAGCTTAAAGAAGCTAAAGAGAATATGAGTAAAGTGGTGTTAGAAGGGCGAAACCCTGATTTGCTCCTGCAAAATGGCGGAGAAAATATTTCACTACCTAAATGGTGTGCCTCTCTGTTTAAGTCCTTCGAGCAAGCGGCCGAATTACTCGATTTAGCCAATGATACGTCGCGTTATACACAAGCGGTGAACATCGAGGCTGAAAAAGTGGCGGATCCGGCGCTAACACCGTCAGGTAAACTACTTGCTACTTTGCTAGAAAGCGACAAAGATAATGGCGTGTTGGGCTTAGAACTGGCACAAGCTTATCAAGCTGAGATGAAGTCTTTTGAATACACGGATACGGATGCTGCTGGTTTTGCTGCCCAAGCTGACGTGTCGTTTGCTGCTCAAAAAGAAATAGAAGCTGCTGATGTTAAAGACTTTGATACATTTATTCGTGATTATTTCGCTGAGGCCCCAGCAAAAAAAAATGCCTGACATAGGTCAGGCATCGAAGGGTTCCAGGGAAACACACATTTTACTAGAACATTAGTTAAGACAAGCTATGAACCAAAAGTTCAAAAAATTGGTTGTTTTTTTATCAACTCTCATCGTTCTTTTTCCGCTGTTTATCGCTGGGTGTGCAACTACGCCTCCTAAAGACATCAGTAATTTGTGCGAAATATTCTACGAAAAGGACGATTGGTATGATGCAGCTGCTGATGCCCGCGATAAATGGGGTGTGCCTATACATGTTCCAATGGCCATGATGTATCAAGAAAGTTCCTTCCGCCACGATGCGCTTCCACCGCGTGATTACGTTTTCTTCGGGCTTATCCCTTGGGGGCGTGTTAGTTCGGCTTATGGCTATTCACAAGCGAAAACACCTACCTGGTCTGACTATATGAGAGAAACAGATAACAGTGGTGCGGATCGTGATGATTTCGAGGACGCTATCGACTTTATGGGATGGTTTATTTACAAGTCGCAAAAAGTGAACGGTATTTCTAAATGGGACGCCTACGCGCAATACCTTAACTATCACGAAGGATGGGGCGGGTACAAACGCAGAAGCTATGATAGAAAGCCGTGGTTGAAGAAAGTGGCGTCAAAAGTTAAAGCGCGCTCGCTGCGCTACGCTACGCAACTTAAGACCTGCGAGGAAGATCTTCAAAAAGGTTGGTTTATGAAGCTGTTTAGCTAAATTAAAGAAGCGAGAAAAAGCGACGTTATAGTCGCTTTTTTTATGCGTCTATGAACGTTGATTAAAATAAGTAGAAAAATATATTGAAGAAAAAAATTGAGGAATAGACGGGCGTCTATCCCTCAGCGACGCTAAGCCAAGACCGTTTTTTACCCAACGTCGAACAGGCATTTACAAGATAGTGCAAATGAGAATGATTTGCAATACATTTTTTTGATTAATTTTATGCCTCAATATGCAACAAATTTATCTGGCCCTAATCTTGTTCTATACTTTTCAAGTGGAGGAACGTATGGATATAGACAAGTTTAGTGCGCATGGAGAAGTTCACGCTCATTTTCAAGCAGAGCAAAATATTCTACATATAGACTTAGTAGGTCCGTTTAATCTTGAGTTCATGCAAAAGTATGAGCGTGAGGTTGATGCACAAAGATTGGCGCACAAAGAAAGAATATTGATACACCGTGTTGGGGAAGCTTAGTAAATGTGCATGGTCTAGCGCTTGCGCCCATGGAGGCTACTAACGCTGGGCAAGAAATTGTTAGTAAAGCCGTAGCATTGGGTCTAATTGCTACGGCAGTGGTGCTTCATGAACCAGAAGGTGTGGCAATGCAAAAGAAGTTTTGGTCTCGTGTTTATGAATCTTCAACACTAGCATTCGAATACTTCGACGACACTGCTCAGGCAACACTGTGGTTGAGTGAAAAAGTACTTGCTTGTCTGCAGGCCCACAATGTTAATCAGTTCAATAATGCCAGACGATAGCCATAACAGCCCTAACTAGGCGAACTCGCCCTGTTAAAACTGATCTTTGCTCAGTGCTCCACTCTATCAATTGAATGAAGGCATAACAGGAGGTAGCCATGGTAGGTAGTCAGCATCAATACCGTTTTTTCAACGTCAACAATGTTCTATTCGATATACCAAGCAATGTATACTACGATAGCGTTGTCGACGGGTGGTTTAGGAATATCGCAAGAGAGGGTCAGAAACTTGATAAGTGGGTAATTCTATCTATACCCGATAAAAGTTTAACGATTACACATACTGCCGCATCTCAACTTTGCTCACGGCTTCCCTTTCTGCGAACGTATGGATGTTTGGGGTTTCTTTTGCTTGCGAACCATGTAAACGCCAAAATCTTTCAACACAGTCTTCGAGCAACACCCCCCAATTTTGATATACAAGTTAGTGAGTCGATGGAGCAGCTGTGCCGTAATGCGGAGGCGTTGCTTGGTTATGAGGGAGACCTGAACATATTCAATCGTTACAACTAAGTATGGCAAAGCCCCAATTGTGATGGCGCGACGAATATGTGGATTCGTATTAACTGTATGTTGACCTGGATCAAATAATTAGGCCGACAGCTAACCACCAGGAATCGAATTTGATCTGGATCACATCCTCTATCTAACGCCTCTTCTACTATTTACTTAGTTGAAGAGGAGATTACTTATGTTGTGGACTATGATGAAAGACCCCGTAGTATGGGGCTCACTACTCGGTATAGGCATTATTGTAGCGATGATGATGTATTACACTTATTTGTTTATGCACAACAGTGCAGATGAAGACAAATAAGTCACCATGTATGGCTGTCCAGGCGCAAATTAACGCTTGTTGTTTTGAAGCGGTATGTCGATGAGTACCAGTAGTGCTGCTTGTCCACCGTATTCGAGGGGCGCTTGATGAAATGCACGTACGTGTGGGTGCTGAACTAAGTAATGGGGCAGGGCGGCTTTTAGCACGCCCTGACCAAAACCATGCATTACGCACACGCAATCTATCAGTTCTTTTCTTGCCGTGTGAATAAGTGCGGCAAGCTCGGCTTTTGCCATCTCTCGGGTAAGGCCATGTAAATCTAACGTCATTTCTGGCGAGTAGTCGCCACGGCGCAGCTGCTTCAAAATATGCGTAGACTCACCTTCTTGGCAAAAGCGCATAGGCCCTTCTTGCGGCAACGCTGCCTGGTACATATCAGAAAAGTCGAAGCTTGCCGCTAATTGCTTGCTGTGTTTTAGGTGTTTACCTTTTACCTGCTGTGACTTCTTAAATAACTCAACTTGCTTATCAGGCTCAACTTTATCTTGTGATAAAGGCGTCACTCCCTGCATTGCATCGGCAAATGAAAAGGTCTCTTCCTCGGTATTCGTAGACATATCTCCATTACGGGCGCCTTCCTGACTCGCCTGACTTTTATGGCGATGAGGTCCAGAAAGTTGCTTCTTTAATGCTTTGAGTTCTTTTTTAAAGGTTTTCATCAACAATAGCTTGGGTAAATACACTCGAGTTTAACGATTCAAAATGCCTAAATTATAACGAATAGAAAGATTCGGTACGTAGTTAATTATGTGAATCGGTATGAAGTTTGGGTATGATACCAGCTTTAAAATTTTTGATGTACCCAAACGCCATGACCGATAAGTTTTACCTTGAAGAAGCCATTGAAGATCTGCATACCCTGTTAGATATGACACGATGGGCAACCAGCCGTTTTAACGATGCGGCTTTGTATTTTGGTCATGGTACTGACAATGCATGGGATGAAGCGACAAGCCTAGTTATGCAAGCCTTACATTTGCCTCACCCTATATTGGAACAAGTTGGGGACAGCGTAATGACGTCTCGCTTAACGAAAAGCGAGCGAGAGAAGATTGCAGAGCTTGTTTTAAAGCGCGTGCAAACTCGCATGCCATTGCCTTATATCACAAACGAAGCCTGGTTCTGCGGTATGCCGTTCTACGTAGACGAGCGAGTGCTCATTCCTCGCTCTCCATTTGCTGAACTTATTCAAAAAGAGTTTGCGCCATTTGTAGAATCTACGCCTAACAGTATTCTTGATATGTGCACGGGCGGCGCGTGTATTGCTATTGCGCTTGCTCATGCATACCCAGAGGCGCAGGTAGATGCCGTTGATATCAGCACAGATGCATTGGAAGTGGCCGATATCAATATTCAGGAGCATGGTCTTAGTCACCGTGTTTATCCCATTCAGTCTAACCTGTTTTCAAGTTTAGAAGGGCAGAAATACGACCTTATCGTGTCTAATCCGCCTTATGTTGACGCAGAGGACATGGCTGACTTGCCTGAAGAGTATCACCACGAGCCTGAGCTTGCCCTTGCCGCAGGTGAAGACGGTCTGGAACTGGTTGATATCATGCTTAAAGAGGCGCCAACTTACCTTAATGACGGTGGCTGGTTATTCGTTGAAGTTGGAAATAGCGAAGTGCACATGAGCGAAAGGTTCCCTGGCTTAGAAGTCATTTGGCTTGAGTTCGAAAATGGCGGTTCAGGTATTTTCGCAATTCAGAAAAACACATTAGTACAGTATTTTAGTAGTAAGGATTAACAGTTAATTATGTCAGGTAACAGCTTCGGAAAACTTTTCACTGTAACCACGTTTGGTGAAAGCCACGGCATTGCAATTGGCGGTGTGGTAGACGGTTGCCCTCCAGGACTTGAGATCACAGAAGAAGATCTTCAGGTTGATTTAGACAGACGTAAGCCCGGCACCTCTCGTTATACTACGGCGCGAAGAGAAGACGATGAAGTACAAATTTTATCTGGCGTATTTGAAGGTAAAACTACTGGCACCAGTATTGGTTTATTGATTAAAAATAAAGATCAGCGAAGCCAAGATTACGGCAATATCAAGGACCGCTTTCGTCCAGGCCACGCTGACTATACCTACGATCAAAAGTACGGAAGCCGTGACTACCGCGGTGGTGGGCGTTCGTCTGCACGTGAAACGGCTATTCGCGTAGCTGCAGGTGGTATTGCGAAAAAGTACCTTAAAGAAGTGCACGGTATTGAGGTATTAGGCTATTTGTCTCAGCTTGGGCCGGTAACGGTAGATAAGGTTGATCACAGCGTAACCAACACTAACCCGTTTTTCTGCCCTGATGAGTCTAAGCTTGACGCGCTGGACGAGTACATGCGAGGCCTTAAAAAGTCAGGCGACAGCATTGGCGCGAAAGTATCGGTTGTTGCGAAGAATGTGCCTGTAGGCCTAGGCGAGCCTGTTTTCGATAGGCTAGATGCTGAAATCGCCCACGCCATGATGGGAATTAACGCAGTGAAAGGCGTGGAAATTGGTGATGGTTTTGATGTTATTAATCAAAAAGGCAGTGAACACCGCGATACGCTTACTCCCGAAGGATTCACATCTAATCATGCAGGTGGCGTGCTAGGCGGCATCTCTACCGGTCAGGATATTGAAGTACACATGGCGCTTAAGCCGACCTCAAGTATTTCGGTTCCCGGTAAAACTATCAATAAAGACAATGAGGAAATCGATATCGTCACCAAAGGTCGTCACGACCCGTGTGTGGGTATCCGTGCTGTACCTATTGCCGAAGCCATGCTGGCGCTGGTATTGATGGATCATCTGCTGCGCCACCGCGCGCAAAATGCCGGTGTGCAGTCGACCACGAAACCAATTGCGGGTCAGGCATAGCAGTTTTTTAAATCGCAAGACCGCAATGCCAAGACTGCGACGTTAACGCGGATTAAAGATACACGCAGCATGAGCGCATGTCGCGCTAATTAATTTTATCATTCGCCACTGCCGGTTCTGCGCTAGTGGCGTTTTTGCATATGGAGATGTGAATTGTCACCAAATGGCCTAAACGATGCCAACAATACTGCGGCGAGCCCAGCAAGCAGCAAAACCGGCCTCTTTATTCTCGCTATCACCTACTGGCTTTACTTCGGTCAGCTTGGCGTGCTTGTGCCTTATTTAGGTATCTTCCTTGATGGGCGGGGATTTTCCTCTGCCGAAATCGGTGAACTCTTTGCGGTTATAACGCTAGCGCGTATTTTAGGGCCAGGTCTGTGGGCTGGCGTGGCCGATAAAACGGGTAATGCTATTGGCGTAATGCGTTTAGGCTGCTTGCTCACCGTACTGACTTTCAGTTCGGTGTTTTACTTCACCAGTTTTTGGGGGCTTACGCTGGCTTTCGGGTTAATGATGATGTTCTGGACAGCGGTGTTGCCTCAGCTTGAAGTTATCACCATGAACACGGTGGCGGAAACCAATGCCACGTATGGGCAAATAAGACTATGGGGGAGCGTTGGCTTTATTTGTTTGACGGTCGGTGTAGGAAAGGCCCTAGATATTTTTTCTACCGATACGCCAGTGCACGCCAGTATTGGCGTACTCGCGTTACTGTTCATCAGTACCTTGTTCATACGTGCGCCCAAAGAAGCTGCACCTGAAACGTCTACGGCGGGAAGTATTTGGAAATACGCCAAACAAAGACCTTTCGCCATCTTTATATTCGCTTCAGCGTGCTTGCAAATTAGCTTTGGTGCGTATTACGGATTTTTCGCACTTTACATGCGCGACCTTGATTACAGCGGCCAACAAACTGGTATCTTTATCGCGCTTGGGGTACTTGCCGAGGTGGGGATATTTCTTATTGCCCGCCGTCTGATTAGCCAGTTTGGCGTGTGGAATTTATTGTTTGTGAGCATCGCACTGACAGGGCTTCGCTGGTATGTCATGGCGGCATTCGCAGATACCTTTATGGTGATTGTGTTGAGTCAGCTTATTCATGCGTTAAGCTTTGGTTTAACGCATGCAGTATCGGTGCATTTTATCCACCAGTTCCTGCCGAAGGCGTATCAAAGCCGAGGGCAAGCGGTATACATCAGTATAGCGTTTGGATTAGGTGGCGCATTTGGAAACTACATGGCAGGGCAGCAGTGGCAGCAAGGCACTAACGCCTATGAGACGTTCGTTACCGCAGCCGTTTTTGCAGCAATAGGCGCACTGTCATTGTTACTGTGTTCCAGAAAAGAAATGGAAAGTGCAAAGGCGGCTTAAAATCTTGTTCTGAGGGCTGACCGCAGGCTTACGCCTGCGGTGCACGTTTACACTCTGATATCACGTCAATACCATCATCACCATTGTCTTGCTCTAAACGTACATCAAATTTCCACAGCCTGTGCAGGTGGCGCATAACTTCATCTTTTGAATCGCCTAGCGGAATTCCTCGCTGAGGAATATAGCGAAGAGTAAGCGAACGATCGCCCCTCACATCAACGTTATGTACCTGAATGTTGGGTTCTAAATTACTCAAATTGTATTGAGCAGACAGCTTCTCTTTAATAATTTGATAACCCATTTCGTCATGAATAGCGCTCACCGCAATAAAGGGCTTGGTGGTGTCATCTTCAAGGGCGAATAACTTAAAGTCGCGAATAACTTTAGGCGATAAAAACTGACTGATAAAACTTTCGTCTTTAAAGTTTTCCATGGCGAAATGCACGGTCTCAAGCCAGTCTTTTCCTGCGATACTTGGAAGATATTTATAGTCTTCTTCAGTGGGGGACTGACATACCCGTTTAATATCCATGAACATGGAAAAGCCTAACGCATACGGATTGATGCCAGAGTAATAAGGGCTGTTGTACTCTGGCTGCATTACGACACTTGAATGACTGTGCAAAAACTCCATCATGAAGCGGTCGCTGACCAAACCCTCGTCATACATCTCATTTAGAATGTGATAGTGCCAAAAACAGGCCCATCCTTCATTCATTACTTGAGTCTGTTTCTGCGGATAAAAATACTGCGAAACTTTCCGAACAATACGCACAATTTCACGTTGCCAAGGTTCAAGTAAAGGTGCGTTTTTTTCAATAAAATAAAGCAGGTTTTCTTGCGGTTCTTGTGGAAAACGAATTTTTTCTTTGTGTTTGCTATGCGGGCTATTTGGCAGGGTGCGCCAAAGCTCGTTCACTTGCGATTGCAGGTAGGCCTCGCGCTCTTCTTGTCTGTTTTTCTCTTCTTGTAACGAAATTTTCTGCGGGCGTTTGTATCGGTCAACGCCGTAATTCATTAGCGCGTGGCACGAGTCGAGCATATTTTCGACTTCATCAAATCCATATTTTTGTTCGCATTTAGCAATGTAGTTTTTAGCAAATACTAGGTAGTCGATGATAGAGCTGGCATCGGTCCAGGTTTTAAATAAGTAGTTGCCTTTGAAGAATGAGTTGTGACCGTAGCACGCATGAGCCATAACGAGCGCTTGCATGGTAATGGTGTTCTCTTCCATTAAATACGCAATGCAGGGGTCAGAGTTAATGACGATTTCGTAAGCCAGCCCCATTTGTCCACGACGGTATTGTTGCTCAGTTTGAATAAACTTTTTTCCAAAGCTCCAGTGCGTGTAGTTAAGCGGCATGCCGATGCTGGCGTAAGCATCCATCATCTGCTCTGCGGTGATCACCTCAATTTGATTGGGATAGGTGTCTAACTTAAATTTTTTGGCGATGCGATCGATATGTTGCTCATACTCTTCGATAAGTGGAAACGTCCAGTCGGGCCCATCGCTTAATAAGTGGCGTTTTGATGTTTCAGGCTTGCTGTTTTCTTTTGCCATAGCGTCGGTTGTCATATTAGGCTCCTTGCTGCGCATCTTGTTCAGAGTGTTTGAATAGCTCTCTGAACACAGGATAGATGTCGGCCTGTGTTTGTATGTGCTTACATACAAAGTTGTCGTGAGTGGCGGCCACTTTCTCGTATTCTCGCCACAAACTTTGGTGCTGCCTCTCGGTTATTTCAATATAGGCATAGTAACGGGTTGCGGGTAACAGTTTAGCGGTAAGCAAGTCACGACACTGTGGCGAGTCATCAGCCCAGTTATCGCCATCTGACGCTTGTGCTGCATAGATATTCCAGTTTCCATCGCTGTAGCGCTCGCGAACGACTTCATCCATTAGCTTCAATGCACTTGAAACAATAGTGCCGCCGGTTTCTTGAGAGTAGAAAAACTCGTGCTCGTCTACTTCCTTTGCTTGCGTGTGATGACGAATGTACACCACGTCTACATTTTCGTAGGTTCGCGTCAAAAAGAGATACAGCAAGATATAAAACCGTTTAGCCATGTCTTTGGTGGCTTGGTCCATAGAGCCAGATACATCCATTAAGCAAAACATTACGGCTTTGCTTGAGGGAAGCGGACGCTTGTCATAGTTCTTAAAGCGCAAATCGAAAGTATCAATAAAAGGCACTCGGGCTATTTTGGCTTTGAGTGCTTCAATTTCTTCTTTTAATGCATTTATGGCTAACGTATTGTCGTGCTTGTCTTCTATAAGCAGTGCAAGTTTTTCTTCAAGCTCTCTCAGTTTCTTTCTATCACTTCCGCTTAAGGCAATACGCCTTGCCACAGAGCCTTCGAGTGAGCGAACAATATCTAAATTACTTGGCACGCCATCGGTCTGATAACCTGCGCGATAGGTTTCGTATTGGGTGACTTTATCAAATTGATTTTTCTTTAAATTGGGAAGCGCTAAATCTTCAAAAAGTAGGTCTAAATATTCGTCTTTGGATATAGAAAATACGAACTCATCTTGGCCTTCGCCTTCATTGCTAGCGTCGCCTTCGCCTGCGCCCTTGCCACCGCCACCTGGCGGTCTATCAATTTTATCACCCGCTGTGAATTGGTCGTTGCCAGGGTGGACAATATCTCTACTGCCGCCGCGGCCGGTATGAAAAATTGGTTCAGAGATATCTCTGGCTGGAATGCTAATTTGCTCGCCAGAATCTAAATCGGTAACAGAACGTTTACCCACTGCATCAGAAACAGCGCGCTTTATCTGCTGTTTGTAACGCTTTATAAAGCGCTGGCGGTTTACCGTACTCTTACCTTTGCTGTTTAACCTTCGGTCAATAAAATGCGCCATACACACCTGCTTGTCTTGTTGTGAACTACAAATACCCGTGCTGAAGCACGCATTACACGCGCTTCAGCACCACATGCGTTTAGCGCTAAGACGCTTTACGTACGCGCAGGTACCATTCACACAGCAACCGAACTTGTTTTTGCGTATATCCCTTCTCGGTCATACGATTTACAAAGTCGTCGTGTTTTTTCTGCTCCTCTGCAGAGCCTTTGGTGTTGAAAGAAATAACCGGCAGTAAGTCTTCCGTGTTAGAGAACATTTTCTTCTCAATCACGGTGCGAAGTTTCTCGTAACTGGTCCATGCTGGGTTTTTGCCGCCGTTATTTGCACGGGCTCTCAAAACAAAGTTAACGATTTCGTTACGGAAATCTTTCGGATTACTTATTCCTGCAGGCTTCTCTGTTTTTTCTAACTCGGCATTCAGTGACGCTCTGTCGAACAGTTGTCCGGTTTCTGGGTCGCGATACTCTTGGTCTTGGATCCAGAAATCAGCATAGGTTACATAGCGGTCAAACAGGTTTTGCCCATATTCAGAATACGATTCTAAGTAAGCCGTTTGAATCTCTTTACCAATGAATTCCACGTAGCGAGGAATGAGGTAGCCTTTCAAAAACTCCAAATACCTATCGGCAGTTTCTTGAGGGAACTGCTCCCGTTCAATTTGACGCTCTAGTACATAAAACAAATGGACTGGGTTTGCCGCCACTTCTTGGTGATCGAAGTTAAAAACCCGAGAGAGAATCTTAAATGCAAAGCGGGTGGATAACCCCTCCATGCCTTCATCGACACCGGCGTAGTCGCGGTACTCTTGATAAGACTTGGCTTTCGGATCGGTGTCTTTCAGGCTCTCGCCATCATACACGCGCATTTTAGAAAATAGACTGGAGTTCTCTGGCTCTTTCAAGCGCGATAACACCGTAAACTGCGCTAAACACTCTAGTGTGTCTGGCGCACAGGGCGCGCCGTTAAGCTCGCTGCTGTCTAGTAACTTTTTGTAGATCTTAATTTCTTCACGTACTCGCAAACAGTACGGTACTTTTACTATATAGACACGGTCTAGGAAGGCTTCGTTATTCTTATTGTTTCTAAACGATTGCCACTCAGACTCATTTGAGTGCGCAAGTATAAGCCCATCGAAGGGAAGGGCAGAGAAGCCCTCTGTTGGGTTGTAGTTACCCTCTTGAGTTGCGGTTAATAGTGGATGCAGCACCTTAATCGGTGCTTTGAACATCTCCACAAATTCCATTAAGCCTTGATTGGCCTTACATAGTGAACCTGAATAACTGTAAGCATCAGGGTCGTTTTGTGCATATTGTTCTAAGCGGCGAATATCAACTTTACCCACCAAAGATGAAATATCTTGGTTGTTTTCGTCACCGGGTTCGGTTTTAGCGATACCCACCTGGTCGAGCACTGACGGATAAACGCGAACCACCTTAAACTGGGTAATATCGCCATTGAATTCATGCAGGCGTTTGCGTGCCCACGGAGACATGATGGTTTTTAAGTAGCGCTTAGGAATGCCGTACTCTTTTTGTAAAATGTCGCCATCTTCTTTGACATCAAACAGACAGAATGGATGGTCGTTAACAGGCGAGCCTTTCAGCATGTAAATAGGTACGTGCTGCATCAGTTCTTTAAGTCTCTCTGCCAGAGACGATTTACCGCCACCCACTGGGCCGAGCAAATAGAGAATTTGTTTCTTCTCTTCAAGACCTTGTGCGGCGTGTTTAAGGTAAGAAACGATTTGTTCTATGGCCTCTTCCATGCCATAGAATTCTGAAAAAGCTGGATAACGAGAAATAACGCGGTTTGAGAAAATGCGGCTAAGTGCCGGGTCGTTGGCAGTGTCGATTAATTCAGGCTCACCAATAGCTTGTAGCAAACGTTCTGCTGCATTTGCATAAGCGGTTTGATCCTCTTTACAAATTTCAAGGAACTCCCCAATGGTGAACTCTTCCTGTTTTCGCTCTTCATAGCGACTTTGATAGTGTTCAAAAATACCCATGAATACCCCTTAAATACGGAACCCCGTAATTTCAGCTTAGTAGGTATTTGGGAAAACGATAGTAATTATTGTGTATAGTTTTTAATCTTTTCGTCTAATGAAAAATGCAACTTTAATAAGAATTTAGTGTCACTTAATGAACAACAGTGACCCGTCCTAAGATAGGTTGACAGTTTTTAGGCCAGCTCTAGTAGCTGGCCTTTTCGATCGTGCACTTGGTTGGGAGTTTTCATGCCCAAACTAAGGTGCGGTCTCATTTCGTTGTAAATCTTGATTGATTCGGTAACGAGTATATTTAATTCCTCTATCGTTTTACACCGATAGATTAAGAACTCTTGCTTAAGTATACCGTTTATTCGTTCTGCTAATGCATTTTGATAACAGTCGTAACCATCTGTCATTGACGGCTGGATCCCATTCGCATTCAACTCATTCTGGTAGATAGCTGAACAG